>JAEUHT010000209.1 GCA_016793265.1 Planctomycetota bacterium
TCCTGGCCTTGCAGGATGCCCTCCAGATTGAGCAGCCCCTGCCGCGGCACGGTGCCGCGCCACACCGGGATGCGATGACCCCACCAGAGCTGGCGGCTGATGCACCAGTCGCGCTTCTCGCCGAGCCAGCGGTCGTGCATGTTGCGGTAGCGCTCGGGGTCGGGGTGGAACGCGACCTGTGCCCGCGGGGTGCCGTCGGCGAGCGGCGGCAGCCGGCCGGCGGTGGCGTCGAGCGCCGCTTGCGCGAGCCCGGCGGCGCGGAACTGCTTGTTGGTGCCGCGGCCCATCAGCACGCCGCCGTCGACGTCGGCCATCTGCACGAACCACTGCTTCGACAGGTAGGGCTCGACGATGGTCTTGCTGCGGTCGCTGTGGTCGATCTCGATGCTGCGGTCCTCGACCCGCTCGACGAGGCCGAGCTGGCCCAGGTCGGCCATCACCTTCTTGCGGGCGACGAAACGATCGAGGCCGCGGTAGCGGCCGCCGCGTTCGTTGATGGTGCCGTTCGGCGCCAGCACGTTGACGGCGCCGATCGCCGGGTGGCGCTGCCAGACCAGGTAGTCGTTGGGGTCGTGCGCCGGGGTGATCTTGACGCAGCCGGTGCCGAGCGACGGGTCGGCCCACTCGTCCAGCAGCAGCGGGATGACGCGGTCGACCAGCGGCAGCTTCACCTTGCGGCCGGCCTTCGCCATGGCCACGAACTGCAGCAGCCGCGGCAGCAGCTCGGCCGCACGTTGTTGCAGCCGTTCGAGCTCGGCCACCGCCTCGTTGCGCTCCTTGGCCGGCGCCGCCGCCACCTTCTCGCGCTGCGCCGCGATCGTCTGCGCGAGCGCCGCCGCCGGGTCGGGGTGCACGGCCACCGCGGTGTCGCCGAGCATGGTCTCGGGCCGCGTCGTCGCCACCACCACGTGGTCCGGTTCCCCCGGCGCGGCGTCGGCGATCGGGTAGCGCAGGTAGTGGAACTTGCCCTGCACCGTCTCCTTGTAGAGCTCGTCGTCGGCGACCGCGGTCTCCAGCGCGCAGTCCCAGTTGACCAGGCGGTTGCCGCGGAAGATCAAGCCGTCCCGGAACATGGCGAAGAACGTCCAGCGCACGCTGCGGGCGCAGACCTCGTCCATCGTGAAGCGGGCGCGGTCCCAGTCGCACGAGCAGCCCATGCCCTGCTGCTGGGCGACGATGCGCTGCTTCGACACCGCGGCCCAGTCGTGGATGCGCTGCACCAGGCCGTCGCGACCGACGTCGTGGCGCGTCTTGCCGTCGATCTCCTTGAGCCGCTTCTCGACCACCGCCTGGGTGGCGATGCCGGCGTGGTCGAGGCCCGCCTGCCACAGCGTGTTGTCGCCCTGCATGCGGTGCCAGCGGATCAGCAGGTCCTGCATGACGTTGTCCATGGCGTGGCCCATGTGCAGGGCGCCGGTCACGTTGGGCAGCGGCATCATGACGACGTAGCGGTGCTGGCGCAGGTCGGGCGCCGCGGCGAACGCCTTCTGCTCGAGCCAGCGGGCGGTGACGGCGGCCTCGAGGGTCTTGGGGTCGTACTTCGTCGGCAGTTCGGTGCTCATCGCGGGCGAGCAGTGTAGGCAGACGACCCGCCGCAGGCACGCGTCGGTTCTGCCCCCTTGCCTCGTGGTGCCGCCTGGCCGAACTTGCGCGGCCATGGGTTCCAGCCGGCCGTCGTTCCTGGTGCGCTCGCGCCAGCGCCTGCGCGCGCTCGGTCCGGCCGGGCCGCTGCTGCTGCTGTCGATGCTGGTGCCGTTGCTCGGTGCCACGGTGCTCGCCGCGACCACCGGGCACTGGGTGCCGTGGTTCGCCGGCGAACCCTGGTCCGCCGCCTGGTACGTGCCGCTCGGGGCCTTCTGCGCCGCTGCCGCGCTGCTGCCGACGCACGTGACGTCGGTGGCGGCGGGCTTCCTGTTCGGCGGTCTGCTCGGCACCGTGGCGGCGTGGCTCGTGATCGGCATCGGCGCCGTGCTCGGCCACCGGCTGCTGCAGCCGCTGGTCGGCGAACGAGCGCTGCGCGCGCTCGCCGACTCGCCGCGCGCGCTGGCCGTGCACCGGGCCCTGCTCGGCCGTGGTCCCTGGCGGTCGATCTGGATCATCGCGCTGCTGCGGTTGTCGCCGGCGATGCCGTTCGCGACCACCAACCTGCTGCTGGCCGCGTTCGGCGTGCGCGGCGGGGTGTTCGCCACCGCCACCGCGCTCGGCATCACGCCGCGCGCGATCGCCGCCGCGCTGGTCGGCGCCGGGCTGCAGGACCTCGACTGGCAGCAGGGCGCCTCGCCGTGGACGACGGTGTCGGCGATCACCGCGACGGTGGTGGCGTTCGTCGTCATCGGCCAGATCGCCAAGCGGGCGTTGCGCGCCGAGCTCGCCGCCGCCGCGAGCCGCGCGTCGGCAGCGCCGTGAACTGGCTCGCGCACCTGCGGCTCGCGCCGGCCCCCGGCCTCGTGCGCGTCGGTTGCCTCGCCGGCGACTTCGTGCGCGGCGTCGACCTCACCACGCTGCCACCGGCCCTCGTACACGGCATCCGGCACCACCGCGCCGTCGATCGTTTCGTCGATGCGCACCCGGTGGTGGCGCAGAGCCGCCGCCGGGTGTCGCCGCCGCTGCGCCGTTTCGCCGGCGTGCTCGTCGACGTCTTCTACGACCACTTCCTGGCCCGCGAGTGGGGGCAACACGGCGACGGCGGGCCGCTGCCGCAGTTCGCTGCGGCGGTGCACGCCGAACTGACGGCACACAGCGCCGTGCTGCCGCCGGACCTGCAGCGAGTGGCGCCGCGCCTCGCCGAACAGCGTTGGCTCTTGGCCTACGGCTCGCTCGACGGCATGCGCACGATCCTGCAGGCGATGTCGCGGCGGCTGGCGCGCGAGAACGGGCTCGGGCTCGGCGGCGACGAGCTGCGCCGCGACTACGAGGCGTTCGCCGGCGACTTCGCCTCGTTGTGGCCGGAGCTCGTGCGCTTCGCCGGCGATGGGTGGGGGCGCGACCACAGCCAGTAGACGAGCGGCGCCGCGGTGGCCACGACCGCGATGGCCAGGGGCCACGAGCACGTCGCGGCGGTGGCCGCCCGCAAGCCGGCGGTGGCGATCAGCAAGGCGGCCGCACGTTCGGCCGGGGTCGGCGCCCGCCACGGCAACCACAACGGCACCTCCTGCCGGTAGCGCGCGAAGGCCGCGCCGAAGCGGGCGGCCAGGTCGCGTTCCTCGGCGGGGCGCGCGAACGTGTGCCAGACGACGGCCCCGGCGATCGTGTAGACGACGATCGAGGCGCGGTCGCGCCACAGCCCGACGGCCACACCCTGCACGATGCCGGCAAGGGCCATCGGGTTGCGCAGCCAGCGGTAGGGACCACTGACGACGAAGCGGCGGGCGCTGGCCAACGGCAGCGGGGTGCCACCGCCGCGCCACACCAGGACGGCGGCCGACCAGAGGCCGAGGGCGCCGGCGCTGGCGAACAACAGCGGTCCGAGCCACGCGCCGGCGGGGCACGCCATGGGCGGCCAGCCGAGTGCGCGTTCGCCGGCCTCGATCGCCGCCGGCAGCAGGCCGAGGCAGCAGCCCCAGAAGGCGACGACCTGCAGCAGGGTGTGCAGCGCGTGCCGCCACGTTGGGTGTTCGCGGGCGGGGCGGAACATGCTCACGTCGGCACCGGTGGGCTTGGCTTGCGCCAGCTCGCCGCGAGGCCGCTGCCGAGCGCGGCGGCGCTCATGCAGACCCCGGCTGACCAGCCGCCACCGTGCCGGGCGCTGGCGGCGACGCACCAGAGCGCGGCGTAGGCCAGGGCCGCGGTGACGCACCACGGCAACACCAGGTGTACCGCCGGCCGCTGCCGCCAGGGCAACGCGGCGCCGAGCGACGCCGGCGCGAGCAGCAGCAGGTCCGCCGGAGCCCAGGCGATGAGGCTCGCGGCGTCGAGCCCTCCCGGCACGAACGCCGCCCGGGCTGCCGGCACGGCGAGAAGCCAGCACCACCAGGCGATCACGAGCAGGCCCTGCAGCAGGAAGAAGCAGCGCGCAGGGCCGGCGAGCATGGGCGCATGCTACCCGGTCCCGGACCAGGCTCGCCCAGACGATCGTTGTCGCCGGTGCACCGGTCGCGTAAGGCATCGTGCCGATGACCAGCAAGGTGACGATCTACAGCGATGGCGCCTGCCTCGGCAACCCGGGCCCCGGCGGCTACGGCACCGTGCTGCTGGCCGGCAAGCACCGCAAGGAGCTGTCGCAGGGCTTCCAGCGCACCACCAACAACCGCATGGAGCTGCTCGGCGCCATCGTCGGCCTCGAAGCGCTGACGCGGCCGTGCGCGGTGACGCTGTGGTCCGATTCGCAGTACCTGATCCACGCCCTGACCAAGGGCTGGCTCGACGGTTGGCAGCGTCGTGGCTGGCGCACGGCGGCCAAGGAGCCGGTCAAGAACCGCGACCTGTGGGAGCGCCTGTTGCGAGCGATCGGCGGGCACACGGTCGATTGGCGGTGGGTGCGTGGTCACACCGGCGACGTCGAGAACGAACGTTGCGACCAGCTCGCGGTGGCGGCGGCGAACGGTCCGGACCGTCTGCCGGACCCGGGCTTCGACGGCTGAGCCGCGTCACCGCACGCGCACGAGCAGCTCGCGCGGCACCTGCAGTGCGGCGGCGTGCGGCGCCAGGTCGTCGAGGAAGCGGTGGCCGTCGACGAAGTAGCCCGCGGTCGGGGCGAGCCCGGGCACGCGCGCGCAGAACCAGCGGTTGAGGCACTCGACCATCAGCTCGCGCAGGTACTTGGCGAAGCAGCTCGCCAGCGCGGTCGGGAAGGCGCGGTCCTCGCCGCGTTCGGCGAACGTCACCGTGACGTCGCCGGCCGGCCGTTCGAGCCGGTAGGACGAACACGCCGGCTGCTCGTCGAGCACGACGACGGCGGCGTCGGGGCACAGCCGCCGCAGGTCCTGGCCGTAGTGCATGCGGCCGCCGCAGCGGTCGGCGACCAGGTGGCGGCGGCCGTCGCCAGCCGGGTCGTCGCCGATGCGCTCGAGCAGGCCGCCGATCACCTCGGCGAAGGCGTGGAAGTGGGCGCGGCTCTTGTTGTCGGTGTCGGCGATCAGGAGGTTCCATTCCTCGACGTCGACCGGCCGCACGGCGATGTGCACCAGCGCCATGTCGGCCCGGCGCAGCTCTCGCGCGATCAACTCGGCCGACAAGCGCAGCGAATCGGCGTCGGCGAGGCGCGGCAGCGGCAGCAGCAGGTCCTCGTACCACGGGCAGCGGGCCAGCGCCTTGGTGTCGGCGCCGAGCGCCGTGAGCCAGCTGCCGAGGTCCGTCGGCAGTTCGCCGTGCAGCGCCGCCCAGAACGTCAACGCCGTCGCCTCGAGGTGGCGCAGGCCGTGCGGGCCCTGGTGCACCTTCTTGCTGTCGGCGACGCGCACCTTGCCCTTCTCGTGCTTCTGCTTGCCGACGTGGCGGCGCAGCACCTTCCAGGCGTCCTGGCCCTCCGGGCCGCGCATCAGCACGCCGGCGACGACCAGGGGGCCGAGGATCGGGCCGAGGCCCGCTTCGTCGACGCCGGCGAGGAGGTTCATCGGCGGCACGACAGCGGCTCGGCCGGTCCTGGTCAAGCGCCGTTGGCAACGGCGGCTCGCGGCCCGGCAGCAGCCGGGGCGGCCGACGGTCGATACGGGGCGCGAGGTCAACCCATGGAAGTGCTGCTCGTCGAGAAGGACCCGCTCATCCGCGACATGGTCAAGGTCGCCCTGCAGCAGTTCGAGGAGTTCCACGTCACCGTGGGCACCGGCTTCGCAGGCATCAACGAGGCCCGCAGCAAACACTTCGACTGCGTGTTCCTCGGCGCCGACCCGCGCCAGAAGGACACCATGAAGCTGCTGCACCATCTGCGCTCGTTCAACCAGACCAGTGAGCTGTTCGTGCTGACGAACGCGCGCAACGTGCGCGACATGGCCGTCGACAAGAACAAGTACACGGTGCACTCGTTCGTGCAGACGCCGATCGTGGTGAAGGAGCTGTTCGGCCTGCTCGGTCGCTTCCTGGAGCGCCGCACCGAGCGGCAGAACAGCTCCTTGCGCAAGAACGGCGGCCGCGGCCACCAGGCGGCGGCCGCGCCCGGTCCCGGCCGCGCCCGCTGAGCCGGGGCGGAACGGCCCCGGCTTGCCCTCGGGGCGCGGGCGCGGTTTCCTTCCGGCTCCGCCGATGTCCGACCCGCGTCCGCCCGTCTTCCGCACCGATCTCTGGCTCGAGTCCCGCTACCGGAAGCTGCGCCGCGGCTTGCCGCAGACGGTGTTCTTCTGCCCGCGCTGCAAGGGCGACCGCCGGCGCCGCCACGGTTGTCCGACCTGCGAGGGCTTCGGCAAGCTGACGCGCGAGTCGGTGCAGGAGCTGATCGCGCGGCGGCTGGTGCCGGCCATGCAGGCCAAGACCGGGCGCTTCCACGGCGCCGGTCGCGAGGACATCGACGTGCTGATGCTCGGCCACGGCCGGCCGTTCGTGTTCGAGGTGATCGGCGCCCGCAACCCCGACCTCGACCTCGAGGCGCTGCGCGCCGACATCGTCGCCCGCGCCGAGGGGGCGATCGAGCTGGCGCCGTTCCGCCGCGTCACCCGCGAGCGCATCGTCTACTGGAAGGAGACCCACTTCGACAAGGTCTACCGCGCCGAGGTCGAGGTCGAAGGCGACGTCGACGAGCACCTGCTCGCCGCGGCCGCGACGTTCGCCGGGGTCGCGGTGCAGCGCACGCCGCAGCGGGTCGCGCACCGCCGCGCCGACCTCGATCGGCAACGGCAGTTGCGGGTGCTCGGCCTCGTGCGCGCCGAAGCGGGCCGGCTCGTGCTGCGCGTGCTCTGCCAGCACGGCACCTACGTCAAGGAGTGGATCTCGGGCGACGAGGGCCGCACGACGCCGTCCTTGAGCTCCCTGCTGGCCGTGCCGTGCCGCTGTGTGCTGCTCGACGTCGAGGAGATCATGACCGACGACGTGCCGGGGCCGCGGTTGCCGCCGCCGTTGCCGCAGGAGCGCTGAGGTGCCGCTCTTGGCGCCACCGGGCCTGCCGTTCGTGCGCCTGCGCGCGAGCCGCAGCGATCTCGCACGGCGCCTGCTGGAGCGTCGCCCGGAGTGGGCGCATGCCACACCCGGCAGCAGTTCGGTCAGCGGCGATCGTGGCGTCACCTGTTACCGGCTCGCCGCCGAGTCGTTCTTCGTGCAGGTGCACTGGCGTTGGCTCGGCGACGGCTGGGACGAACGGGACCTCGACGTCGTGCCCGGCGCGGTGGTGGCGCTGCGCTTCGTGCTCGACGAACTCGACCCGGCGGTGGTGAGCCGCCTGCTCGACCTGGTGCCGACGCGCGCCTTCGCCCGCGGCGAACGTGGCCCGCGCGGCCGTGGCCTCGACGACGAAGGGCTCTGGATCCACGAGGTGCTGCCCGGCGGTTTCCGCTTCCCGGAGGAGAAGGTCGCCGAGCTGCTGGCGCTGCTGCGGGCGCGGCCCGGCTTCGGCGAGGTGCTGCGGCGGCGCGGTGTGCGATGGGCCGGCGTCACCGTCAAACTGCGCGGCTGCCTCGAGCGCATGGGTGGCTTCGTGCTCGAACCGGCGCTGCTCGAGGACCTGGTCGGCCTGTCGCTGCCGCTCGACCTCGAGCTCGCAGCGGATTGATCAGCCGGCGTCCCGCCCCGCTTGCCGCGTCGGCACCGCGGCGGCGCGCGCGGCCGCCCGTTCCTGCCGCTGGCGCTTCTGGAAGGCGCGGATGGCGACGAGGTAGCGCCAGACGTCGCGCACGATGCGCACGGTCGACTGCTTGTCGGCGCGGCGCTCGAACCGGCACGGCACCTCGACGACCTGCAGCCCGGCCTGGTGGGCCAGGATCATGATCTCCGAGTCCCAGAACCAGCCGACGTCGCGCGTGCGTTGCACGACCGGCACGATCTTGTCGCGCAGGAAGAACTTGAAGCCGGTCTCGGGGTCGCGGAACGGCACCGCGAACATCATCCGGAACAGCCAGCGGTAGCCGCTGCTGAGGAAGTGCCGCAGCAACGCGGTCGGCCGCCAGCCGACGGCGTAGTGGCGGAACGCGGTGGCGCCGTCGGCGCCGTCGTCGATCGCCTGCAGCACCGACGGCAGGAAGCGGCTGTGCACCTCGAGGTCGATGTCGAGGAAGCCGACGATGCGGCCCTTGGCCAGCAAGAAGCCCTCGGTCACGGTGCCACCGCGGCCGACGTTCTGCTGGTGGTAGACGGCGCGGCGGTTCGGTGCCAGCGGCACCAGGCGCCGGATGATCTCGGCGGTGCGGTCGCGGCTCTTGTCCTCGAGGAAGATCAGCTCGTAGCTGCGGCCGGTCTGGTCGAGCGACTCACAGAGCTGGCGCACCGATTCCTCGAGGTGTCCCTCTTCCTGGTAGCAGGCGATGACGACGGAGACGTCGTAGGGGGGCTGGGGTTCGCTCACGGTCGGATCCTCACCTTGGTAACCGTGATGCCGGTGAAGTGGAAGCACTCGATGGTCTCCACCCGCGGGTTCTGCAGCAGGCGTTCGATCGAGTCGTCGACCGACGGGTGCGGGTGCCAGTGGTCGCGCACGAGGTAGCAGACGTCGTCGCGCAGCCGATGCGGCAGGTCGAGGTCGGCGAGCTCCGGCTTGGCCCGGTAGACACGCAGCTTGGCACCTGCGAGCAGCTCCTGGTTGCCGGCGACGAAGTCGCGGAAGGTGCGTTCGGCATAGGCGCCGAGCCAGCCGCCGCCGAGCTTCGCCACCTTCTTGCCGAGCTGCGCCGGATCGAGGTCCTGCTGCAGGCTCTTCACGTCCTGGATGCGGGCGTCGTAGTAGGCCAGCGGCCGCGCGTTCGGCGTCGAGGTGAACACCGGCCGGCCGGCGCCGCCGCGGTCGATCTCGCCGCCGAGCCAGGTGGCGACCGCGCGCCAGTCCGAGTTGGGCTTGTAGACGGTCCAGCAGCGGTCCTTGAACACGTAGAGGCCGACCAGCGTGGTGGTGACGCCGGCCAGGGCGGCGACCTGCAGGGCGCGGCCGGCGGCGCCGCGCGGCAGCGTCGCGCCGGCGGCGGCGAGCAGGAAGACGAACGGCAGCGCCGCGATCAGGCTGCGTTCGAGGTAGGTCTGCTCGAAGCCGAGCGCCGCCAGCACGAGCAGGAACCCCGGCAGGGTCAACAGCCCGACCAACACCAGCAGCGAGCGGCCGTTGCTGCGGGCGCGGCGCAGCACGGCGATGGTGCCGAGCAGCAGCAGTCCCGCGCCGAGGCCGCTGGCGAGGCGCTGCAGCCACTCGCCGGCGACGCCGCCGGGCAGCGGGTCGGTGCTGTTCCACGCCGCGGTCGGCGCCAGCGTGTGGCCGGTCCAGCACCAGTCGAAGACGAAGTCGAACAGCCCCGCTGGCGTCAGCGCGCGCAGGTAGTCCTGCGAGGTCTCGAAGGCGCCTTGGCCGCGCTTGGCCAGCACGTAGCCGCCGAGCAGCAGGATGCCGAGGCCGTGCCAGAAGACCAGGCGCATCGCCGTCTGCGACCGGCCGCGGGCGAACAGCGGCGCCAGCACCGCCAGCGTCGTGACCATGGCCACGAGGTAGTAGTGCAGGCCGAGCAGGAACAGCACGTTCGCCACGTGCAGGAGCCACAGCGCGCGGCGCGGGCCCGGGGCCGGGTCGAGCAGGCGATCGAAGGTGCCGATGGCGAGCAGCACCGACAGCAGCATCGGCAGGTAGAGCCGCGCTTCCGCCGAGTACCACACGTGCACCGGCGACAGCGCCAGCAGGCAGGCAGCGAGCAGCGCCGCGGGTTGGCCGACCAGGCGGTGGCCGGTCCAGAACGTCAGCGGGATCGACAGCAGGCCGGCCAGCAACGCCGGCAGCCGCAGCGCCAGCTCCCCGTCGCCGAACAGGTGGTTCCACGCGTACATGAACACCACGAACAGCGGCGGGTGGATGTCGACGTAGAGCGTGGCGCAGAGCTGCGGCCAGGTGCCGATGCGCTGGTGCGACATGCACGCCTCGTCGAACCAGACGGGGCGATCGAGCAGCGGCAGGCGCAGCAGCAGCGCCACGAGCACGGCGACGGCCAGCACGGTGGCGACGCGGCGGTTGGACATCCCCTGGGTGGCGGTGCCAATGGAGGGCTTGAGCGGTGGCATCGGTCGAGCGAAGTCAGGTTATCGCCAATTCCCCGGGGTGCCCGCACTTCCTTCGCGTCGCCGCCGAGGCGTCGGTGGCAGTGGCCGGTGGCTGGTCCCGGTCGCGGACTTCACCGGCCTTGCACGCGCCGCACCCAGGCCGGGTAGCCGCGGTCGAGGCGCATGCGCAGCAGGCGGGTGGCGCGGTGGGTCGGCGTGAACGTCGCCGTGGTGGCGTCGACGGTGCCGGCCTCGAGCAGGAGCGGGAAGTCCGTGTCGAGGTCGGTCGTGGCCGGCACGGTCAGGCCGTCGCCGAGGAAGGCGCCCGGCGCGTAGAAGGCCTTGCGCGGCCCCGCGAGCAGGCGCAGGCTGTCGATCTGGCCGTCGCGGCCGGCGTCGGCGTGATCGGGGCAGACGCTGGCGAGGTAACCGCAGGCGGTGAACACCGTGAGGCGGTACCAAGGGCCACGAACACCCGGCGTGGTCAGGGTGGTGCTGAGGCCCTGCTCGAGCGCTTCGAGCCGCGTGGTCGAGAAGTCGAACACGCCGTGATCGTCGCCGGTGACGACGAGCTCGGGCAGCGGCGCGGTGGCGGGCACGGCGCCGAGCGTCGAGGGCGCGAGGAAATCGAAGGTGGCGCCCGCCAGCGGCGCCAGGGCCGGGGCGCCCGGTGGCCAGAGCCGCGAGACCGCGGGGCTGTCGGCGAGCGGTCGCAGCGCGTAGAGCGCCCGCGTCGAGTCGGCGAACGGCGGCCGCAGCAAGCGGTCGACGAAGTAGTGCAGCTGCACGGTGAGGCCGTGCGGGCTCGTGTGTGGCAGGCCGGCGACGAACAGCGGGCCGGGTGGCGCTTTGGCGTCGAGCTCGAGCAGGGCCTGGTGCATCGCCGCCGACTGCCGGTCGGCGGCGTGCTGTTCCTGGCGCGCGGCGACGAACGGCCAGGCCCACGCCAGCAGCACGGCGACGGTGGCGACGCGGCCGGCGGCGGCGAGCAGTCCCGTCAGCGCGATGGCCGGCAGGTAGTAGTTGCGCAGCGTGTGCGGGTTGTCGATCGCCGCCAGGATCGACGCCATCGGCGCGGTGGCGACCACGAACACGGCGGCGATCGCGAGCACGAAGCCGGCGCCGCGCCGGCGCCACGCCAGCAGCAGCGCGATGGCCACCGGGGTCGCCGCCACCGCGAGCCAGAGCCAGCCGGGGCCGAACGGCAGGCCGTCGCCAAAGGTCCAGGTCAGCGGCACCAGCAGGTGTACGACCGCGAGGCCGAGCCCGCGCAGCATCGCCAGCGGGTCGTAGCTGGCCGCCTCGTAGCCGCCGAAGCGGCCGAGCGCGAGCAGGCGCAGCGGCAGGTAGGCGCACAGGGCGACCCACGCCGGGGCCGCGGCGCAAAGGGCCAGGCGGGCGCGTTGCCGCAGGCTGCCGCGCCCCTGCAGCCAGACCACCAGCGTCGCCAGCGCCGGCAACACGAGCGCCAGTTCCTTGCTGCCGAGCGCGAGCGCCGTGGTGGCAGCGATCGCCAGCGCGCCGCGGCCGCGTTCGCCGCGGCGTTGGCACAACCAGACGGTGGCGAGGCACCACACCGTGGTGTGGCTGTCGACGCGGCCGACGGCCCACGCGATGGAACCGAGGTGGCTCGGCAGCACCGCCCAGGCCGCGGCGGCGGCGAAGGCCGCACGATCGCCGAGGAAACGACGCCAGACCAGGCCGACCAGCAGCGTGCTGGTGGCGTGGGCGAGCACGTTGCTCCAGAACGACACCCCTGGTGTGGCGCCGCCGAGCTGCTGGTCGAGCCAGAAGCTCAGCGTGATCAGCGGCCGGTAGAACCACCAGATGTCGGTGGCGCCGTACTGCGGCCCGACGCAGTCGTGCAGGGCGCGCGACAGATCCTGCGCGTAGTGCAGGGCCAGGAAGTCGTCGCTCTGCCAGTAGGGAGCGAATGGCCACCAGGCGGCGATGGCGATCGTGGGCAGCAGCCAGAACCAGCGCCAGGGGCCGGTGCCGGGCGCGGCTGCCGCCTCGCGGGTCACAACATGACTCCCATCACGTCGAGCTCGAGCGTCATCTGGCCGTTGCAGAACACCTGCGAGTGCATCTTCGCCAGCCGGCGCCCGGAGAGCTGCACCAACTCGCTGACGAAGTAGACGCGCGCCGGCGGCACGACCTGGCCGCGGAAACGCGCGTTGTCAAGGCCGGCGAGCCCGATCATGCGATCCACCGCCCAGTCGTTGTTCTGCTTGACCAGGAAGGTCGCGCTCTGTGCCGCGCCTTCGATCATCAGCACGCCGGGCATGATCGGCCGCCCAGGGATGTGGCCGGTGGCCCACCAGGGGTTCGCGTCCCAGTCCTTGTAGCCGACGCAGACGAGGCGTTCGCGGTCGAAGTAGCAGATGCCGTCGAGCAGCTGGAACACGTCGCGATGCGGCAGGCAGCGGCGCAATTCGGCAACGGGGACGACGTCCTGGCTGAGATCCAGGCTGGCGAGGTCGACGATCGGTTGGCCCATGGTCGCGCGGAATCTAGTCGCGGCGCGCGGCGCGTGCCACGGCGATTCGAGCGGCGCGGTGGGGTCACCGCTGGAGGCCGCGGTCGGTCATCACCGGCGCGCGGGGAACAGCCGCACGTCGAGGAACTGCGTCTCCTGGCCTGCGGTCAGGGTCAACGGGCGGTCGACGCGGGCATGGCCCTGCTTCTCGATGGTGATCTGCCAGCGGCCGGGCTGCAGGTGCTGGAACGTGGTGCGGCCGGCGCCATCGGTCGGCGGGGCGGCGACGGTCTTCAGCTTGATGCTGTCGAGGGCCGTGGCGGTGACCTGGGCGTCGGCGATGCCATAACCGGGGGCGTCGTGCACGAGCAGGCCCACGGCGATGCCGCGCGGCACCGTCAGCTGATGGCCCTGACCCTGCACCTTGGTGCCGTACGAACGCAGCCCCGGCTGCACGGCGATCGTCTGCGGTTCGAGCAGCGGTTGGCCGCCGCTGTTGGCGGTGAGCTGGTAGTCGCCGGCGAGCAGGTCCTCGAACAAGGCGCTGCCGTAGTTGTCGGTGGTGGCCTTGCGCGTCGGCCGGCCAGCGGGGTCGCCGACCGCCACCAGCACGAGGTCGACATCGGGGTATGGCGCCGCGTCCTGGTCGCGCACGAGCACCGAGAACGGCGAGCCCGGCGTGATCGCCAGCACGATGTCGTCGACCACGGCGTGCTCGGCGTCGAGCGTGATGGTGCGACGCGAGCCGTTGAGGCCGGGCGAGAACACCGAGACCACGTACGGGTACTCGGAGAACGGCATGCGCACCTCGAACGTCGGCGTGCCGGGGCCCCGTTCGATGGGCACGTACTTGCGGCGGATGCCCTGGACCTCGCCGCGCACGATGGCGCTGCGCGCCTCTTCGACGACGACGGTGATGCTCTCGATGCGATCGAGCACCGACACCGCGAGCTGGATGTCGCCGCGGATGATGCCCTCGGTCGCGCTGCCGGAGTCGCGGCGGCGCGCGGTCGGGGCTTCGACGGCGACCGCGGGGCCGTGTTCGCCGTGCCAGTCGCCGGTGGTGGCGGTGGCCGGATCCTGCCGGCTGGCGACGGCCGCGACCGCTGGCGCCTCGGCGCCAGCCGGAGCGCCGGGTGGGCGTTCGACGGCCTGGGTTTCCTGGTTCCACCAGATCAGCCCGGCGGTGCCGACGAGCAGGAAGGAGCCGATCAGGATCGCGAAGTCGCGGGCGCGCATCAGGGGGTTGGGGGGCAGCAGCACCTGCTGCTGCGCACCGAATAGTAGCCCGCGATGGCGCGGCAACCGCGCGTCGTCCGGGAGCGGCGCCCCTGGCTTCCCGGGCTGAGACGCCGGTGGCCGGCGCCGCTCAGGCGGCCGGCGGCGGCGACACCACGGAATCGCCCGTGGCATCGGCCGGCGGCAGCGGTCGAGGCCGCCCCGTGCTGCACAGACGCCAGAGCGCCGGCAGCCAGAGCAGGGCCAGGCCGGCAGCGAGCAACGACCAGAGATCGGGCGCCGAGGTCATCGTCGTCGCAGTCTCGCCAGCGCCGCGATCATGCGGTCAAGCCGATGTGAAGCCTGTGGGTGGCGGCCGCAGCATGGCGGCGAGACGCGCCACGAGCGCCTCGGGCGGGCCTTCGGCCGCGATGGTGTGGCCGTGTTCGAGCGGCTGCCAGGCGGCGAGTTGGTCGTCGAGCAGCGTCACCGGGAAGAAGTGCCCACGGCGGGCGGCGAGGCGCTGCCGCAGCACGTCGGGGGGAACCGCGAGGTGCACGAGCTGAAGCGGGGGCAGGCCACGCTGCAGGCGTTCGCGATGGGCGCGCTTGAGCAGCGAGCAGGCCAAGACGAAGCCGCGCCCGGCGGCGACGAGGCCGGTGAGCACGGTGTGTACCGCCGCCAGCCACGGTTCGCGGGCGGCGTCGTCGAGCGGCAGGCCTTGCGCCATGCGGGCGCGGTTGGCCGGCCCATGCAGGTCGTCGGCCTCGACGAAGTCGACGCCGAGGTCGCTCGCCAGCGCCTGCCCGAGCGTGCTCTTGCCGCTGCCGGCGACGCCGAGCAGCACCACGCGCGGCGGGCGGGTGGCGGCACTCATGGTTTGCGCGTCGGCAGCGCCGTCGGCGTCGCCCCATCGCCGGTCGCCGTCGGTTCGAGCGCCCGCAGCACGCTGTCGACCTCGCCGAGGAAGCGGCTGAGGCCGTCGAGGTCGACCGTCGGTTGCGCGTGGCGCGCCGTCGCCGGGGGCTCGGGCGACAGCCGCCTGGCGGCGTCGTGCTGGCGCGCGCCTTCGTCGTGCAGGGCGTTGCGGTCGAACATCGCCGCCGCCTGCAGGTGCACGAACAGGTTGCCGGCGTGGCGCGCGGTCGCCGCGCGCATCGCCGCCAGCGCGGCTTCGTTCTGGCCGTCGAGTTCGAGCCGGCGGGCGCGCGCGACGGCTGCGCGCGGGTCGTCGTCGCCGACCGCTGCCAGCACGTCGGTGACGCGCGCCAGCGCTTCGCTGCGCGCGGCGCCGTGGGCCTGTTCGACGAAGGCCAGCAGCTGCTCGGCCACCAGCGCGCGGGCGCGCGGGCTCTGGTCGAGCTGCAGCAGCGTGGTGAGGTCGTGCTGCAGACGCAGCAGCGACGGCGGGTCGCCCTGCTGCTGCAGCGCGTCGATGCGGAAGTGCAGGATCTCGGGCGTGGCCTGGCCGCGCAGCCGTTCGGCGGCATCGAGGTCGTAGATCGCGTCGGCCCACTGGCCGAGGCGGTGGTGGGCGCGGGCCCGCACCCAGAAGGCGCGCGCGAACGCGCTGTCGCGTTCGATCGCCTGGGTCGCCGCGACCACGGCCGCCAGCAGCAGGTCGCGGCGGTCCTGGTTGCTGCGCGGCCGGTCCTGTTCGTCGCGCGTGGTGCTGGCCAGCGCCAGGCAACGTTCGGCCTCGGCGAGGCCCCGTTCGACGGCGTCGCGGTTCTGCTGTCGCCGCACCAGCGCGGCGCCGAGCGTCAGCACCAGCAGCGCCACCAGCAGCACCGCGGTCACCGGCCGCCGCCGGCACCAGCGGGCGCCGCGCTGCAGCAGGTTGGGCAGGCGGGCCAGCACGTGCTCACCACGCAGGAAGCGCTCGAGGTCCTCGGCGAACTCGAGCGCCGAGCCGTAGCGGTGGGCGGGGTTCTTCGCCATC
The DNA here is from genome assembly GCA_016793265.1 of Planctomycetota bacterium. GTDB lineage: Bacteria > Planctomycetota > UBA1135 > UBA1135 > UBA2386 > JAEUHT01. Next base: position 15,729 of record JAEUHT010000209.1, read on the forward strand.
GCCTTGCCGAGCATCGCCTCGACGGCCAACGGCAGGTCGGCGCGCAGGCGGTGCGGCGGCGTCGGGTCCTGTTCGAGCACGGCCTTGAGCACGCTCTGCGCGGTGGGGCCTTCGAACGGCGGCCGGCCGGCGACCATCGTGTAGAGCGTGGCGCCGAGCGAGTAGACGTCGGCCAGGGTGTTGGCGGCCTGGGTGCCGCCGAGCACGACCTCCGGCGCCATGAACATCGGCGTGCCGACGATGGCGCCGCTCTCGGTCATCGAACCGGTGCCGGTCTCGCGGGCGAGGCCGAAGTCGGTGATGGCGACGCGCGGTACGGTCGCGGCACCATCACGCAGCATCAGGTTGCCGGGTTTGACGTCGCGGTGCACGACGCCGCGTTCGTGCGCGAACTGCAGCGCGCGCCCGACCTGGGCCGCGATCGTGCAGGCGTGCTGCACCGGCAGCGGGCCGACGCGCAGCCGTTCTTCGAGCGTGACGCCGTCGACGAACTCCATCGCGAACCAGAACAGGCGGCCGCGCGAGCCCTGGTCGACGAAGGCGACGATGTCGGGGTGGCGCACGCGCGCCATGATGCGGCCCTCACGCAGGAAGCGCGCCAACGCGCGTTCGGTCAGCAAGAGGCTCGGCGGCAGCACCTTCAGCGCGATACGGTCGCCGGTGGCGCGCACGCGGGCCTCGTAGACGAGGCCCATCGAGCCCTTGCCCACCTCGCGCAGCACCTCGAACGCCGGCAGCTCCTGCGCCAGCGACTCGGGCGCGAAGGTGTAGAAGTCGCGGCGTTGCCCGAAGTCGGGGCCGGTCGGCGCGGCGGAGCTGCCGTCGGGGTCGGTCACGGCCGCCGCGCGGCCTCCTGGATGCGCAGCAGGTCGGCGAGCAGCGCCGGCAGGTCGGCGAGGCGCAGCATGTTGGGCCCGTCGCTCGGCGCGTGGTCGGGGTCTTCGTGCACTTCGAGGAACAGGCCGTCGACGCCGCACGCGACCGCGGCGCGCGCCAGCGGCGGCACCTTGCTGCGGTCGCCGCCGGTCGAGCTGCCGGCGCCGCCCGGCCGCTGCACCGAGTGGGTGGCGTCGAAGACGAGCGGTTGGCCGAAGCCGCGCATGGTCGGGAAGCCGGCGAAGTCGACGACCAGCGTGCGGTAGCCGAAGCTGGCGCCGCGTTCGGTGATCATCACGTTCGGGTTGCCGGCGCCGGTCACCTTCGCCAATACGTTGCCGACGTCCTCGGGGGCCAGGAACTGTCCCTTCTTGACGTTGACGGTCTTGCCGGTGGCGGCGGCGGCCAACAGCAGGTCGGTCTGCCGGCACAAGAAGGCCGGGATCTGCAGGCAGTCGACGACCTCGCCGGCGGCGGCGCACTGTTCGCGTTCGTGCACGTCGGTCAGCACCGGCACGCCGATCTCGCGCCGCACGGTGGCGAGGATGTCCAGTCCCGAGTCGAGGCCGGGGCCGCGGCAGGCCTGGCCGGAGGTGCGGTTGGCCTTGTCGAAGCTGCTCTTGAAGACCAGCGGCACGCCGAGCTGGCGCGCGACCTTGCTGATCGCCTCGGCGTGGCGCAGGCAGTGGTCGCGGCTCTCGATGACACAAGGGCCGGCGATCAGCGCGAACGGCCGGTCGCCGCCGAAGGTGGTGTCGCCGACGGGCACGGCGCGGGTGCGGATGGATGCGGACATGTCGGAGCATGCTACCCGTGCCTCGCACCGGATCGACCCTGCCCGGCCGGCCGCGGCGGCCGGTTCAGCCGGCCGGCGCGAAGATGCGGGCCTTGACCGGGGCGAGGCCGAGCTCGAGCGGGCTGTGGCCGGCGAAGTCGCCGTCGACCTGCACCGGGGCCCGGCCGTCGATGCGCAGCGCCGTGGTGGTGCGGGTGACGAGGCCCTTGCCGGCGACGAGGCCGCCGCAGAGGCCGCGGGCGCCGTGCCAGAGCCAGCCGAGGCGCGAGCGCGAGCGGAAACCGAGCACGTGCAAGAGCCCGCTGCCGGCGTCGACCTCCGGGGTCAGGTGCAGCCAGCCGCCGAAGTTGCGCACGCGGCTGACCAGCACCGTCTGCAGGTCGTCGAGCACGCTGCCGTCGGCGAGCGTGGCGCGCAGCGAGAACTGTGGCCAGCGGCGCAGCGTGCGCAGGATCGGTGCGAACCACTTGTGCTTGCCGAGCGTGCCGGTGCGCACCTGCTGCAGCCGTTCGCAGATGTCGCCGTCGATGCCGGCGCTGGCGAACAGGAGGAAGCGCCGGTCGGGGCCGCCGCCGCTGCGAACGGTGCCGATGGCGAGCTCGCGGTGGCTGCCGCGCGCGAGCACGTCGGCGGCGGCCTCGACGCGCCGCGGCAGGCCCAGTTCGACCGCCAGCACGTTGGCGGTGCCGACCGGCAGCACACCGAGCGGCCGCGACGGGTCCGGCATGCCGTTCAGCACCTCGTTGACGGTGCCGTCGCCGCCGAGGGCGACGAGGCCGCCCCAGGGTTCCTCGCCGGCGGCGCGCGCGCGCGCCGTGGCGTCGCCGGCGCGGGTGGTGAAGAAGACCTCGGCCGGCACACCTCGCTGCGCCAGCGCCGCGGCGAGCTGCGGCGCCAGCCGGCGGCCCTTGCCGCCGCCGGAGATCGGGTTGGCGATCAAGAGCAGCGGCGCCGGGCTTCCGTTCGCGACCATCAACCGCAACCATACGGGCCCGATGGCCGCGCTCCGCATCCTCGTCACCGGTTCGACCGGGTTCCTCGGCGGCTACGTCAAGGCCGCCGTGACCGCCGCCGGCCATGTCGCGGCGACCACGGCGCGGCGCGCCGGCGACGCGGCGGTCGACCTCGGCGCGCCGGGCATGGTCGACGCGGTGGTGCAGGCGCTGCGGCCCGACCTCGTGATCAACCTGGCGGCGTGTGCGCGGCTCGCCGACTGCGAACACGATCCGGCGCTGGCGATGCGCGTCAACGCGGCGGTGCCGGGCCGGCTGGCCGAGCGCTTCGGCGCCCGCCTGCTGCACGCTTCGACCGACCTCGTCTTCGACGGCCGCGGCGCGCCCTACGCGGCCACCTCGCCGGTGGCGCCGTTGTCGACCTACGGCCTCAGCAAGGCCGCCGGCGAAGAGGCCGCGGCGCGCCACGGCGGCCGCGTCGTGCGGCTGCCGCTGCTGTTCGGCGCCGACCGCGCCGGCCGCGGCGCCACCGCTTCCTTGCGTGCGACGTTGGCCGCCGGCCGGCGCGCCGCGTTGTTCCCGAACGAGTACCGCACGCCGCTGCACGCCGCCGACGCCGCGGCGGCGCTGGTCGACCTCGCGCTCGACCCGGACGGACCGCGGCTCGTGCACCTGCCGGGGCCGGAGCGGGTGTCGCGCTGGGAGCTCGGCCGCCGCTTCGCCGCGGCCCACGGGTTCGACCTCACGCAACTCGACGCCGTCGAGTGCCAGGACGCGCTGCGGCCGCGCGACGTGTCGCTGGCGGGGGACTGGCGGGCCGGCCGTTGCCTCGACGCCATGTTGCAGGACGGTTGAAGGGCGTCAGCGCCCTTGCTCGCCGCCACCGCGGCGGGGTCGGCGCTGCGGCCGCGAGTTCCTCTCGTACTCGGGCAGCTCGAACGCCTCCGGCGGCAGTTGTTGCAGCGCGGCATCGAGCCGCCGCAGCATGGCCTCGTCCTTGGCCGTCAGCGCGCGGCCACGCAGCATCTCGGCGGTCTGCATCGCCGTCATGCCGAGGCCGTCGGTCGCCGCCGCCGCGGTCGGTGCGATGCGGAACACGAGCTCGAGCTCGGCGAGGGTGCCGGCGAGGTCGTCGGCCTGCAGACGGAGGCGGGCGAGGCCGCCGTGCGCCATGGCGACGTAGTGGTCGCCGTCGTGTTGCCCGGTCGCCTCGCGGTACTGCACGAAGCGCTGCATCGCCCGCTGGTAGGCCGCCGTCGCCGGTTCTGCCTCGCTGCGGCGGCGATGGGCTTCGGCGATGACGAGGTCGGCGAAACCGGCGAACCACGAGACCGTCGCCGGCGCCCCGGCCGCTGCCAGCCGCGCCGAGTATTCCCGCGCCAACTCGGCTTCGCCGCCGCGCCGCAGCGCCCGCTGGCGCAGGCGCTGGTGCAGCACCGCCGAGGCGGGGAACCGTTCGAGGCCACGGTCGAGCACCTGGTCGGCGTCCGGCGCGCGGAAGAAGTCGAGGAAGTCGTAGTGGTTGGCGACGTGTTCGTCGCGGCCGAGCGGGTGGGCGTCGAGCACCGAGTAGGCCGCGTGCACGTCGCTCATCCACTCCGGTGGCCACGGTTGCTTCGCCTGCACGGCGGTCGCGATCGCGTCCTGGCGCGCGGCCGCGAACAGCGACAAAAGCTCGACGGCGAGGCGACCCGGGGCATCGGTCGGCAGCGCCGGCGCGGCGGCGATGGCGAGCTGGAAGGCCTGTTCGTGCTGGCCACGCTGCTGGGCGACGAGGGCGCGGATGGCGGCGATGCGCCAGTCCTTGGCGCCCTTCTGCGCGGCTGCCTCGACGTCGCCGACGGCGTCGCTGAGCAGCAGCTCCCGCTGCTGCTGGTAGAGGCGCAGGGCGCCGCGGCCGCTGCCGACGCGGACGTCGAACGCCTGCAGCAGGCTCGCTTCGGCGACGTCGAGCCGCGCCGTCGGGTCGTCGGGCTTCTGCTGCAGCGCGGCATCGGCGCGCGCGGCCGCTTCGGCGCTGAAGGCCCGGTTGGCCGCCGCCGCGTAGTCCTGCGACTGCAGCACCTCGCCCCACACCTTGGTGTCGATCGTGGCCTTGCCGCCGGCGAGCCCGCTGTGGGCGGTGGCCAGCGACATCGCCCGCGTCGAACCGGCGAAGCGGCGCAACGACTGCGCCAGCGCCTTGCGTTCGGCGGCCGCCATCGGCGCCCGCAGCGTATCGGCGATCAGCTCGACGGCGCCGGGGTCGGTGGCCTCGAGCATGCCGGCGCGGGCGCGGCGCGCGAGCTCGGGGTCGAGGCCGAACGCGGCCAGCCGCAGCAGTTCGATCGGCGCGTGGGCGCCGGCCTTGACGGCCGCCTCCAGCAGCGCGCGCTTCTGCTCGAGGTCGGCGCCTCGGAACAGCCGTTCGATCTGCTCGCGGTCCTCGCTGTCGGGGCTCTCGATGCGTTCCTGCAGCGATCGGTCGCCCTTGACGATCGGCACCGCCTGCTCGCGGCGGTTCTGGATGCCGTTCCGGATCGCCTGGTACACCGAGTCGACGTCCCAGGTGTAGAACACGTCGTAGACCTCGGCACCGTCGAGCTCGACCATGATGTGGCGCGGCGAGATGCGTTTGCCGTCGAGGAACTTCTCGTAGACGATCGGCTCCAGGTTGATGTGCTCGCCGCAGGTGACGCCGCCGAGCCGCGGGCACGGGATGCGGTTGCCCTGCTCGTCGTAGTCGCGTTCGTTGTGGCGGTAGACCGAGGCGATCACGCACACGTAGGGCTCGAACAGCTTCGCCAGCTCGGGGTCGCGGTAGCGCACGCCGGCGTAGTGTTCGCTGGCGATCTCGCCGTCCATGTTGACGCAGACGAGGATCGGCCGGCGCGTCGCCTGCGACAGCCGCACGGCGTCGTCCCAGGTGCGTTGCCAGCGCATCAGCACGGGCTTCTTCCAGTCGGCGGCGGTCGGCGCGTACCACATCTGCTCGGGCACCAGGCCCGGCGGCTGCGGCACGCCTTCCTGGGCGGAGGCCGTGGCAGCGAGCACCGACAGGAACAGCGAGGGTAGCGCACGCGGGGTCATGGCGGGCAGGATACCAACGCTCGCTTGCATCGGGGTCGGAGCCGGATAGGAAACGCCGGCCATGCTGCGCTGCCTCCGCCTGCCCGCGTTCGTCGTCGTCGCCGCGTGCGGCGGCACCGCGGTCGCGCAGGGGCCGCCGCCGGTCGAACCGTGGCGGGCTGCCGCCGTGCTGCGATGGGGCAGCGACGCCGAGGGTGGCGCGCCGTTCGTCTTCGTCGACCCGGCGCATCCCGAGCGCGGCGAGATCGGCTTCGAGGTCGAACTCGCGCACGAACTCGGCCGCGTGTTGGCGGTGCGCTGCGAGCGTGTGCAGGCCCCGTACGAGCACCTCGTGCAAGTGCTCGAACGTGGCGACTGCGACTTTGTGTTGAACGGCTTCGAGCCGACCCCGGCGCGGCGCAACCAGGTGCGCTTCACCCGGCCGTACTACATCTTCCAGCAGCAGCTCACGGTGGCGCCGCGTTTCGCCGCGGTGCGCTCGTTGGCCGAACTCGCCGGGCAGCGCGTCGGCGTGCTCGGCCAGTCGCAGAGCCACCAGATGCTGCTCTCGCAGCCGGGCATCGAGGTGGTGGTCTACGAGAGCAACGTCACCGCCTACGAGGACGTGCAGAATGGCCGTAATGCCGGCTCGCTCGCCGACGTGCCGATCGCGCGCGCCCTGCGGCCGCTGTTCCCGACCCTGGTCGACGTCGGCGAGCCGTTCGGCGGCTTCTACTACGCGATGGCGGTGCGGCGCGGGGATGGGGCCTTGCAGCAGGCGCTCGACCAGGCGCTGGCGACGCTGCTGGCCGACGGCAGCCTCGAACGCATCTACCGGCGCTGGCAACTGTGGGGGCCGCAGCAGGCGAGGCTCGGCGATGCCGACGTGATCGCGGCGACGGCCGAGGCGGTCGCTTCGGCCACGCCCTTCGCCTGGGGAGTCGCCCTGACCCTGCTCGGCCAGGGCGCCTTGCGCACGCTCGGCATCTCCGTGTTGGCCTTCGCGCTCGCCATCGGGCTCGGCTTGGCCGTCGCACTGGTGCGTCTCTACGGCCCGCGGCCGCTGCGCTTGCTCGCGGTCGCCTACGTCGAGTTGCTGCGCGGCACGCCGATCCTGGTGCAGATGCTGCTGCTCTACTACGGCCTCGGCCAGGTCGAAGGGCTGCAGCTGTCGGCGGCCACCGCCGGCGTGCTCGGGCTGGGCCTCAACTACGCGGCCTACGAGGCCGAGGTCTACCGCGCGGCCCTGCTGACGATCCCGCGCGGGCAGCACGAAGCGGCGGCGGCGCTCGGCTTCTCCGGCGCGCAGGCGCTGCGCCACGTGCTGCTGCCGCAGGCCCTGCGGCTGGTGCTGGCGCCGTCGACGAACGACTTCATCGCGCTGTTCAAGGACTCCTCGATCGTCATGGTCATCACCGTCGTCGAGCTGACCAAGCAGTACCAGATGCTGGCCAACGCCTCGGGGCGCTTCATCACGCTCGGGCTGGTGACCGCTGGGATCTATCTGCTGATGAGCTTGCCGTTGGCCTGGTTCGCGCGGCGCTGCGAACGGGCCCTGGACAAGGACCGCGCCTGAACCTGGCACCATGATCTCGCTGCGCGGCATCGGCAAACGGTTCGGCGATCACACGCTGTTCGCGGGCCTCGACCACGACTTCGCGCCCGGTCGCACCACGGTGTTGACCGGGCCCAGCGGCGCCGGCAAGAGCACCCTGCTGCGGCTGCTGAATCAGCTCGAACGCCACGATGCGGGTGTGGTGCAGGTCGGCGAGGTGACGATCCCCGCCGGGCTGGCGCCGTCCGAGTGGGCGCGCCGCGCGGCCGCGCTGCGACGGCGCACCGGCATGGTGTTCCAGGGCTTCCAGCTGTTCCCGCACCTGTCGGTGCTGGCGAACGTGGCGCTGGCGCCGCGCGTCGTGCACGGCCTGGCACCGGCTGCTGCCGAGGCGCGTGCGCGGCAGCTGCTCGAACTCGTCGGCATGGCGGCGGCGGCGCCGCGCTTCCCGGCGCGGCTGTCGGGCGGCGAAGCGCAGCGCGTGGCCATCGCGCGGGCGTTGGCACCGGAGCCGGAGGTGCTGCTGCTCGACGAACCGACCTCGGCGCTCGACCCGGCCAACACCGAGGAGGTCGTGCGCGTCATCGAGGGCCTGCGCCAGCGTGGGCAGACGCTGGTGTTGGTGACGCACGACCCGGAGCTGGCCCGGCGCCTCGCCGACGACGTCGTCGCGCTCGGCTGACGAGGGGGCGAACGCCCGCTACCGGACCTGCCCGCGCAGCGCGTCGGCGGGCGTGCCGCGGTGGCGTGCGAGCCGCGCTTCGCCGTCGTCGACGAACACCTCGACCGGCGTCGCGTGGGACAGGAACGAATGCGGACTGAAGGTCAAGCCGTAGGCGCCGGCGTGCAGCACCGCGAGCAGCTCCCCGGCCGCCAGCGGCCCCAGCGGCAGCCGGTCGGCGAACTGGTCCTGCGGCGTGCACAAGGGGCCGCCGATCGTCACCGCTGTCGTGCCCGCCGCCCACGGCGCTGCGGCGCGCACCAGCAGCGGCGGCCGCCGCACGATGGTGCCGACGCCCGCCGCCGCGGCGTGCTGGTGCAGGCCGCCGTCGACCGCCACCTGGGTGAGGCCGCCGCTCTGCTTCTGCCGCACCACGCGGGTCAGGTAGACGCCGGCCGGCGCGGCGAGGAAGCGGCCGAGTTCGACGAACCAGCGGCGCCCGGGGCGATCGTACTCGTGCATCAGCGCCGACAGTTCACGGCCCGCAGCGGCGAGGTCGAAGCTGCCATCGCCGTGGAAGGCGGCGACGCCGAAGCCGCCGCCGAGGTCGAGCTCATCGAGGCGCGCGCCGTTCGCCTCCCAACCGCGCACGGCCGCACACAAGGCCGCCGCCTGACGCACGCAGGCATTGGCGTCGAAGCACTGGGTGCCGCCGTAGACGTGGGCGCCGACGAGGCGCAGCGCCGGGCGGGCCGCGATCTGCTGCAGCAGGGCCGGGACCTGCTCCTGGTCGATGCCGAAGCGGCTGCTGCGGCCGCCCATGCGCAGGCGCGAGCCCTGCACTTCGGCGGCGAAGTTCACGCGCAGGGCGAGGCGCGCGGTGCGGCCGGCGCTGGTGGCCAGCCGGTCGATGGCGGCGAGCTCGTCGGCCGATTCGACGTGCAGGCAGAGGTCCTGCTCGATCGCGACCTGTAGCTCGGCGTCGGTCTTGCCCGGGCCGGCGAAGCGCACCGCGGCGGCGTCGTGGCCGGCCGCCAGCGCCACCTGCAGTTCGCCGAGCGAGGCGATCTCGATGCCGGTGCCGGCCTCGCGCAGGCAGCGCGTGACCGGCACCGACGGGTTGGCCTTGACCGACCACAGCAGTTCGACGCGCGGGCCCAAGGCGGCCTTCACGGCGGCGACGCGACGGCGCAGCACGGCGGCCGAGAACACGTAGAGCGGGGTGCCGAAGGTGGCCGCGAGCGTGCTCGCCGCGACCCCGTCGATGCAGAGTCCGGTGCCATCGGGGCTGCCGAGTTCACGCAGCGCTGCTGCCACGGCGGGGTCGATCGGCGGCTCGCTCACGTCGGGAGTTATGCATGCCACCCTGGTCGCGCGCGAGGCCCGGTGTCATGATTCTGCGCCCGCCCGCTGCACCACCATGACGGAGATCGTCACCATGCCACGTCCGGTCGTCGGCAAGCACTTCCGAGTGCTGTTGCCGGTCGCCTTCGTGGTGTTGTCGGTGCTCGGGGCGATGGTGCCGGGCCACGCCGGCAAACTGTTCGCGATCGGCGCGCTGCCCGGCGTCTGGGCCGGGTTCCTCGTCACCGGCGGCGAACAGGCGGGATCGTGGCTGTTGCCGACCTTGCTCGCGGGCGCGCCGCTGTTGTGGTTCCTCGGCCGCCTGCTCGATCGCCTGCGCGCCGACCTCACGCTGTGGTCGGTGGCCGCCGTCGTCGTCACCATGGGCGCCGGCTACACGCTGCTGCAGGGCTACGCCGACCTCGAGGCCGCGGTGCTGAAGCAGGGCTCGTTCTTCGCGTTCGTGGTCTGCGCGCTGCAGCTCGGTTGTTACGGCGCCACGGTGGTGGCGCTGGCCCTGAGTGGCCGGTCGAGCTGACCGGTCGAGTACCCATGCCGCTCGCTGCCGCCGATCTCGACCGCCTGATCACCGCCGCCAAGGCCGCCCGCCAGCACGCCTACGTGCGCGCCTCGCATTTCCCGGTCGGCGCCGCCGTGTTGGCCAGCGACGGCCGCGTCTTCGCCGGCTGCAACGTCGAGAACGCGAGCTTCGGGCTGACCATCTGCGCCGAACGCACCGCCGTCGTCACCGCCGTGGCCGCGGGCGTCAGCGAACTGGTGGCGGCGGTGGTGGTGACCGACCTCGACGAACCGGCGCGGCCGTGTGGCGCCTGCCGCCAGGTGCTGGCCGAGTTCGGCCGCGCCATGGACCTCGTGCTGGTCGGCCGCGGCGGGGTGCTTCGCACGACGACGCTGCCGGCGCTGCTGCCGGAGCCGTTCACCTTCGACGACCTCGATCGCGCCGGCGGCTGACCGCCGCTTGAGGTCGCGACAACATCGACTTCGCCGCCGCCGCGCGGCACGATGGCGCCGCCCCATGTCCAGCTCCTCCCCGGTCGAGTTCCGCGTGCCGCCGGTCGACGCGGTCGCGCTCGAGACGCGCGCCGCCGACCTCGGCACCCGTTCCCTCAAGAAGCAGGCGAAGGTGCAGGGGCTCGAGCTCGCCATCGCGATGATGGACCTGACCACGCTCGAGGGCATGGACTCGCCGGGCAAGGTGCGGCAGCTGTGCGCGAAGGCGCGGCGGCCGTTCGCGGCGCGGCCGGAGCTGCCGTCCTGCGCGGCGGTGTGCGTCTACCCCGACCTGGTCGAGGTCGCCGTGCAGGCGCTGCGCGGCAGTGGCGTGCAGGTGGCCTCGGTCGCCACCGGCTTCCCGGCCGGCCGCACCGACCGCGCCACCAAGCTGCGTGAGGTGCAGCTCGCGGTCGGCGACGGCGCCACCGAGATCGACATGGTGATCGATCGCGGCGCCTTCCTGGCCGGCCGCTACGGTCAGGTCTACGACGAGATCTGCGCCGTCAAGCAGGCCTGCGGCGAGGCCCACCTCAAGGTGATCCTCGAGACCGGCGAGCTGAAGACCTACGACAACATCCGCCGCGCCTGCCGCATCGCGTTGCTGGCTGGGGCCGACTTCCTGAAGACGTCCACCGGCAAGGTGACGCCGGCCAGCACACCGCCGGTGGTGCTGCTGCTGCTCGAGGCCGCGCGCGACCACTTCCTGGAGACCGGGCGCATGGTCGGCGTCAAGGCGGCCGGCGGCATCCGCACCGCCAAGGACGCGCTCAAGTACCTGGTGCTGGTCGCCGAGACCTGCGGCGACGCCTGGCTGTCGCCCCACTGGTTCCGCTTCGGCGCCAGCTCGTTGCTCAACGACGTGCTCATGCAACTCGAGAAGGAGCGCACCGGTCGCTACCAGCGGCCGAGCGACTTCAGCGCCGACTGAGGATCCGCCATGGCGAAGACCGACAAGAGCGAGAACAAGGCTGCGGCGCGCGAACTGGCGTTCGGCGGCGTCTGGCAGTACGCGCCTTCGATCGAGGGCACCGACCACTTCACGATCCAGGCGCGCCACGAGCTGTTCGTCGGCGGCGAGTGGGTGAAGCCGAAGACCGGCGAGTACTTGCCGACCATCAACCCGGCGACCGAGTCGGTGCTGTCGGAGGTGGCGATGGCCGGCGCCAAGGACGTCGATCGCGCCGTCGCCGCGGCGCAGCAGGCGTTCGTCGGCTGGCGGCGGTTGCCGGCGGAGCAGCGCGCCCGCTACGTGTTCCGCATCGCCCGCATCCTGCTCGAACGGGCGCGCGAGTTCGCCTGCCTGGAGACGCTCGACAACGGCAAGCCGATCAAGGAGACGCGCGACGTCGACGTGCCGCTGGCGGCGCAGCACTTCTTCCACCACGCCGGCTGGGCCGACAAGCTCGACCTGTTGTTCCCGGGCCAGCACCCCGAGCCGCTCGGCGTCATCGGCCAGGTGATCCCGTGGAACTTCCCGCTGCTGATGGCGGCGTGGAAGCTGGCGCCAGCACTCGCCGCCGGCAACACCGTCGTGCTGAAGCCGGCCGAGAGCTCGCCGCTGACGGCGCTGCGGCTCGCCGAGGTGTTCCAGCAAGCGGAGCTGCCGCCCGGCGTCGTCAACATCGTCACCGGCGATGGCCGCACCGGCGCCGCGTTGGTGCGGCATCCGGGGCTCGCCAAGGTCGCCTTCACCGGCAGCACCGAGGTCGGCAAGGAGATCCAGCGCGCGGTCGCCGGCCGCTCTGTCGAGCTGACGCTCGAGCTCGGCGGCAAGGCGGCGCACCTCGTCTTCGAGGACGCCGCGCTCGATCAGGCGGTCGAAGGCGTGGTGCGCGGCATCTTCTTCAACCAGGGCCACGTCTGCTGCGCCGGTTCGCGCCTGATCGTGCAGGAGAGCGTGCACGACTTGTTCGTCGACAAGCTGCGGCGGCGCATGCAGCGCATCCGCGTCGGCGACCCGATGGACAAGAACACCGACATGGGAGCGATCCACTCGGCGGCGCAGCTCGCGCGCATCGTGGAGCTGGTGCAATCGGGCGTCGACGAAGGTGCCGAGCTGTTCCAGCCGCGCTGCGAGCTGCCGGCGAAGGGCTTCTGGTTCGCGCCGACGATGTTCACCGGCGTGGGGCAGACGCACCGCATCTGCCGCGAGGAGATCTTCGGCCCGGTGCTGTCGGTGTCGACGTTCCGCACGCCCGAGGAAGCGGTCGAGAAGGCGAACAACACCAGCTACGGCCTCAGCGCCGGCATCTGGACCGACAAGGGCGCGCGCATCCTGTGGCTGGCGTCGCGCATGAAGGCCGGCGTGGTGTGGAACAACACCTTCAACCGCTTCGACGCCGCGAGCCCGTTCGGCGGCTTCAAGGAGTCGGGCTTCGGTCGCGAAGGTGGGCGGCAGGGCATGCGCGCCTATGTGCGGTTGAAGGGTGCGCTGTCGCCGGGCTGACGGCGATGGCGGAGGTCGGCGCTTGCCCAGGAACTCCTCGGCGTGCAGGGCCGCGCGGATGCGGTCGCCGAGGGCCCTGCTGCAGGGCGTCCTGCCGCGCGTAGGCCGCCGCACGAGCGACCATCTCGTCGATCGCGATCGAACGCAGCGAACGGAACTTCGCCAAGGGCGCGAGCCGCTCGGGCCTGATGCCGGTGGCGACCGTGTGCTGTGCGAGGTGCAACCGCTGCTGCGAGCCGGAGGCGGCGAGCGGGGTGTGGTCGCTGTTGGCGTCGAGCGCGAGGTCGAGCGCCTCGATGTGCGGCAGCGCGGCGATGGCGGTCCGGTCACGCCATCACGATCCCCGCGAGCGCCGCGGTGGGTGCAGGGAATGGCGAAAGCCGCGGGTCAGTCGATGAACACCGCGGCCAGCGTCGCGGCGTCGAGGATGCGGTCGGTCCAGTGGTCGAGGTCGGCGATGCTGGCGCCGCGCACGCGGGCGACGACGGCGGCGTCGACGACATCGCCGAAGCGCAGCTGCAGCAGGCGCAGCAGGCCGTCGGCCTTGCCTTCGGCCTTGCCTTCGGCCCGGCCGGCTGCCAGCCCGCTCTGGTAGGTGCGTTCGAGGGTGCTCATGATCGTGTGCTCCGGTCGTTGCAGGATGTGGGCGAGGGACTCGCTGAGCAGCTCCGCCGGGACTTCGGTGACGGCGAGAGCATACCAGCCGATGGTGTCGATGGCGTCGGGGCCGAGCGGTGGTGCGCCGGGTGGTCCGTCGGTGCGATCGACCGCGCGCAGCAGCTCCCGCCAGCGTTCGAGGCAGGCGAGCACCTCGTGCGGCGAGGCGCGGGGCAACGCGGCGAGGCAACGCAGCGTCAATTCGGCGAGGGGCGTCAGGCCGGTGCGGCCGTCGAGGGCACGTTCCCCGAGGGTGAGGTCGTCGACCACGTAGTGCAACTGCGGTTGGAACGGCGCGAACGGGCCGTCGTCGGCAGTCGCCCCTCGCGCCGCCGTGCCGTGCCGGAGCACGACCGTGAGCAGGAGCGGCAGTGCTTCGCGGCGGGTCTGGAAGGTGCGCCGCAACAGCACGGCGTAACGCAGCAGCTGGGCGTCGAGACCGGCGTCGGCGTGGCTCTTGTGTTCGACGAGCAGCAGCAGGGGGCGGCGAGGCGCCGCGGTCGCCCGGGTCGCGGCGACGAAGACCTGGTCGGCGATGTGCGTCTGCAGCCGGTGCCCGAGCAGTCGTTCGTCGGCGGTGACCAGGGTCGACCAGTCGATCGCCGCCCCCCGGTCCATCGGCCCGGCGCCCGCGAGCCACCATGCGGCGTGGGAGGCAAGGCAGAAGGTGAAGCGGAACAGCGGGTCGGGTGGGGTCAAACCGGCTACCACCAGGTCCAGTTGAAGGCGGGCGG
>JAEUHT010000282.1 GCA_016793265.1 Planctomycetota bacterium
ACGTTCGAGAACGACGCCGTGCCGCTGCTGGAGCTGCGCACGGGCGGCTTGTGCGGCGGCATGGTCTACGCGGCGCTGGACTACTGGCACGCGGGGTCGGCGGTGCCGCCGCAGGACTACCGGCCGGCCAACGGCACGCCGTTGCAGCGCTACATCTACTCGCGCCAGGTCGAGTCGCTGGTGAAGAACGGTCCGCGCTGGATCCAGCTCTTCGCCGACGTCCGCGGCACGCGGCGCGAGCAGTTCTTCCGGCGTGGGCTCGATCGTGGTGCGCAGGGCGAGCTCGGCATCCTGCGAGCGGCGCTCGCCGACGGGGCGCCGGTGCCGCTCGGGCTCAAGTCGCCCGGTCGCGGCGGCCATCAGGTGCTGGCGCTCGGCTGCGAGGTGGGTGAGCGGGAACAGGACGTCGTGGTCCACCTCTACGACCCGAACTTCCCCGGCCGCACGCTGCGCATGGTGCCCGATCTCGAGCAGCAGCGATTCGTCTACGAGAACGGCCCGAAGCACGTGCAGTGGGCCGCGTGGTTCGTCGACGTGCACTACTCGCCGAAGGTGCCGACCGTAGCCGCTGTGCCGCCGTGGCCCTTGGATGGGCTGGTGCACGAGCTGCTGATCGAATGTGGGATCGGCAGGCGCGACCTCGCCGGGCGCGGTGAGGACCTCGACGCCGTGCTGCAGTTCGCCGACGGCCGAAAGGTGACCTTCACCGCCATCAACCTCGGCGCCCGCTGGCTCGGCGACTACCGCGAGACCGCGCGCCTGGTGCTGACGCCGCCGGTGGCCGCAAAGGACCTGCAGGCGCTCGAACTGCGCCTCACAGCGGCGGCCGACGACGGCTGCGACCTGCAGAAGGTGCGGGTCTACGGGCTCGGCGGCGAGTTGCGCGTCGAGCTCGGCGACGCCAAACGCACCACGCTGTCGCTGGTCGCGCCGTCGGTGCGCGTGCCGTTCGGGGCGGTGAAGTGACGCAGTGATCCCGGTGTCCGCGCGGGCAACCGGGCCAGCGGAGCAGGACCGGCTACGGACTTGCTCCGAGCCCGCGGTTCTGGCGACAACGAAGCCCCGCCGCTCCTACGCAATGGAACGCTCGGCGCCCGGCGCATGTTGGCCATGAGTGCCCCTTGCCTCGGCGTAGTGACGGCGTCTGGGCAATGGACCTAACGTGGCGGGGTGCGAGGCAGCTCCGCCTCGCCGAGCCCAAGGAGTTCCATGCGCTTGATCCTCACCATGTGCCTGATTGCCAGCGCAGTCACGGCGCAGAACCTGACCACCACGTTCGGTGGCACCAACTCCCACAATGGCAACATGTTCGACCTGACCGCGATCAACCCGGTCGTGGTCAGCGGCTTCGACATCAACCTGCTCAGTACCGGGCCGCGGACCATCGAGGTCTGGACGGTCACCGGCGGCGGCACGTTCGTCGGCAAGGAGACGAACGCCGCGGCGTGGACGCTCGTCGGCAGCGCCTCCGTCGAGACGGCTGGCGCCGGCGTTCCGACCCTGGTTCCGATCGCCGTGAACACGCCCATCGCGGCCGGTGGCCGGCAGGGGTTCTACGTCACCTGCACCTCCGGCGATCTCCGCTACTCGAACGGCACCGGCGTCGGCAACCCGTACGTCAGCGACGCCAACCTCGTCTTCCACGAAGGCGTCGGCAAGGCCTATCCGTTCGGCACCACCTACACCCCGCGCATCTGGAACGGCGTCATCCGCTACGTGCCGGCGCCTACGGCGTCGTTGACGACGACGTTCTCCGGGGCCAACGGCCAGAACGGCAACATGTTCGACGTCGTCGGCTTGCGCGACATCGCCGTGCACGGCTTCGACGTGAACGTCGCCGCCGGTACGTGGAACTTCATCGTCTTCGCGGTCGACGGCGGCGGCACGTTCGTCGGCAAGGAGACCAACGCCATGGCCTGGGTGCTCGTCGGCAGCGCCACGGGCGTCGTCTCGGCGGGCGCTGGGGCACCGACCTCCCTGCCGCTCGCGACCAACGTGTTGGTGCGCGCTGGTCAGACCCAGGGTTTCTACGTGACCTGCGCCAACGGCACCGTGACCTACTCCAATGGCACCGCGGTCGGCAACGTCTACGCGCAGAACGCCGACGCGCAGGTGCGCGAGGGCATCGGCATCACCTACCCGTTCGGCACCGTCTATTCGCCGCGGGTGTGGAACGGCAGTCTCAAGTACACGACGGTGCCGGAGGAGCCGGCGACCGTGACTTCGCTCGGCAGCGCCTGCGGCCATGAGTTCCGCTCGTTCTACGAGGAGTTCTCCGTCGCGGCGCCGCACTACAACACGTTCGACCTCAACGGCCTCAGCATGCGCTGGCAGTTCGCCGGCACGCGCTACATCGTCGACAACGTGGTGGCCGCCTTCGTGCCGCCGAGTGCGGCGGCGATCAACGTGGCGGCCGGAGCGTTGGATGGTGAGCAGGGCTTCACGCTGTCGGCGCCGATGCCGACGCTCGTTGGCTCCACGACGACGCTGCAGGTGTGCACCAAGGGCTACGTAGCGACTGCTGCCGGCAACGGCGTCGACTTCTCGCCGACTGGCCTCGACCTGCTCGCGTTCCCGAGCGACACCTGGGCGTGCTGGATGGACTATGACCAGACCAGCGCGGCCAGCGGCAAGATCCTCTACGAGCAGGTGGGCAACATCGCCTACGCCACCTGGAACGGCGTCCGGACCTACCCCGGCAACCCGGCGACCAACACCTTCCAGTTCCAGTTCAACGTCACCACCGGCGACGTGACGCTGGTGGTCGTCGCGCTGAACGGCAGCTCGTTGTGGCCGTGCGTCGTCGGCTTCTCGCCGGCTGGCAGCAGCCTGAATCCGGGCCGCACCGACATCTCGGCCGAGCTCGCTGCGGGCACGATCATCACCGATCCGCTGGATCGGGCGCTCAACCTGGTCGCCCTCACCAACCCGGTGCTCGGCACCACCTGGTCGCTCGGCGTCGGCGGCATCCCGGGCACGGGCCTGCTCGGCGTCGAGATCCTCGGCTTCTTCGATCCGGGCATCGACGACCTCGGCTTCCTCGGCATGCCGCTGTGCGGGTTGCGGGCGAGCCCGGATCTGCTGACGCCGTGGTTCGTGTCGAGCTCGACCCACTACTACACCCTGCCGGTGCCGAACAACCTGCAGCTGCTGGGGCTCGACATCTTCACGACGACCGCCGTGTTCCAGGTGCCGCCGATCAACGCGTTCGGCGCGATCACCTCGCGCGGCCTGAAGGCCCACATCGGCAGCTACTGATTGCTGGCGATTCGGCGGGGTTGGCCCGCCTGGGTAGGAGCCGACGGCCGCGGCGCGGCCGCGGCTCAACGGCGCAGGAGGCGATTCGGCGGGGTTGGCCCGCCGGTGTGGGGCGGCGATGGGCGCTGGGGGAAGCGCGGCGGCGACGTTGACGGCTGAGGAGGGGGCGGGGAACGTGGTGCGGATGGGGGCCCTGTGAGCAGGCACTGGCCGGCCCCCGGGTCGTCGACCATGACCACCACCATCCTCCCGACGCCGAGCGAGCTGATCGCTCATCTCGACCGCCTCGTACACGCGCAGGCCAGGGCCAAGCAGGACCTGGCGGTCGCGGTCTACAACCATTACTTGAGTCAGGCGGTGCGTGATCGGGACGGGGTCGATCTCGGGCGCCACCACATCCTGCTGCTCGGACCCACGGGGGTCGGCAAGACGTTCCTGGTCAAGACGCTGGCCGAGTTCCTCGGCGTGCCGTTCGGCTTCGCGAGCGCGGCCGGGCTGGTCGAGGCCGGCTACAAGGGCAACTCGGTGGAGACGCTGGTCGGCACCTTGCTCGGCCGCGCCGGCGGCGATCCGCGCAAGGCCGAGAAGGGCATCGTCTTCCTCGACGAGATCGACAAGATCCGCCGGGCGGACACCGGCGGCATGCGCGACGTCAGCGGCGAAGGCGTGCAGAACGCGCTGCTGACGATGCTCGATGGGCGGCTGTCCGTCGGCGAGGATTCGTCGCGCCACCCGGCGGTCGACACCTCGCGGCTGTTGTTCGTCTGCGCCGGCGCGTTCGTCGGCCTCGATCAGATCGTGCAGCGGCGACTCGGCGAAGGGCGATCGAAGCTCGGCTTCGCGCCGCGCCCGGCCGAACGTGCCGCCGACGTCGCCGGCCAACCGCTCTACAAGACGCTGTGCCAGGCCGAGACCCGCGACCTCGTCGAGTTCGGCATGATCCCCGAGTTCATCGGTCGCTTCGCGACGATCTCGGTGCTGCACGACCTGCCCAAGTCGGCGCTGCGGGCGATCCTCGACGGCGGCATCGAGCGTTCGGCCCTGGCGCGACAGCAGGAGCTGGCGCGCCTGCACGGCATCGAACTCGAGATCACCGGCGAAGCGCTCGACACCATCGCCGCCGAGGCCGAAGTGCTGGGCACCGGCGCGCGTGGTCTGGCGCGGCTGATCGGCCGCGCGGTGGACAGCGTCGATCACCGCTGGCCCGAGCTCGCCGCCGAGGGGGTCGTGAAGGTGCGGATCACGCGGGCCACGATCGCCGGCGGCGACCCCGAGTTCGAACGTGGTGAGCGCCGCCGCGAAGCGCCGGCCGACGACCTGCGCCGCGCCTGCCTCAGGGACCTGCCACCGCGCCCGGCCCCGGGCACGGCGGAGCCGGTCGCCCAGGTGACCGGGGACGAAGTGCTGCGTTGGTCGCCGCAGCAGTGCCGCGCCGAGATCGACCGCCTGAAGCGCGCCGAGCTGGACTGGGACAACACCACCGGCAGCGCCCGCAAGTGGTGGGAGGCCTTCGAGGTCGAGAACAAGGAGCGGCTGCCGCTGGTGCTGCGCCTGTGCCTGGAGCTCGTGCAGCGCAAGGCGACCATCACGATGTTCTTTCTCGCCTACGTCTACTCCGGCACGGACAACATCCAGGCGAACCTCTACTACCTCGACTACATGCGGCTGAAGAAGCAGGAAGAGGAGAAGAAGCGCAAGGACGACGGCGAGCCGCACTGAGGTCGCGGCGCGGGGAGCCAGTATGCAATCGTGCCGATCCCGTCCACTCTGTTGCCCCGATGCCGCTCCGCACCACCATCACCACGCTCGCTCTCGTCGTCGCCCTCGGGCTCGCTTGTGCCCCGACCCTGGCCGGGCCCGGTACGCGCCTCGTATCGGCGGAGATCCGCTACGACGGCCGCGTCATCCTGCGCGGTTCGGCCAGTGATGACGGTTCGGCTGATTGTGATGCGGTCTGGGACTACCAGCGCGGAACGCTCGCCTATGCCCCGACCGATGCGTTCGCCGACCTCGGCGTGCCGCCGCACGCCAAGGAGCACCGGCTCGAGCGCAAGCCTGTGCCGAGGGGGGTAGCGCCGACGTCGGGCATCGAAGTCGTCGTGGACTACGGCGGCGAAGCCCGGACTTGGTCCCTGCGCCTCGTGCGCGGTGCGAAGCAGCCGACTGGTGGTGAGTGGTACGTGCACCCGGACGATGTCGCGCGCCTGTTCGGCACGCGCTTGATCGCCCGCGACGACGCGGCGCGGCTGCAGGACCCCGATCGCAGCAGGTAGGCGGCGCGTCGAGTGCGCGGGCGCGGGGGCCGTCATCGCCGCGCCGCACCGTGGTCGGCCGTGCTCCGGCGAGCTGCTCTCGCGGCCGGCGGGCCGCCTGCGTTCGCCCGCCGCCGCGCTCAGCTGACCGCGTCGCGCAGCTCCTGTCTGGCCGCAGCATCCAGGTTTCGCATCGTCGCGATGTTGCGCGCGGGAATGCCCTCGATGTCGGCATGCGTGGCGCGCGCCGCGGCGACGCTGGCCTGCCGCAGCAGGTGCAGCATCGGGTAGGGCGAGCGGTTGGTGAAGTTGTCGATCTGCTCCGGCTCCGTGTCGGCGAACCGGTAGCGAGGGTGGAAGCTGGCGATCTGCACGTCCGCCGCGAGGCCGAGCGCTTTGAGCAGGGCGTCGGCGTCGTCGAGGAAGTCGTTGTAGTCGAGGAAGTCGCCGAGCACCTGGGGGTGGATCAGCAGCGTCGTCGCCAGCGTCGCGGCGGCCGTGGTGACGAGCGTGCGCAGCGCGTGCTCGAGGTCGACGAGCAGTTCGCCGCGCGAGGTGGCCGCGCTGACGATGTACTGGACCTGGTCCCGGGTGACGACCGGCTGCGCGAACGGGCAGAGGCCGAGGCCGATGACGACGTCCTGCACCCACCGGCGCGTGCGCTCGACAACGAACTGCGGCGAGCAGGGTTGGGCGGGCGGTGTGGTCGGGTCGGCCATGGCAGGCGCAGCATGCGGCCGGCGGGTAATGGGCCGGCACGCATTCCGCCGCGAACTCCGCCGCGCGTCCGTTGGCCGCGGACGGCGCTCGTGCCCCCCCCGCCAGCGGTGCAGGGATACGCCGGCCCTGGGCCATGGGCCCCTTCGCCTCGCCGCCGCGACCCCGGCGCGCAGCACCTGATCACGCATGCCCGATGCGAGGAACGGGTGGCCGGTGGCAGCCCGCCGTCGGCAGGGCGGGACCTTGGCTGAGTTCGTTGGGCTTCGCCCACTGCGCGGCTATCGTGCTCGGCCCCGGAAAGCGCCCGATGACCGAAGTCCTGCACAGCCACGTCAAGCCCGCCTCCCCCGAGTTCCAGCAGAACCGCGCGCACCACCTCGCGACCATCGCGGCCATCGGCGAGCACGTCGCCGCGGCCAAGCTCGGCGGCGGCGCCGAGGCGGCGGCGCGCCATCACAAGCGCGGCAAGCTGCTGCCGCGCGAACGCATCGACGCGATCCTCGACCCGGGTGCGCCGTTCCTCGAACTGTCGCCACTGGCCGCGCACGGCCTCTACGACGGTTCGGCGCCGAGTGCTGGCGTCGTCACCGGCATCGGCCTCGTCGAAGGCCGCGAGGTGATGATCGTCGCCAACGACGCCACCGTGAAGGGCGGCAGCTACCTGCCGATGACGGTCAAGAAGCACGTGCGCGCGCAGGACATCGCGCTGGAGAACAACCTGCCGTGCATCTACCTCGTCGATTCGGGCGGCGCCTTCCTGCCGCTGCAGGCGGACGTCTTCCCGGATCGTGACCACTTCGGCCGCATCTTCTACAACCAGGCGCGCATGTCCGCGGTCCGCATCCCGCAGGTCGCCGTCGTGCTCGGTTCGTGCACGGCCGGTGGCGCCTACGTGCCGGCGATGAGCGACGAGAGCATCATCGTCAAGGGCAACGGCACGATCTTCCTCGGTGGTCCGCCGCTGGTGAAGGCGGCCACCGGCGAGGTCGTCTCGGCCGAGGACCTCGGCGGCGCCGACGTGCACACGCGGTTGTCGGGCGTCGCCGACCACTTCGCCGAGGACGAACCGCACGCGCTGCAGATGTGCCGCACGATCGTGTCGCACCTCAACACCAAGAAGCGCGACCAACTGGCGCTGCTGCCGCCCGAGGAGCCGCTCTACGACGCCGAGGAGCTGCTCGGCATCCTGCCGAAGGACACCCGCACGCCGTACGAGGTGCGCGAGGTCATCGCCCGGCTCGTCGACGGCAGCCGCTTCCACGAGTTCAAGGCGCGCTACGGCACCACGCTGGTCTGCGGCTTCGCCCACCTGATGGGCATGCCGATCGGCATCGTCGCCAACAACGGCATCCTGTTCTCGGAGAGTGCGACGAAGGCGGCGCACTTCGTCGAGCTGTGCAGCCAGCGCAAGGTGCCGCTCCTGTTCCTGCAGAACATCACGGGCTTCATGGTCGGTCGCAAGTACGAGACCGGCGGCATCGCCAAGGACGGCGCCAAGATGGTGCAGGCCGTCGCCACGGCGCAGGTGCCGAAGATCACCGTGCTGATCGGCGGATCGTTCGGCGCCGGCAACTACGGCATGTGCGGCCGCGCCTACGCGCCGCGCTTCCTGTTCACGTGGCCCAACTCGCGCATCTCGGTGATGGGTGGCGAACAGGCGGCCGGCGTGCTGGTGCAGGTCAAGAAGGACCAGCTCGAGGAGAAGGGGCAGCAGCTGTCGGCCGACGAGGAGCAGAAGATGCGCGCGCCGATCCTGGAGAAGTACGAGACCGAAGGCCACCCGCTCTACGCGACGGCGCGGTTGTGGGACGACGGCATCGTCGATCCGCGGCAGACGCGCGCGGCGCTGGCGTTGGCGTTCTCGTCGGCGCTCAACGCCGAGATCCCGGACTACAAGGCGCCCGTGTTCCGCATGTGAACGGCGCGCCGAGGCCACCCATGACCAAGCTGCTGCCTTTGCTGCCCTGGTTGGTGTTGGCGGCGTGTCAGGCGCCGCCGACGCCGAACGCGTTCGGCGAGCCGCCGGACCCGCATTCGCA
>JAEUHT010000003.1 GCA_016793265.1 Planctomycetota bacterium
AGGGCCGGCTCGCCTTCGACGGCGCCCCGCAGGCACTGAGCCGCGCGCTGCTGCAGGAGGTCTATGGCGCCGAGTATCGCACGCTGCACTTCGACGACCTGGAGCTGCCGACCGCACCCGGATGAGCCCGCCGCGCCCAACCGACGTGCGCCGCACGCTGTTGCTGCTGCTCGCCGCGTCGGTGGCCAGCGCCGCGGTCTTGCCGTGGAACCTCGACGCCATCACCAGCCACGACGGCTTCGCCGCCGCCTGCCGCCGGCTCGGCGATTTCCTCGCCGCGTTCGCGACCCCCGACCTCGGCCTCGACATGCTGCAGCGCTGCGCCGGGCTCGCCGCGGAGACCCTGGCGCTCGCCGTGCTCGGCACCGGCCTCGGCCTCGTATTGGCCTACCCGCTGGCCCTCGGCAGCTGCCGCGGCCTCCTGCTCGGTGACGCCCCCCACGGCGCCATCGGCGGCCGGCTGCGGCGCCTGCTGCTCGAACTCTGCCGCCTCGGCCTCGACGCGCTGCGCGGCGTACCGGACTTCTTGTGGGCGATCGTGCTGGCGAACTTCACCGGCGTGAACCCGGTCACCGGCGCGCTGGCGATCGCGATCAGCACGGCCGGCATCTTCGGCAAGGTGCTCGGCGAACAGTGGGACAACATCGACCCACGGCGCTACGCCGCGCTGCGCGGCACCGGCGCCGGCCCAACGGCGGTGTTCGCCTACGGCCTGCAGCCGCTCGCCGCCCGCGCCGTGTTGTCGTTCGTGCTGATGCGCTTCGAATGCGCGGTGCGCAACGCCTCGGTGATCGGCATCTTCGGCGGCGGCGGCCTCGGTGGCGCCCTGTGGGACGAGTACTCGGACGGCAACACGGCACGGGTCGCCACGGTGCTGCTGGCGCTGCTCGCGGTCACCACGGTCAGCGACCTCGCCGCCAACCTGGTGCGGCGGCAACTGCGTGTCGATGCGAACCACCCGCGGCGGCCGCGCCGCAGCGACCGCGCCGCCGTGGCCCGCCGCCGCACGCTGGTGGCCACGTTGCTCGCCGGCTGCCTCGGCCTCGCCGTGCTGCAGCTGGGGCCAGCGCTCGCCACCGCCGCCGCCGAGTTGCAGCGCATCGAGTGGGCGTTCGTACGCGAGTTCACCGGCAGCCTCGCCATCCCGGACCTGTCGCCGCCCACGCTGCGCGCCGTCGCCACCAACGCCGCGGTGCCGCTGGCGATCGGCTTGCTCGCCACGCTGCTGGCGACGCTCGGCGCCGCCGTGATCAGCTGGCCCGCGTCGGTCGCCTTCCAGCTCGAAGCCCACCGCTTCAGCGGCGAACGGCTCGGCCGGCTCGGCCGCGCCGCCCGAGCGGCCACCGTGCTCGCCGGCCGCGGTGCGGCCCTGCTCTGCCGTGGCATCCCGGAGGTGGCCTGGGTCATGCTGCTCGCGGTGTTCTTCAAGACCGGCGTCACGCCGTGTGTGTTCGCCGTCGCGCTGCACGGCGTCGGCGTGCTCGGCCGCGTCTTCACCGAGACCATCGACAACCTGCCCTACGCGCAGCTCGAGCGCGCCGGCGCGCCGACGCGCGGCGCCACCTTCCTGTTCGCCGCGGTGCCGCGCGCGCTGGCCGACTGGCGCACCTACACGTTCTTCCAGTTCGAGGTCAACGTGCGGCTCGGTGTCGCCCTCGGCCTCGTCGGCGCCGGCGGCCTCGGCGACCGCTTCGACAGCAACCTCAAGTTCCGCCAGTTCGACACCGCCAGCACCTACCTGTGGGCGATGGTGCTGCTGACGGCGGCCATCGATCGCGCCTCGCGCTGGCTGCAACTGCGCCGCAACCGCTGCTGAACGGCGCCGACGGGCGCTCAGCCCTTGTTGCCCTTGCGCAGGATGTCGAGCAGTTCGCGGTCGAGGTCGCCGCCGCCGGCACCACCGGCCACCGGCTTGGCCGGACCGCCGCCGAGCACACGATCCAGTGCGTTGAGGGCGCTGCCGTCGCCGCTGTCACCGAACACCCGGTCGATGGCGCTGCGGCGCTGCTCGGCGTCGTCGTTGGCGTCGAGCGCCGCGAACGCCTCCTGCATGGTCTCCTGGGTCGACGGCTCGTCGCTGCCGACCATCAGCCCTTCGATCGCCTCCATGCCGCCGCCGGCGGCCAGGATGCCCTCGCGGCTGAGCCGGATCAGCAGCTGGTAGACGTCGAACAGCGGCAGGCCGAGGCTCGCGGTCAGACCACGCGGCGTGGTGTCGCCGTTGATCTGCGACAGCAGCTTGATCTCCAGCACCCCGAGCGCCTTGTCCCCCATGCGCGCGAACATGTCCGCCTTCGGCTCCAGCGGCGCGTCTGGGTCGGGGAACACCTGCAGCATCTGCTTCCAGTCGTCGAGCGTCTTGCTGCCTTCGAGCAGGATCGAAGTGACACCGAGGCGCAGGTCGTAACCGTCGGCGAACTCCGGCAGGCGTTCGAGCTTGCGGTAGTAGAACGCGTACGGCTCCGACTCGCGCATGAAGTCGAACAGCACCTCCTTGCCGAACATGCGCATCGTCTCGCGCAGCTCGTCGACCTTGAACAACCCCTTCTCGTGCAGCGTCACCAGCACCGGCACACCCTCGCGGGCGCGGCGGCTCTCGGCCTCGGTGATCACCGTCTCCGGGATCTCGCGGTGCCGCATCGAGTCGCCCGGCAAGACCCGGCGGATCATGTGGTGCGGATCGAGGAAGTAGACGCGGCCGTCCTTGAGGTAGATGTCGAGGCGGTTGTCACCCTTCTCCAGGCTCAGGCAGCCGAGGTGCTTGCCCGACGACAGCATCTGCATCACCTCCTCGACGGAGATGAAGTCGGTGCGACCGGCGAAGTTGAAGTCCTTGGCGCCGGAGTGGGCGCGGATCAGCGACTGGTCGAAGGCCTTGGCGAACTCCGACAGCGTCGTCACCGAGAACAGGATGCCCATCACCCACTCGGCCGCGCGCAGGGCCGTGACCTCGTCCTCGCTGCGCAAGAACAGGTGCATGCCGCGCCGCAGCCGCGTGAACATCAACTCGCCGAGGAAGTCGCGCGTGTCGGTCTTGGTGCCCTCCATGCGCAGCTTGCGGTCGACGAGGTCGCGCACGCGCGTCAGCAGGTGCACGAACTCCGACTCGTAGACCTCGTCGTCCTTGGCGATCAGACCGTCGACCAGCGCGCCGATGCTCTGCTTGAGCTGCTCGGCGACGGCGGGCTTCTGCTTGTCGGTGGTCTTCCCGGATTCCGGCATCGTGTCAGTTCCTTGGTCGACCGGCAGAGGCGCCGGACTTGACCCCGATGCGCGCCAGATGCCGGCCGGCGCTGCCACCGCGCCGACCCGGCCAACCGCTGTCGCACAATCCGACAACCGGCAGGGATCCGACCTGTCGCGTTGTGAAGGGGGCCCGGCCGGCCGATG
The DNA here is from genome assembly GCA_016793265.1 of Planctomycetota bacterium. Classification (GTDB taxonomy): domain Bacteria; phylum Planctomycetota; class UBA1135; order UBA1135; family UBA2386; genus JAEUHT01. Next base: position 3,391 of record JAEUHT010000003.1, read on the forward strand.
ATGACCTTGCACCGGGCCCGAATGCCGTGACAGAGACCATCCACGACCACGACCTGCTCGCGGCCCGCGCCGTGTTGCAGAACCTGCAGCTCACCGAGATCCCGCGCGCCAGCGCCCTGGTCTCCGGCCACCGCTCGAGCCTGCCGCTGCTGGCGGAAGGAGCCGGCGGCCGCCAGTTCCTGCTCAAGTACTACCTGCAACGGCCGGCCACCACGATCCTGCCAGCCGGCGCCCGCGCCGACGACTACAGCCGCCGCGAAGCGGGCTTCTACCGCTTCCTCGACAGCATCGACCCGGCGCGTCGCGACTTCCCGGCCCCGCGCACGATCGCCGTCGGCCCCGGCGACCCGCCGGGTTGGCTGCTGCTGGAATGGCTGCCGTCCGCCGTCGGCCCGACCGAGGAGGTCATCGCGCTCGACCACCTCGGGCAACTGCTGCAGCGCCTGGCGCAGTTGCCGACCGACCGCCTGCTCGGCCGCCGCGGCTTCCCGGTCGAACACTGGGACCCGATCGGCTACCTCGACCGCATCCGCACCATGTACGACGCGGTGCTGTTCGTGCTCGGCGACGCGCGCTGGCGCTCGGTGCAGCGCTTCTTCGCCGAGGCGGTGCGCTGGACCGACGGCCGCAAGCCCGTGCTCGTGCACGGCGATTTCCGGGAAGAGAACGTCATCGTCAACGACGACGGCAAGCCGTTCCTGGTCGACTTCGAGAGTGTCGGCGTCGGCAACCGCGACCACGACCTGGCCTGGTTCTGGCTGCACTGCCGCCGCCACCAGGAATGGAAGCGCCAGTTGCTGCTGCGCTGGCTCGGCAACGAGGTCGGCGGCGATCGCATCCGCGCCGAATGGGGCGTGCGCAGCGCGGTGGCCTACATCGCCATCCGCCGGCTGCGCTGGGGCTACCTCACTCACGGCGACGAGGATCCGCGGCTGAGCGCCAACCTGGCGCTGCTCGACGCCGCACTGCAGGGCGGCCCGGACCTGTTCCCCCGCTAGGGACAGGCGCTGGTTGCGCCGCGTGATGGAGGTGAAATTCGCCGCCTAGGGGACGCGGCACCGGGGTGCCGCAAAGCGGCGGCACCAAGCCCATCGGCCCGGCCGTCCTCTGCGCGTAAGTCATGCTCCCACAAGGTTTGCGTCCTCCCCTACGCAAGGTTCCGCCGTCCGGCACGGATGTTGACCAAGCCGGACATGGACCCGATCGTAGCCGGCACCGCCCAACTCGCCTGCGATGAAGAACTGGTGGCCATGCTGCGCACCGAGCAGCGCGGCGAGGCCTTGGCCGAACTCGACGCCCGCTACGGCAAACGCATCCACAGCTTCGTCGTCGGCATGGTGCGCGACAGCCACCTCGCCCAAGACGTGGTGCAGGAGGTGTTCGAGCGGGTGCTGCTCAAGAACGACCTCTACCGCCCGGGCACGAACTTCCGCGCCTGGCTGTTCGAGGTCGCGCGCAACCAGGCGCTCAGCGCCCTGCGCAGCAAGCAGCGACTGCCGCGGCCGGTCAGCAGCCTGACCCCGGCGGACAGCGCCGACCCGCTGGAGAACCTCGTCGCTCCGGTGGCGAGCATGGACCTCGAAGAGCAGGAGTTCATGCACGCCTTCCAGGTGGCCGTGGACGGGCTGCCCGCACACTACCGGCGGGTGTTCGAGCTCTGCGTGCGCCAGGGCATGGCCTACCAGGAAGCCGGCAAGCAGCTCGGCCTGCCGACCGGCACCGTCGCCATCCGCATCATGCGCGCGCGCAAGCGCCTGTTCTCGACCTTGCAGCACCACATCGGCCGCCTGCGCCGGCCGCCGGCCTGTTTCCAGGTCTGACTTCCAGCTCTGACGTTTCCAGCTCTGACTGGCCAGATCTGGCCGCACTGCAGCACCGCGTCAGCCAGCCGTGCCGACGCCGCCGCTGCCGGGCACGCCGATGTGCAGCGCCGCGAGCGCTTCGTCGGCGAGCCGATCCCAGCCCTGGTTCGACGCCGGGCTCGCCGGGCTCGGATGCGGCATGCGACCGACCTGCACACCGAGCCCACCGAGCACCGCGCGCGCGCGCGCCTCGGCGAACGCGCCGACGCCGACCACGATGCGCGGCCGCAGCGCCTCGACCACCTGCAGCAGGAACCGATCGCAGATGCGGAACAACGGCGCCGTCTCGGTGCGGTCGAGCTTGTCCGGCGTCAGGTTCGCGCCACTCTCGCCGACGAAGGCGAGCGGGCAGTAGTTGTGCACGAAGAAGCGCTGCAGGAAGCGCGATGCAGTGACGAAGCGCGACGCCGCCCAGCCCCACAGCCGGCGGCCGCTGACCTCCGAGCGTGTGCAGGCGAGCCCCAACACCGGCCGCTTCGCATGTTCGTGCGCGGGTCGGTGCACGATGCCGGTGAGCCCGAGGAAGCTGCGCACGGCCTCCACCTCGCCGAACGGCACGCCGGTCTGCACCATGCCGAACGGCCCGGGGTTCATGCCGAGCAGCAGCACTTCCTTCGGCGCGTGGCCATAACGATCGAGCCAGGCGCGGTGCAGGTCGAAGGCGTAGTCGAGCGGGTTGTAGACGCAGGCCACCGGGTCCGAGAACGACAGTTCCCGCAGCTCCCGGACGACGTTCATGGTCGTTTGCTGCAGCGCCATGGGAGCTGCCTTACCGTGTCGCGGCTGCTGCTGCAACCGTGCCTTCACTCGTCGCGAAAGCCGAGCGCGACCAGCACACACGGGCCGTCGGCGATGACCTCGATGCCAGCCGCCCGCGCCGCCGCGATCGCCGCGGCATCTTCGGCGCCGGGCTGGAACCACAGGTGCCGCACGCCCGCGGCCTTGGCGTCGGCGACGATGCCGAGCGCGGCCGCCGGCGGCGCCACCACCGACACCGCGCGTGCTTGGCCTGGCACGGCCGCCAGCGACGGGTGGCACGGCACCCCTTCGACCTGCGCCAGTTTGGGGTTGACGCCGACCACGGGCAGGCCGTGCTGCGCGTAGCAGCGCAGCACCTTGTTGCCGTACTTGTGGCGGTCGGTCGAGGCCCCGACGACGGCGAACGAGCCCACGGCGAAGAAGCGGGTGATCTCGGAGGGGAACTGCCTCTGCATGCCGCCAGTGTCGCGGCCCGCAGGGCCTTCGCCAAGCCTCGTCGCCACCGCTGCCAGCCCCCGTGAAAATGTGCTGGCGCGCCGCGAGGCGGCCGCGCCCCTGGTGCACAATGCGTCGCCGATGACAAGCCCTCGCCCCTGGTCATGCAGTTGGTCGGCACCACGGCGCCTCGCCGCCGCCGCGGCGGTGCTGCTCGCGCTGCTGCTGGCGCGCTGCGTCGGCGCGCCGCCGGCGCCGCCGCCCCTGCCGCTCGCCAGCGCCATGGCCGATGACGCCATCGAAGCCTGCGGGCAGCGCTACTCGATCGGCACGCGCGTGGTGTCGTGGCGCGAGGCCCCCTTCTACGACGCCTACCGGCTCGGCAAGCGCTTCGACCCCGACGCCCCACCCGACGGCAAGTCGCGCGTGGCCCCGCGCGGCGGTCTGCCCGCCAGCATGGCGGCGCGCGCTGTCGACCGCACCCTGACGCTCGCCGACCTGCAGCAGGTCGTACACACCTTCGTGTTGCACTACGACGTCGCCGGCACGTCGCGGCAGTGCTTCAAGGTCCTCCAGGACGTGCGCAGCCTATCGGTGCACTTCCTGCTCGACGTCGACGGCACGATCTACCAGACGCTCGACCTGCGCGAGAAGGCGCAGCACGCCACCTACGCCAACGACTTCTCGGTCGGCATCGAGATCGCGCATCCGGGGGCGTTCCCGCAGCCGATGAACGCGACGATGCGGCCGTGGTACGACAAGGACGCCGCAGGCTATCGCCTGAAGCTGCCGGCGTGGATGAAGGAGACCGGCATCCGCACGCCAGGCTTCGTGGCGCGGCCGGCGCGGCCCGACATCATCCGCGGCACCGTGCAGGGCAGGACCTATTACCAGCTCGACTTCACGCCAGAGCAGTACGCGGCGCTGACCCGGTTGACCGCGGCGCTGTCGCGGTTGCTGCCGCGCATCCGGCTCGAAGCGCCGCGGCAGCCCGACGGCAGCATCATCGACCACGCGCTCGGCGAAGAACGGCTGCGCGCGTTCGACGGCGTCGTCGGCCACTTCCACGTGCAGGCCAACAAGCAGGATCCTGGGCCGGCGATGCAGTGGGACCACCTGCTCGACGGAGCACGGGCGGTGCGCTGACCCGCGCCCGGCCGCCGCGAGAGAGGAAGACTCGGGCGACGGGATGCGGCGAACCGTCGCCATCCTGGGCCGATCCGGAGCTACGCCGCTCGGCCACTGCCCGGCCGTGCTTCTCGCCGTAGCGTGCACGGCCCACGGAGTCTTGCCCATGCGAACCCACCTCCTCGCCGCCCTTCTCACCGTCGCCGGCAGCACCGCCGCGCAGGACCTCATCGCCGTCGGTTGGAACGGCGGCCTCTACGCCATCGACTCCTACAGTGGTGCCGGCACCCAGATCGGCAGCGGCATCACCGGCCAGAACGCCATGGCCCGCGACGGCAATGGTGGGTTGTGGAGCAACGGCCAGAACGGCGTGCTGTCGCGCATCGACCCCGCGGTGCCGTCCGCGACGCCGGTGTACCCGGGCACCGGCCTCGACCTGCGCGGGCTCGCCAGCGCCGGAGGGCCGTTCCTCTACGGCATCACCAACAGCTCGCCGACCGACAGCCTGGTGCGCATCGACACCAGCACCGGCACCTGGGTCACGATCGGCAGCCTCGGCTTCGACGCCGTGCAGGCCCTGACCAACCACCTCGGCACGCTCTACGCGTACGACGTCAATGCCGGGCTCCTGGTCGTCGACCCGCTGACCGGCGCGGCCCTGGACCTCGCGCCGAGCCTGCCCGCCCCCGCCGACATCCAGTGGCTGACGACGCGCAGCGACGGTGCCCTGATCGGCGGCCGCAACGCCGCGTTCGTGCTCGACCCGGGCACCGGCGCGGTGCTCGCCACGATCAGCGGCGCCTGGCCCGACCTGCGCGGCGCCGACGGCTACCAGTCCCACGCCCACGCCTTCGGCACCGGCTGCAACGGCGCCCTCGGCCCGGTGCTGCTGAGCGCGTACCTGACGCCGCTCGCCAACGGCACGCGGTTGACCTGCGACTCGATCAACCACGCCGCCAACAGCCCCGGCCTCGCCTTCTTCGGCGTCAGCAACACCAGCGCCGGTGGCGTGCCGCTGCCCGTGCTGCTCGACCCGCTGTTCGGCACCGTCGGCTGCACGCTCTACACCAGCATCGACGTCAGCCTGCTCGCCGTCGCCAGCGGCTCGGCGCTGCAGATCCAGGTCGACTTCCCGCCAACGCTCGACGTGTTCCCGTTCTACACCCAGCACTTCGCGCTCGAGAACGTGCCCGGCGGCGTGTCGCTCTCGAACGCCGTCGCGATCCAGCTCGGCTATTGAGTGCACTCCGCGTCGACGCCCCTAAGCTCGCCACCATGCCGAGCTGCGTGCTGCGCCCGATCCGCCCCGAGGACGATGCCGCCGTCGCGGCCATCATCCGCGACGTGATGACCGAACACGGCTGTTGCGGCAGCGGCTTCGCCATCCACGATGCCGAGGTCCAGGCCATGCACCGGCACTACCCGGGCGGCGAAGCTCGCTACTACGTCGTCACGCAGCAGGGTGAAGTGCTCGGCGGCGGCGGCTTCGCGCGGCTCGCGGGCACCACGGCCAACGACGCCACCTGCGAACTGCGCAAGATGTACTTCCGGTCGGCGCTGCGCGGCCGCGGCCTCGGCCGCGAGCTGCTGCTGCTGCTGCTCGACGAGATGCGCGCCGCGGGCTATCGCCGGTGTTACCTCGAGACGACGTCGTGGATGCACGCCGCCCAACGCCTCTACCGCGCCGCCGGCTTCACCGAACTCGCCGCGGCCGAGGGCGCCACCGGCCACCACGGCTGCGATCGCTTCTTCGCGCGCGGCCTCTGACCACTGCCACGGCGCCTTCGGCCCCCGCCGGCGAGGCCGGTAGTCGAGGCCCACGCGCGCGACTAGTCAGCTGGCGGCGAAATGCCGATACCCACGAGGTACCGCCTGCCGCGACCTCATGGAACTCCTGCACTACGGCGCCTTCGGCGATCTCGGCTCCTGGACGCTCACGAGCCTCGTGCTGGTCGGCCTGACCGGCGCCGTGTTCCTGGGCCTGCCGCTGTGGGCGTTCACCACCATCACCGCGGCGATGCTGTGGAGCTTCGGCGCGCCGTGGTGGCTGGCGACGCTGGTCGGCCTGCCGCTCGTCGCCCTCTTGGTGCCGCCGCTGCGCCGCGGCCTCGGCGACCGCGTGCTGCGTTTCCTCCGCCAGAGCGGCTTCATGCCCGCGATCAGCGAGACCGAACGCGCCGCCATCGCCGCCGGCACGGTCTGGCTCGACGGCGAGCTGTTCTCCGGGCAGCCCAAGCTGGCGAAGCTCGCCAGCGCCGACTACCCCGACCTGAACCCCGCCGAACGCAAGTTCCTCGACGGCCCGGTGGCCCAGGCCTGCGCGATGCTGTAGACGATGTTGCCGGCCAACCCGTCCTTGACCGTGA
>JAEUHT010000018.1 GCA_016793265.1 Planctomycetota bacterium
GGCCGGCGAACACGTTCTGCAGCTTCGCCAGCTGCGTCTCCGTCGCCGCCCACAGCTCGGGCTGCTGGTAGTCGCGCACCAGCCGGTTGGCGAGCGACATCGTCAAGTCGAGGTCGCGGCCGCTGACCTGCCACTGTTCGAGCAGCTGCTGGATCGCCGGCGCGAAGGCCTGCCCACGCTGTTCGCCGGCGAGCTTGGCCGTCGCGGCGGCGCGGGCGTCCTGCAGGCCCTGCCGCGCCTTGCCGAGCGCCTCCAGCCGCTGCACGAGGTCGCCGCTCGGCTCGGCGATCGCCGCCGGCTGCGACGAACTGGCGATGAGCGCCGCGGCCGGACCGATCAGCTCGGTCGCCGCGGTGGTGGCGATGCGCTTCTGCAGGCTCTGCTTGACGTCGCTGCCCTCCGGGGCCGCGGTCTCGATGCTGTCGAGGTTGCGCAGCGCCGTCAGGCGCGCCTGCCGCGGCTCGCCCTTCTCGGCCTCGCGCACGTAGGACTCGATGTTGCCGGTGTGGTCCTGCACCCACAAGAAGCGGCCGACCTCGAGCCACACCAGCACCACGGCGCCGATGGCGACACCGGCGAGCTGCAGCCACTGCAGCACCCGCCGCCGCCGGCCGGCAGCGTGCGTCGGCGCGGCGAGGTCGCGGTCGGCGAAGACGACCTTGTTGAAGACGTCGTCGACGAAGTAGCACTTGCGTTCGCCGCTCGGGATCTCGAGGTCCTCGACCGGCACGCCGGCCTTGCGCGCCATCTCCGACAGCAGGTCGCCGAGTGCGCCGCGCTCCTGCGTGCCCGAGGTGAAGTAGCAGCCGCGGATGGCCGAGGCTTCCTGGTAGGGGTTCGACTGCTGGATCAACTCGACGAACTGCAGCAGGCGTTCGCGGATGCCGGCGAACTCCTGCGGCAGGCGGAACATCAGCCGGCGGCGGCGGCGCGTCGGTTCGGCCACCAGCTGCGGCAGGCGCCGCTTGCCGAGCTGGGCGCCGAGCTGGTCGAACTCGGCGGCGAAGGCGTCGGGGAAGCGTTGCCCCGGCGGCAGCCGCTCGGGGAACGTGAAGCCCCACACCTGGGCCCGTTGGTCGCGGTTCATGCCGCTGAACGACTCGACGAAGCCGATCAGGCCGTCGCACTTGGTGAACACCAGGTAGACGGGGAACAGCATCTCCAGGCGCCGCGTCAGCTCGTCGATGCGGTCGCGCACGTCGTCGGCGAGCTTCTGCAGCTCGGTGGCGCCGCGGTAGGCGACGTCATCGAGGCTGATGGCGACGACGACGCCGTTGATCGGCTGCCGGCCGCGGTACTTCTTCAGCAGGTCCAGGAACGCCAGCCACTCGTCGCGGTCCTCGGCTTCGCTGGTCCAGCGGCCGGCGGTGTCGAGCAGCACGCCGCGGTCGGCGAACCACCAGTCGCAGTTCTTGGTGCCGCCGAGGCCGCGGATCGCGGCGCGGCCCTTGGTCATGTAGGGGAAGTTGAGCCCCGACTCGCGCAGCATCGTGGTCTTGCCCGAACCGGGCGGGCCGATGATCACGAACCAAGGCAGCTTGTAGATGGCGCCGCGGCCGAGCCGCGATTGCTTCAACAGGCCGAGGGACTCGTCGAACTGCTTGCGCAGGTCTTCGAAGGTCGGCTGGCCGGGGCGGGCGGCGCCCATGCCCGAGGTGCCTTGCGCGCGCAGGGCCGCCTCGAGCTGGGAGGCGGCGCGGCCGGCGCGCAGCTGCGACACGGCGAAGCCGACGCCGAACAGGCCGAGCACACCGAGCGCGCTGAGGTTGGCGACCTTCGGTTCGACGCCGAGGGTTTTGGCGATGTAGGCGAGCGCCAGCAGGGCGAGCGCCAACAGGACGATGCCGACGACGAGGCGGCCGGTGGCGCTGCGCAGCCAGTTCATGCTCAGTTCCTCCCTTCCAGCACGTCGAGGGCGCGGCGCCAGTCGCCGGCCTGGATCAGCTCCAGCACCAGCACCAGCAGCGCGACCAGCGTCAGCGCGCCGGCGGCGAGCCACCAGCGCGGCAGGCGGCGCACCTGCACGGCCGCGCGCTGGTCGGGCTGCCAGTGCGGCGACAGCTGGTTGCCCTGGCCGCGCGCTTCGCGCACCTGGTCGTTGAGCTGGCTGACGAGGTCGCGCAGCCGCTCCTCGTCGCCGGGGTCGACCTTGCAGCCCTTGAAGCCGAGGCACAGCGCGGTGGCGAACACCTCGAGTGCGTCGACGGCGGCGCCGTCGCCGCGGCTCTGGCGGCGCACCTTCTCGAGGCGCTCGTAGACGGTCTCGCCGGCGTTGAGGTCGTCGAACAGCTCGTAGGCGAGCGGCCGCTGCGCCCACTGCTCGCGCACCGCCCAGCGACTCGTCATCACCACCTCGTCGAGCAGCGCCGTCATCACGAAACGGCAGTGTTCGCTGGTGTCGTGCGGCAGGCCGGCGGCGCGGGCGCGGTCGGCGAACGTGCGCAGCGCCTCGGTGGCGCGCCGCCGCAGCTCGCCGGGCTGGGGTTCGCCTTCACTCTGCACGGCCAGCACGAACGTGAAGAACTCGGCGGCGAGGGCGGCCAGGTCGGTGTTGCCCCGCTCCGAGGCGCTGGGTCGCGAGAGGTCGCTCATGAGGACTTGCGCACGGCGTAGAGTTCGAGCTTGGGATCCTGGAACTTCGGCGGCAGGTATACCGCCAGGGCCCTGCCCTCGCGCACGGCCTGCCACTTGGCGTCGTCGCCGTTGACGACGAAGTAGTGGAAGCCGCTGCGCTGCGGGATGTCGTTCGGCGGGCTCGGCATGTGGGTGACGCGCACGCCGCGCACCGCCTGGCTGCGGGCCAGCGCCACCCCTTCGGGCGAGCCGATCTTCGCCGCGAACGGGAACTCGCGGATGATCTCCTCGACGGCGACGTCGGCGGCGAAGGCGAAGTAGAAGTCGGCGCTGCCGAACAGCGAGTCGTCCAGGATCTGGCCGCCGTACTCACCGGGCGCGGTCTGGCGCAGCGGGATCGACGCGCAGGTCTCGGGCGCCGACCACTGCGACAGGTCGAAGACGAGCTGTTCGAGCCGCGCGAACACCGGGCCCGGGTCGAGGTGGTCGTAGGCCGGCGCCGCGGCGCGCTCGCCGGCGTAGGTCGCCAGCGCGCCGACGAAGCTGGCGAGGTCGCGGTAGAGCTGCTCGGGGTGTTGGCGCGGTTCGAGGTGGTGGTGGCCGAGGATCGGCAACCAGGTGTGCAGCGTGTGCAGCAGCGAGAAGCCGGCCGCCTCGGCGGCGGTGAACTGGGCGCGGCCGCCGACGGCCTGGCCGCGCTTCCGCGCGAGCTCCTCGGCCTTCGAGGTCACGTACTCGAGCAGCTTGCGCACGGTGGCCGCCAGCCGCGGCGAGGCGCCGGTCCACAGCAGCGGCGGCACGTAGGCCGCATCCTGCTGCACCTGCGCCCCGGCGCCGCGCACCAGCCGCGCGATCGGCAGCGTCTGCATGCCGTCCATGGTCTCGCCTTCGAACAGGAAGCGCAGGTCGAGTTCGCCGACGGCGACGTCGCGTTCGATGGCGCCCTTGTCCTCGTCGAGCACCTGCAGCATGCGGCGGCGGTAGCGGCCCGGCCAGGCGGCGTCGTCGCGCGACAACAGGGAGCCGATGCGCTGGCTGGCGACCCCGAGGTAGGCGGCGAGGCGGGCCTTCTGGGCGCCGAACACGTCGCGCAGCGGCCGCGGGCGCGGCAGCGGCGCGACCTCGGGGGCCTCGACGAAGGTGCCGTCGGGCAGCACGGCGGTGATCTGCCGCAGCGCCAGCTCGCCGCCGGCCAGCGCTTCGTCGTCGATGACGAGGCGGGTCAGGCCGAAGCCGCGCGGCGCCAGCGCGTGCAGGCGGCCGTGCAGCTGTTGCAGCAGGTGGCGCTCCGCTTGTTGGAAATGCTGCGGGCCGAGGAACATGCCCTCCTCCCAAAGCACGCGGTCACTGAGCGACATGGCGATGGCCTCCGGCGGTCTCGGCTTCTGGTCGGGTGCGGCACGCGGGCAGGCTTGGCATCAGCGCTGCCGCCATTCGGCGAAGGCGTGCCCGGCGATGATCAGCTCGTGGTTGCCCAGCTCGCTGAGCGGCACCGCGAGGCGCCACTGCTGGTCCTGCTTCTCGTAGAAGTTGCCGACCAGGCCGAGCCAGGTGAAGTCGCCGTCCGGCACCGAGATCGTCAGCGTGCCCGCGGGCTTCGCCGTCAGGTCGGCGCCGGTGCCGTCGCCTGGGACCCGTTCGCCAGGCACCGGGATGAACAGCATGGTGCCGCGCTTGCGGCCTTCGGGGCTGCTGCTGTTCTCGAACTCCTGCTTCAGCGCCTCGTAACCCTCGTTCTCGAACGACGCCTTGCCGTCGCCCTTGAAGAAGAACGGCATCACCGCCAGTTCGGTGGCGACGTCGGACGGGTCGGGGTTGAGCTTGTCCTTGATGACGTAACGCAGCTGGGGGCTCTGGCACGCGCCGAGCGCCGCGGCGGCAGCGAGCAGCATCGCCGCACGGTGGAGTCGGATGGGCTTCATGGTTCGGTGGGGTTCGGTGGTTCGCTCAGCTTGAGGTGCGCCTTGCGGATGCCGTCGCGCACCTTGGCGATCACGTCCTGTTCCCAGCGGCGCTGCTCGGCGAAGCGGGCGTGGGCGGTGCGCAGGCACTGCCACAGCGGCGACAACGCCGCCTTCTTGGCGGTGGTGCCGAACATGCCCGCGGGCAGGTCCTTGGCCTCGTCTTCGAGCCGCTCCGGGGACAGCGCCTCGAGGATCGTGCGCACCACGTCCTGGCAGCCCTTGAGCAGGCCGAGCTGCAGCGCGGTGAAGTCGGTCAGCAGCCGGTCCAGGTGCTGGCCCGCCGTGTCGGGGGGGGTGCGGGAGTCGCCGAGCAGGAACGCCGGCAGCTGGCCCGGCTCGGTGACGTTCTCGAGCACGCCGCGTTCGCGCCGCAGCATGCTGGTGACGTCGATCTCGAGCTGGTTGCCGACCTCGTTGCGCACCTGCGCCGTGCGCCAGATGTAGTCGAGCGTGCTCTTCAGGTAGCCGGCGACGCCGGCGCCGAGGCGATCGAGGTCGTCGCCGCTCCCGAGCGGCAGGTCGAGGCCGAGCCTTTGCACCAAGTCCTCCAGCAGCAGCAGGGCCTTCGACGCCAGCTCCGGGTCGACCCGCTGGCCGGGTGATGCGGCCGCAGCCGCCGCCGGCGCCACGGCCCCGAGCCGGTTCTCGACCTCGTCGAGCGCCAACAGCAGGGCCTTCGGGCCGTCGGCGCGCAGGCGCTGCTGCAGCAGGTTGTCGAGCCGTTCCCGGCGCTCGGTCTCGCCGGCTTCGACGGCCTCGGCGTAGCCGCGCAGCAACTCGTCGGCCAATGGCCGGCTCGACACCGCCGGCGCGAACGCCATCGTGCGGCCCATGTCGCCGAGGTCCTCGAACTCCATCGCGTACGGGCCGATGACGATGCTGTCACCCGACCGCAGCTGCTCCTGCTTGTTCGCCACCACACGCTCGCCGTTGAGCCAGGTGCCGTTGCGGCTGTCGCGATCGATCAGGAACCAGGTGTTG
>JAEUHT010000020.1 GCA_016793265.1 Planctomycetota bacterium
GGCCGCTCTACCGCCGCGTCACCGAGCCGGAGCAGGATGCCGTCGAACACCAGTTCCTCTGGCCGCTCGGCCGCGTGCGCTGCTACCCCGAGGAGACTTCGGCGCGGCTGTTCCCGCTGTGGAGCTGGCGCTCCCGTCCGAACGACGACGGCGACCGCGACGTCGATTGGTACCTGCTGTTCCCGTTCGTCTGGGGCGGCCACTCGGCGGACCAGCGTGAGGACTACTTCGCCGTCCTGCCCTTGTTCGGCAGCATCCCGCAGTTCCTCACCTATGACCGCTTCACGACCTTCCTGTTCCCGCTCTACGTGCGCGTCGACAAGGCCGGCCACCGACACCACCTGGCGTTGTGGCCCCTGATCGGTTGGAGCAACTGCGCCAAGGACGACCACCGCTGGTTCCGCGTGCTGCCGTTCTACGGCCACGACGTCGAGCCCGGCCACCACGACCGCCGCTTCCTGTTGTGGCCGTTCTTCGCCTGGAGCACCGAGAACGAGGACGGCGACAGCGGGCCGGTCCAGTCGCGTTGGTTCTGGCCCTTCTTCGGCTGGCGCAGCGGGCCGTCGGTCAGCGGCTGGATGGCGCTGTGGCCGTTCTTCCAGTACACGCACAAGGCCGACCACTTCATGGCGCTGACCCTGTTCTGGCCGATCTTCCGCCACTACTGGAACCGCGCCGAGGACAACATCGACCAATGGTGGGTCTGGCCGTTCTTCGCCCACACGCACAGCGATGACCAGCGGGCCTGGAACGCGCTGTGGCCGCTGATCTGGTGGCGCGAGTACGACGACCCGGACGGCCACGAGGAGATGCAGTTCGTGCTGCCGTTCTTCTGGCGGGTGGTGAAGACGGCGCAGCACGGCGAGCGCGAGAAGTTCGTCAAGCTGTGGCCGCTGCTGCACCGCACGCAGCAGCGCGACGCCGATGGCCGGCCGCTCACCGGCGACTGGAGCCTGTTGTCGCCTTGGCCATGGCGCGACGGCAACGCCTACGGGGTCGAAGAGGCCTACGGCTTCTTGTGGCAGCTCGCCCACGGCCAAAGGCGCGCCGCCGATGACGACGCCATCGACGTGCTCGGCCGCGTCTACACGGCGCGCGAACGCGGCGCTTCGAGCACCGCCAGCGTGCCGTTCCTGTTCAACTACGAACGCGGCGCGGACGGCGACCGTACGCTGCGGCTGTTCCAGTTCCTGCCCATCTCGTTCGGCCGGGCCGACGACACCTCCACCGCCCCCACCGCCGCCCGATGAACCTGCTCGCCACGATCGGAGCCTCGCTCAGCGCGCGTGTCGACCGCGCCGGCTACGTGCTGAACCTGCTCGTACGCGCGGTCGGCTACCTGCCGCGGCTCGGCCGCCGCTGGCGCTTCCTGCTCGACACCGCCTTCAACGCCGGCGTGCGCTCGCTGCCGGTGACGATGGTCGTCGCCGCCTTCGCCGGCGCCATCCTGGCGATGCAGACCGGCATCGAACTGCGGCGCTTCGGCGACACCGCCGTGCTCGGCACCATCACCGCGCTGTCGATGTGCCGCGAGATGGGACCGTTCATCACCGCCGTGATCCTGGCCGCGACGGTCGGTTCGTCGATCGCCGCCGAGCTCGGCACCATGCAGGTCAGCGACGAGATCGCCGCGCTGGAGGTGATGTCGGTGGACCCGGTCGACTACCTCGTGCTGCCGCGGGTGGTGGCGATGGCGATCATGTGCCCGACGCTGACGGTGCTGTCGAACCTGGTCGGCATCTACGGCGGCAGCGTCATCGCCGAACACAACCTCGGCGTCAGCTCCAGCCTCTACTGGCTCAGCGCGCGCGAGGCGCTGACCTCGTCCGCCACGCTGCTGCCGAAGGAGGTCTACGTCGGCTTGCTGAAGGCCGTCGTGTTCGGCATCGCCATCGCAACCGTCAGCTGCGCCGCCGGGCTGCGCGCCAGCGGCGGCGCGCTCGGCGTCGGCCTCGCCGTGCAGGCCGCGGTGCGCAACTCGGTGATCCTGATCATCGTGCTCGGCTTCATCGTCACCTGGTTCTTCTACTTCCTGGCCGGATGATCGAACTGCAAGACGTGCACAAGCGGCTCGGTGGCCGCCAGATCCTCGACGGCCTCACGCTCTCGGTGCCGCAGGGCATGACGTTCGTGCTGATGGGACCGTCGGGCACCGGCAAGAGCGTCACGCTCAAGCACATCATCGGCATCCTGCGCCCCGACTCCGGCTCGGTGCAGGTCGATGGCCAGGAGGTACCACGCATGGATCGGGCCCAGCTCATGGCGCTGCGCAAGCGCATGGGCTACCTGTTCCAGAACGGCGCCCTGATCAACTGGCTCTCGGTCGCCGCCAACGTCGCGCTGCCGCTGCAGGAGCACAGCAAGCTCGGCAAGGGCGAGGTCGACGACCGGGTGCACGAGGTGCTGCGCCTCGTCGGCATGGACCACGCCGCCAAGCAGATGCCACCCGACATCTCCGGCGGCATGAAGCTGCGCGCCGGCCTCGCCCGCGCCCTCGTCACCAACCCCGAATACGTGCTCTACGACGAGCCCAACGCCGGCCTCGATCCGATCATCAGCCAGCAGATCCACGAGCTGATCGTCGAGGTGCGCGACCGTCTCGGCGTGACCAGCCTGATCGTCACCCACAGCCGCGCCTGCGCGGTGCACTGCGGCGACCGCATCGGCGTGCTCGAGCACGGCCGCATCGCCGTGCAAGGCACCGTCGCCGAGATGACCCACAGCGACCACCCCCTGGCCCGCGCCTTCCTCGGCGGCGGCGCCGACTGACCCCCACCGCACTCCTCATGGAACGCCTCCGTCGCGACTCCCTGCTCGGCCTCGTGTTCTTCGGCACGATGGCCTTCCTGCTGTGGGCCACGGTCAACCTGACCGACGTCTCGCTCGACAGCTCCGAACTCGAGGTCTGGTTCGAAGATGGCGGCAGCGTCGACGTCGGCACCAACGTCATGGTGCTCGGCAAGAAGGTCGGCAAGGTGCGCGCGATCGACGTCGACTACTCACGTGCCGAACGCCCGGTCAAGCTGACGCTGCTGCTCAAGGAAGAGGTGCCGCTGACCGGCAGCTACACGATCGAGGTGCGCGACGCCGGTGTGCTCGGCGGCAAGGTGGTCTACATCGACCCGCGCCGCGGCTCCCACCGCGCCGGCGGCCCGCTGCTCGGCGACGTCAAGGGCAGCGCCTTCGACCGCATCGGCGACATCGCCGACGGCAAGGGCGCGCTCGGCGAGAACCTCAACGCCACGCTGGTCGAGCTGCGCAAATTCGCCACCACGCTCAACGAGCGCGAGAGCACGGTCGGCCAGCTCACGCAGTCGAAGGCGCTGCACGACAGCCTGCTCGACGCCACCGAACAGCTCAACAAGATCCTGCGCGCGATCGTCGACGGGGAAGGCGCCGTCGGTCATCTGCTGATGAACACGGAGGGCGGCAAGAAGGTCGAGAACCTGCTGACGAACCTCGAGCAGGTCAGCTTCCAGTTGCGCGACGCGTCGTCGGGCCCGCTCGGCATGCTGCTCAACGACCAGGGCGCGGCGAGGGACCTGCAGACCATCACCCACGACATCGCCGTGATGATGGCCGACGCGCGGACCGGCAAGGGCGTGATCGGCCGGCTGCTGCGCGACGACACCCTGGCGACGGACTTCGGCGACGCGATGCACAGCCTGAGCCAGGTGCTGGCCAAGGCCAACGACCCCGACGCCGGCGCGCTCGGCGCCCTGTTCGGCGATCGCGGGACCAAGCAGGACCTGCAGCTGACCATCGGCAACCTGCGCCTCGTCACCGACCAGCTCACGCGCAGCGAGGGCCTGTTCGGCATGCTGATCAACGACAAGGACCTCGGCGTGCGCTTCCGCCGCATCCTGAACCAGGTGTCGCGAGCCATCGAGGATGCCCGCGAAGCCGCGCCGATCGGCAACTTCGTGCAGGTGCTGCTGGGCGCCTTCTGATCACCCGGCGGGCGGCAGCGCCGCCGTCACCGCGCGCGGCGCAGCCAGTCCGGGTCGAGGCGGTACAGGTCCGGCGTCAACTGTGGCGCCGGCAGCCCCGCGCGTTGCACCGCCAACCGTGCTGGCGCGAACAGCGGCACGAGCGGCAACAGCTCGTCGATCCGCGCCTGGATGCGGACAAAATGCTGCGGCCAGGCGGTCGGGTCGGCCGCCCCGAGCAAGCCGTCGATCGCCGCTACCAGCGCCGCATCCTGCGCCGGTTGCCCGGGCCGCGCCGCCGTCGCCTGCGCCAGCGGAGCCCCGAAGCGCTGCACCACCGTGAACGGGTCGAACGGCATGCCGTGCGTACGTTCGAGCCGGAGATCCCATTCGCCGGCGTCGGCCCGCGACAACACCACGACGGCGATGCCGGCGCGCTGCAGCTGCGCCACCACCGTCGTCACCAACAGCTCGTCGGCCACGCCGGGCTGCAGGCGCAACGGCGCGGCGAAGGCCGGGGCCGGCTGGGGCGCCTTCACCACCGCACCCGCGGGCCAATCGACGAAGATCGGCGCGGCGTAGCCGCGACCCGGCGCCCCGAAGCCGAACGCCGCCGCACGCACGAGCTCGTCGCGGTCGATCGCGGCGGCGACGGCGCGGCGGCGGCCGAGGTCCGCCAGCTGCCCTTCGTACCAGCAGAGCGCCAAGTGCCACATCGCCGAACCGGGCGCCGCGAAGACCTGCACGCGCGGGTCGTTGCGCAGCGCCGCTGCACGCGCCGGCGGCACCTCGACCAGGTCGCTGCCGATCACGGCGTCGACGTCACCCCGCAACAACGCGTCGAGCGCATCGCCGTCGACCCGCACGAGGTCGACGAGGCGATCGCCTTCGACCGCGCGGTAGCGCAGGGCGAGGTCGCCCGCGGTGGGCCCGACGACCACGAACGGGCCCGAACCGACCGGCCGCACGAACTCCCCTTCGCGGCCGAACGTGGCCGGCCCC
>JAEUHT010000023.1 GCA_016793265.1 Planctomycetota bacterium
TATCGCGCAGAGCGGAGACAAGCGCCTCCCGGTGCCCATACCTGGCTGGAAATACCCGTTCCCTTTCCGAACACGGCAGTCAAGCAGCCAGGGCCGATGATAGTGCTACGCGCGAAAGTAGGTCAGTGCCGGGTCAATTCACGACGGCTCGTGGTCCCTCTGGGGAGCACGAGCCGTTTCCTTTACGTGTCCGGTGGCTGCAAAGGCCCCCTCCTTGCGGGAGTGCTTGCCTGTGGCTCGCCTTGCAACTGCACCTTCGGGTGTCCATTCTGGTCGTTGTGGGCGTTCGTCTTGAACATCTGACAGTCCGCTACGGGGTTCACCTTGCGGTGGATGATCTGACCACCGAGTTCGGCCCTGGGGCAGTGGCACTGCTCGGGCGGAATGGCGCCGGAAAGAGCTCGGTCTTGCGGGCATTGCTGGGGTTGGTGCGACCTGCTTCAGGGAGGGTTCGTTTCCTTGACCTGCCCCCTGATGCAGATGCGACGGTGATTCGCCGGCATGTTGGTTACATGCCCGAGCGCGAGGCACAGGTGCCCGGCGCGAGTGCTTTCGATCAGGTGGCCCTTCTGGGAAGCCTCAGTGGCTTGGAGCGGCGTACCTCATGGCGTAGAGCGCATGAAGTCCTCTATCTGGTCGGGTTGGGCGAGCAGCGGTATCGGCCGGTGGCAGGTTACAGCGCCGGCATGCGCCAGAAGGCCAAGTTGGCAGGTGCGCTCGTTCACGATCCGAAGGTCGTCTTCCTCGATGAGCCGACCAACGGGTTGGACCCGGCTGGTCGAGATGAGATGCTGCGGCTGATCCGACAGCTCGCGGTCGAGTTCGGCAAGTCGATCGTGTTCTCCACCCATATCCTCACTGACGTTGCGTCCGTTTGCCGGGCCGCTGTGGTCATCGATCACGGGCGCATCGTTGCGCAAGGAACTCTCGAAGAGCTGACGTCTGGTGAGGCCCACCGGTACGCCGTCACGGTAGAAGATGCCGACGGCAGCCTGCCGGCCCGTTTGGCCAAACTCGGCAGCGCGACACAGTGTGGCGTGGGGCGGTTCACAGTGCACCTTGGCAGTGGGGTTGGGGTCGACGGCGTGTACCGGGCTGTGTTCGAGGCCGGTGGTGTCGTGACCGGGCTGGAGCACCTTCGGCGCACGCTCGAGGAGGTCTTCCTGCATGCGGTAGCTGCGAGAGGGGCGCGGTGACACGAGGTCTCGGCTATCGCCCGTTGGACGGGGAGCGGTCTCGGCACCGGTTCCCCTGGCTGCCACTGGTTCGGCACGAGTGGGACAGCCTGCTCCGCACCCGCTGGGGCGTCGCGGTGCTGCTGCTGTGCCTCTTGCCAGCGTTCGGGAGATTGGTCTGGTTGACCCTGTTGCACGGCTTCCTGCAGCTTGGTGACGCCGTGCGAACTCGTATGCAGTCCCAGGCTGCCGGCGAACTGGCATGGAACCCGGACCAGGTGAGTTTCTACGTTGAGCCAGTGCTGAGCGTGATGCCTGGAATGGCCTTCTTCCTGCTGCTGACTTCGGTCGGAGCGGCTCGCTCTGTGGCCAGGGACCGCGCCAGCAACGCTCTCGAGCTGTACTGGACGCGCAGCATCACGCCGGTGGGCTACCTGTGCGGCAAGTGGCTCGGCGCCTCAATGGTCGTCGGGGCCATCACCATCGTGGCTCCCATGCTGCTCTGGGGCCTCGCGGTGCTCATGGCCGACGATTGGAGCCGACTTCAGGATACCGCGTGCCCCATGCTCATCGCGACTGCGAGCCTGACTCTGTTCACGCTCGTGCTCGTCGGTGCCGCTGTGTTGCTCTCGGCTTTGCCACGAACGCCAAACGCCGCGTTGGTGGCGTGGGCCGGGCTTCTCGTCGGCTCGAAGGCTGTCGGGGTCGTGTTCGCACGGGCCTTGCAGTGGCCAGAGTTGCGCACGCTCTCGGTCTGGGACGCGGCCAGCGCGCTGGTTCG
Organism: Planctomycetota bacterium; assembly: GCA_016793265.1. Taxonomy (GTDB): domain Bacteria; phylum Planctomycetota; class UBA1135; order UBA1135; family UBA2386; genus JAEUHT01. The sequence continues at coordinate 1,957 of JAEUHT010000023.1, forward strand.
TGCTGCCTCCGGCTTGCCGGAGCGGGGGACCTCACTGTTCGGGTCGGCGATGGTGCTGGCGATGCTGCTCCTGGTCTTGGGGTTGTTCGCCGCCCGTCGCCTCCGCCTTCAAGATGCCCTGGCATGAGACCGGACGACGCCCTGGCCCCGGTGCTCGCATTCGAACGGGTGACCCGCTGGTACGGGCACGTCGTCGCGCTGATGGATGTCTCTTTCGAAGTCGGCAGGGAAGTCGTCGGCCTCGTGGGGCAGAACGGTGTTGGCAAGTCGACCCTGATGAAGCTCGCCGCCGGCTTGTTGCGGCCCAGCCAGGGGCAGGTGCGTGTCTGTGGACGCGACGCCACTACACGCGCCGCACGTTCCGAAGTGGGCTATTGCCCGGACTTCGAGGCTTTGCCCGAGGGTTGCTCCGGGGCCCACTACGTGACCAACCTGCTGCGCTACCACGGCCATGGCGCCAGGTCCGCTGCGGAACGGGCTCGGGCCGTGTTGCAGGAGCTGGGGCTGGGCCAGCACCTGGACCGCTCGATCGGCGAGTATTCGAAGGGCATGCGGCAGCGGGTGCGACTCGCGCAGGCCCTCGCGCACGAACCGCGCTTCGTTTTGCTCGACGAACCGATGACCGGCCTCGATCCGGTGGCCCGCAGTGAGTTGGCCGTGACGATCCGCGCGCTGCCAGCCCGTGGCATCGGCGTGCTGGTGTCCAGCCACGTGCTGCACGAACTCGAGTCCGTCGTTGATCGGGTCGTGCTCGTGCACCAGGGACGTCTGCTGGCTTCTGGTCGCATCGGTGAGTTGCGCAGGCTCGTGCCCGAGTTGCCGCAGCGAGTGCGCTTGGTCGCCGCGCGGCAACGGGAGCTGGCCGCTTGCCTGCTGCAGTTGCCGCAGGTCGTCGCCGTGAATCTCACGGACCGGGACCAGGAACTGCAGGTGACAGTGCAACAGCCGCGCGAGTTCTTGAGGGAACTGACGCGCCTCGGCGCCTCCGGCAGCTTCGTGATCGAAGCGGTGCAGATGATGGACGACAACTTGGCTTCGGTCTTCGGGCATCTGGTCGGATGACCTCTGCCCCGCAACCTCCTGGCGTGCTGGGCACGGCCTGGCTGACCGCCGCGCAGACCCTGCAGGCTGTCGTGCGTGTGCGTCGCGTGGTTACGTTGTTGCTGCTCGTCCTCGGGTATGCCGCGGTCACCTTCCTGCTCGGCAACCGCGCCAAGGAAGGCATGGACCTGCGTGTGCTCTACTGCACACTCGCCTGGTGGCTGGTTGGCACTGCGATCTTGCCGTTTGCGTCGATGTACTTCGGTGTGCAGGCTGTGCACGGGGACATCGAGGATCGCACCAGTTGCTACCTGTTCGTTCGGCCCATTGATCGAACTGGGCTGTTGCTCGGCAAGTGGGCCGCGGCCGCGGTGCTCGCGGTCGTGACCACTTGCCTCACGACAGCGGCGCCGTTCTTCGCGCTGGCGGCGCAGCCAGGAGGTTGGGGCGACGGGGTCGACATGGCGGCCCTGCGCACATTCGTCCTGGCCTTTGCCCTCGGCGCGGTGGCCTATGTGAGTGTCGCCGTGCTGTTCGGTGCACTGTTCCGGCGGCCGCTGGTGTGGAGTGCCCTGTTCGTCGTCGGCCTGCAGATGGTCACCGGCAACCTGCCGGTCTCGGCCGGCCTGCGGCGTCTCACGATCACCGACCCCATGCGCCGCCTCGTGCTCGACGGCATCGAGCCCGATCAGCGGCTCACGCAGCTGCTCTGGCCAGCCGAGCGGCGCATCGGTTTCGATCAGATCGGCCAGCCGGTCTGCGACCTCCTGGTGCTCACCTGCGTCACGCTGTTGCTGGCGATCTGGCGCTACCGACGAGCCGAATACGATTCCCGCGCCCGCGACTGAAGGTGGCCACCCTGCCAGCCGCGTGGTATTCGCGGCGAGTGGACCTTTGCATGGAACCTCTCGTGACCGCAGCATGGGGGGAGCCAGGCGGCAAAGGCAAGCAGACGGCTAAGGCCATGCTGCTGCTGCGTGCCAGCCGGCGCCAACGACCCGAATGAGCCAATCCGAGATCGCGAGCCTGCCACAGCCCGACGAAGCGCGGGCCGTCGACACCCTGTTGGCGCAGATCGCGTGGTTCAACCGGCTGCGCCTGGTGGTCGCGGCCGGCGTGATCTGGTTGTGCGCGCTGGCGACGCACGCCCTCAACATCCTCACCGACCCCTGGCCGTTGTACTGCCTCGGTGGCTTCGTGCTGCTGGTGGACGGCGTCTACATCATCACCTTCCGCCGCCTGCAACGGCGCGAGATGCGGGCGGTGCGTCGGCACGTCTACCTGCAGATCGCGGTCGACCTGCTGACCCTGACCGCGCTGCTGCACTACTCCGGAGGCATCACCAACCCCCTGGCCCTGTTCTACCTCTTCCACGCCTTCATCGCGGCACTCGTGCTGTCGGTGGGAGCGGCGGTGGTGGTGGCCAGCGTGAGCCTGGCGATGCTCGTCGGACTCGGGTTCGCCGAGCGGCTCGGTTGGCTCGCCCACTATCCGCTGCGGCTCGGACTGCTCGACCTGCACGCCGTACAACCGCTGGGCTTCTGGCTCTTGGTGTTCGCCTATGGATCGACGATGGTCTTCTCGATCTACTTCGTCGCCTTCGTGCTGCGGCGGCTGCGCCGCAACGAACGGCAGCTCGTGCGCATGGGACGCCACCTGGCGCTGAGCGAGAAGCTCGCCTCGATCGGCACGCTCGCCGCTGGCGTCAGCCACGAGATCAACAATCCGATCGGGGTCATCACCAACAAGGTGCAGATCCTGCGTTACCGCGTGAACGACGGGGATGGTGCCGACAAGTTGCTCGCGGAGCTGGATGTGATCGACAAGCACGCGCGTCGTATCGCTCAGATCACCGCCGGTCTGCTGCAGTTCGCGCGTGAGTCACCATTCGAGATGCGGGACCTCGATCTGCCGAACCTGCTGCGCGAGGCTCTGGACCTGGTGCGGGTCCCATTCCGGACTGCCGGGGTCGATCTGGTCTGCGAGAGCGGCGACCCCTTGGGCATGAAAGTGCGCGGCTCGCAGAACCACCTGCTGCAGGTGCTGATCAACATCCTGCTCAACGCCAAGGACGCTTCGTCGGCGGGGTCCGTCGTCGAACTCGGCGCGACGGCTACAACGACGGAGGTCGTGCTGTTCATCCGCGATCACGGCACCGGCATCGAGCCGCAGTTGCTCGGCAAGATCTTCGACCCGTTCTTCACTACGAAGGACGTCGACCGCGGCACTGGCCTTGGCCTCGCCATCAGCCACGGCATCGTCGACAGGCACGGGGGGCGCATCGAGGTCGAGAGCGAACTCGGCTGTGGCACGACCTTCCGCATCGTGCTGCCTGGGCGTCAGCCGGCGCTTTGACCCGCCGCCGCTTGCGGTTGGTTTGCGGAGCAGCCACGACTTGTTGTTGTCGAGCGTCAAAAGAAGCTGGCGCCAGCCGTCGCGGCACGCTACCCTCCGACCTCGTGTTGGGCGGTCGCCAAGGGAGGGACCGACAGCACGGGTCGTCCGGACTAGGCACCTGGGCGGCCCGACTCTGGTCGTTTGCGCAGGTTTCCCGCGGCTCTCCGGCTCGACCGGAACGACTGACCATGGCTGCTCCTCTTGCCGCGGGTAGCCGGTGCGAGCTCTGGAGCTTCTGCGCCGCCGACTCGCAAGGGTCGGCGGCGCATTTTGTTTCCGGTGGACTCCCGAGGCGCAGGGATCGCCTCACCACTGCTGGGGAGCGAAGTTCGGTCCCCTGACAGCAGTCGCACCCCGACTACGCTCGCTACTTTCCCTCGGTAGCGCCTGGTTCACCTGCCCCTGGCGGGGCGGCTCGGACACCGCTGCGGGGCTTGTGTGTCGCATCGCTCCGTTGCGGCGTCACGGGGCGACCGATCTGTGCCGCCCGCGGGCGGCACAGGTCACAGCTTCACGTCGACGACCTGATCGACGTTGAAGTCGTAACTGAATTCTTGATCGACGTTGATCAGGCGACCGGTGCCCTTGAACTCGTTGAAGATGATGGCGCCCGCGAGCGAGCGGCCGTCCTCGAGGAAGAGCTCGACCCAATCCGCCTGACGGGCGTTCATCAGCAGGTCATAGACTTCGTCGCGAGTGGGGCGGATGAGGTTGCGGTCGGACATGTGGAGGCTCCTGCGCAGCGCAATCTGGGGCTTGGCTGGCGGTTTTGGCGGTGGCCGTGACCGTATGCTCGCACGGCGCGAGTCGGTCAGAGCCGGTCGGTAACGGATTGGGATGGATGTCGCGTCGCGCCGCAGTTCTCGAAGGCTCAGGAGCACCGTTCGCTGCTGCGTGAACCCTCGCCGGCGTCCCGTTCGTCGACGGGCTCTTGCCATGGGCGGGATGATGAATCTCCGCCCGGGGAGCAAAGGAATTCTGCGCGAATCAGGAACCGAGACCAGGACTCGAAGCGGGCAGCATCTTGCCACAGTCTCTGCAGCTCGACAAGGTGGGCAAACCCCCCGCGCATCTTCGAGATTTCACGGACTTGCACCCGGCGGTTGGCTTCGGCCACGGTCAGGGGAAGGTCGAGCACATAGGCCAGCCCGGCGTGCACGCGGCCAACCTCGGTGGCATCGTCGTTGATCAGCCCGACCAGGCGGGGGGGCATGGGCGGCAGGTCGAGGTGGAGTTCCTCGGTCAGCTCCCGCCAGAGCGACGCCGCGAAGAAGTCCGGTCCGGCCAGAGGAGCCTCGGCGTCCACCGGCTCGATGTGGCCGCCGAGGCCAATCGACCAGGCCCCATGCAGGCGCGCCTCCGACTGCCCGCTGGTGCGCTGCACGAGCAGAACCCCGGTCTGATCGGCGCCTGGGGCACCGGCAGGTTGGCAGCGCAGGGCGCAGTAGGGGATCCACTGCTTCCAGGCCGGCGTCGCTTCCGCGATGGCGCGCGGCTCGAACCGCCCGCTGGCAAAGGCACGCTGCAGGAAGGGCCAGGCTTCGGCGGGCTCCAGCGGCGTGAAGCCCTGCGGCCAGTCGCCGCGGAAGAACGCCGAACGGTCGACGACGAAGACCTCGCTCATGCGGGCGCAGCGGTCAGGTGCTGGCGCCGCCTTCCGGCGGCTTGTTGGTCTCCGGCGCCGCCGGCTTGTTGCCGCCGAGCAGGGCGCGCAAGCTGGCCAACGAGGTGACCTCACCCTTGTGGGTGCGCGTCTCGGCGACCTCGCGGGCCGGCTCGACCGTGTAGACCCGCTGTTCCCGCGGACCGCGGCCCCGCGGGCCGCGATCGCCGAAGCGGTCGTCACGATCCCGGTCGCGGCCGCCGCGCCCGGCATCCCCATCGCCGGGGCCGCGGGGGCCACCACGGCCGCCGAAGCGCCGCCGTTCGCCACCTTCCTGGTTGCCTTCGCCCGGCGGCCGCCGCGGGCCGGCGCCGCTGCCAGCTCGGCCGGGCACCCGCGCGTGGTCGTCGCCGCCGCGACCGGGACGCGGCCGGCGGCGGCCCTGCTGCTGCTCGAGCCGTTCCCCGAGCGTCGGCAGGCGCCCTTCGGCGAGGTGGCGCGGCTTGTGCATCGTCAGCGAGATCTTGTGCTTCTCCTGGTCGATGCCGAGCACCCACACGGTCACCACTTCGCCGACGCAGAGCATGTGCTCCGCATCGCGCAGGCGGTTGCCCGGGATCTGCGAGATGTGCACGAGGCCGTCCTGGCCGATGCCGAGGTCGACGAAGGCGCCGAACTCGGTCAGGTTGGCGACTCGCCCCTTCAGTTCGCGGTCCGCGTGCAGGTCGGCCAGCGAGTGCACTCCTTCGTTGGTGGTGGCGACCAGCACCCCGCGCGGATCGTCCTTCGCGGCGTGCAGCTGCTGCAGCACGGAGACCACGTGGCCGTGCGACCACTGCTCGTTGGTCAGGTCGTCGGCCCGCACGTCGCGCTGACTGTGGCCGAGCAGGTCCGCCGGCGCACAGCCCTTCTTCTCGGCGACCGCGCGCACCAGCGCGTAGTCGTCGGGGTGCATCGCCGAGGCGTCGAGGGGCTCGCTGCCGCCGTGCACGCACAAGAAGCCGGCGATGTTGCGGAAGGTCACGGCGTCGAGGCCCGGCACCTCGCGCAGCGCCTCGCGGCTGGTGAAGCCGCCGACCTTGCGCCGGTGTTCGAGGATGCTGCGGGCGCGGTCGGCGTCGAGGCCCGGCAGTTGTTCGAGCAGCACCTGGTCGATGGTGTTCAGGTCGCCGCCGACGAGGGCCAGGCAGGCCGAGGTCACGCCGCCGAGCTCACGCTGCAGCATGCCCTGGTGCACGTCGTCGAGGGTCTGGCCGATGCCGAGCGTGCGCACGTCCATGCGCGCCAGTTCGAGCAGTGGGTCCTGCAGGCGACGGCCCAGTGAGATCGCCGTGCGGACGCCGACTTCGACCCCTGGGATCGCCTTCTTGCCGTCGGTGCTGGTGGCGAAGATCGTCGACGCGGCCTCGTCGACGGCGACGACCATCGGCAGCGGCGTCTCGCCGAGCGCCTGCCGCAGCTCCTGGGTGACCCGTTCGCTGCCGGCCTGGCGGCGGCCATGCGGCACCGCGATCGCGGCCGGTTGCTCGGTCTTGATCAGCTCGACCAGCCAGGTCAGCGCGCCCAGCTTCTGCTCCTCGTTGTCGGTCGGCAGCGTCTTGTGCTGCTGCACCGAGCCATCTTCCCCGAGCAACACCGCCCAGATGACCTTGCTGCTGGTGCGCAGGGACAGCACCTTCTTGTGGCCGAGCGGTGGCGACAGCAACTGCGAACGCAGGTTGCGGGCGTAGGTGCGCACCGATTCGCGGTCGGCCTTCTCCTTGAGGCGCCGGCGCACGTCCTTGCCGCAGATGTCCTGCAGCGCCTGCGCGGCCTGGTCGTAGACGATGTCGTAGAGGTCGGCCAGCGGCGTGCCGACAGCGAGGTCCTTGCCGTACAGCTCGCGCAGCAGTTCGCGGTGGCGACCGTCGGGCAGGGTCAGCTCGAGGCGCAGCACGCCCTCGCGCTCGGCCCGACGCAGGGCCAGCATGCGACCGGCGGGGATGCGGCCGATCGGCTCGGCGAACTCGAAGAAGTCGCGGTAGCGGGCGGCGTTGCCGTCGTCGGGGTTGACCGGTCGCGCCCGCAGGATGCCGCGGCGCAGCTCGTCGCGGAAGCGCGCCCGTGTCACCCAGTCATGGGCGATACGATCGGCCAGCACGAGCACGGCGCCTTCGAGCACGGCCTCCGGCGTCGGCAGGCCCTGGTCGGCGGCCACGTACGTCGCCGCGATGTCCTGCAGGCTCTGCTCGCCGAGCTGGCGGTGCTGCAGCGCCATGACCAGCGGCAACAGGCCCTTCTCCTCCATCTGCATCGCCACGCCGCGGCGGCGCGGCCGCATCGACTGGTAGATGTCGTCGATGAGGTCCTGGTCGACCGAGCTCGCCAATGTCGCTTCGAGCTCCGGCGTGCGGCGGCCCCGTTCGTCGGCCTGCTGCAGGATCGCCTGCTTGCGCTGCTCGAGCTCGAGCAGGGCGTGCAGGCGGTCGGCGATGCCGTGCAGGCGCTCCTCGCCGAGGTTGCCGCACGACCAGCGGCAGTAGCGGGCGACGTAGGCCGGAGACGCGCCCTGCTCGAGCAGGGCGACCGCGGCGGTCAGTTGGTCGGGCGGGCTGTCGAACTCGGCGAGAAGGCGATCGAGGGTGGCTTGGGATGCCATGTTGGTCAGCGCGAGGGGCGCTTTGGTGGGCCCGGCACGATAGCACGCGGGAGGGCCCTCGCCAGCAGCCAAACGGCGGCTCCGTGGCGGCGAAGGTTGCAGCCAGTGCAGCGGGCGCCGAAGATCCACGCCCCTGCTGCCGGTCGGACCGCGGCGGTTCCCTGATGACAGACCCCGTCGATCCGGCTCGCATCCGCCGCATCTGGCTGCGCACACCCAATTGGCTCGGCGACTTCGTCATGGCGACGGCGAGCTTCGCGCGCGTGCGCGCCGCGTTCCCCGACGCCCACATCACCGCGGGCATGCGGTCGTACTTGCGTGCGCTCGCCGCCGGCAGCGCCTGGTTCGACGACGTCGTCGACACCAACAAGGTGCAGGGCCTCGGTGGCTTGTGGCGCGAGGTCAAGACCTTGCGCCAGGGTCGTTACGACCTCGCCATCGTGCTGCCGAACTCGCTGGTGACCGGGCTGGTGCCGTTCCTGGCCGGCGTACCGCTGCGGCTCGGCTACCGGCAGGGGCGGCCGTTCCTGATGAACCTGGGCCGCCGCGCCGCCGTGCGCCGGCGCTGGTTCCAGCCGCGCCAGGGACCGCGGCGGTGGCCGACGCCGATGCCGAACTACTACCACGACCTGCTCGACGAGCTCGGTCTGCCGGCCGGCGGTCTGCACCCGACGCTCGCGGTGTCGGCGGCCGACGACCTCTGGGTCGGCGAGCACCTGCGTGGCCTCGGCATCGCCGACGGCACCCCGCTGTTGTTGCTGGTCGTCGGCGCCAACTTCGGCGCCAGCAAGTTGTGGGCGCCCGAGCGTTTCGCCGCCGTCGCCCGCCACTTCCAGGAGCGGCGCGGCATGCGGGCGTTGGTGCTGGTGGGCCCCAACGAGGTGCCGCTCGGCGAACGCATCGCCGCCGCGGGCGACGCCCTCTGTCTGTCGCGGCCGGTGTTGCCGCTCGACAAGCTGGTCGCGCTGGTGCGGCGGTCCACGCTGATGATCACCGGCGACACCGGGCCGCGGCACATCGCCGTCGCCTTCGATCGGCCGGTCGTCTGCATGATCGGGCCGAACGACCCCAACTACACCAACTACTGTCTCGAGCACCAGGCCGTGCTGCGCAAGGACCTGCCGTGTTCGCCGTGCCAGCGCAAGGTCTGCCCGCTCGGCCACCAGCGCTGCATGCAGGACATCACCGTCGACGAGGTCGTCGCCGCCGGCGAACGGCTACTCGCCCGCGGCGGGTGAGCCGGCGAAGGCGAGCGCGCAGAAGCTGACGGTCTGGCTGTCGTCCGCAGCCCGCGCCTGGCCGTAGTGCAGCAGTTCGGCGGGGCCGCCGGCGAGCGCCGCGCACAGCGTGATCGCCGGCGCCGAGCAGACGCGATCGGGGTTGCCGCAGCCGGCGATGACACGATGGAACGCGCCGGGCTGGCCGGCGACGAGGTGCTGCAGGTGGCTCGCTTCCGCCGTGCGCAGCGTCGCCAGGCGGGCGTCGTCGATCGGCGCCGCATCGCCGAAGACCGGGCCGATGTGGGCGAGGTCGGCACCGGCCAGGAAGCAGACGCGGCGGCCTGGCGCCGCCCGCCGGAACGCCGCCACCAGTCGTCGGCCGTACGCTTCGCGCAGCGGATCGCCGTGCTGGCTCGGCAGCGCCCCGCACAGGAACCCCGCCACGAGCGGCGGCGGCGCCCGGCGCAGTTCGTGCACGTGCTGCAGCAGCAGCACCTGGAGCTCGAGGCTGTGCTCGTCGCGATGCAGCAGCAGGTCGGTCGGCGACGCGGCACCGAGCTCGGCGTGCACGGCGTCGACATAGTCACGGTCGGTGCGTACGGTGCCGAGCGGCGTGCGCCAATCGAGCGGCAGCCCGGTGACCGGCGCGCTGGGGCCGGCATGGCCGGTGCCGAACTGCACGTAGAGCTCGGCCAGCGGGGCGGCGGCGAGCCGTTC
>JAEUHT010000027.1 GCA_016793265.1 Planctomycetota bacterium
TTGTGCTGCTGCCGGTTGCCGGCGACCAGCGGCAGTTGCTCCAGGTCCGGCGACGAGCCGAAGCCGGCACCTTCCCCGACGGCGACGAGGCCGAAGGTGCGGCCGAGCAGCAGGTCGGCGACGGCGTCGGCAGGCAGGCCCGGGCGGGCCGCCGTGAAGGCGACGACCGAGCTCTGGTTGCCGTGGCGCAGCAGCAGCGCGGCGCCGCCGTCGGGTCCCAGCAGCTCGCGGGGCGCCTCGCGCACGTCGGCGGACTCGATGACCTCGACCTCGGCGGGGGCGTCCTTCATCGTCCAACTCGACGCAAGTTCGTCGCCTTGCAGCCGCCGTTCGCTCTGGCGCCAGCTGTGCAGCCGCAGCTCGCCGCTGCGCGCGACCTCGCTGTCGACGACGAGGTGCACGACGTCGGCGCCACTGTCGACGAACACGGTCGCCGCCACACGCGCCGGGCCCTCGCCGATCGTCACGCAGATCGCGCCGTCGCCGAGCCGCAGCCGTTGTTCGAAGAACTCCCCTGGGTCGGGCCGCCGCAGCCGCAGTTCGAAGGCGCCGAGCTTCAACAGCCGCGAGGCCTCGGAGAAGCTGTCGGTGCGCGCGACGTAGCCGTGCAGCACGCCGTCGGCGGTGCACCAGACGTTGCAGCCGACCTCGCCGTTGCCGATCGGCATCGACTGCTCGGGGCCGGTGCACGGCGTGCGCCAGACGAGGTCCACCGCGTCGAGGTCCTGGGCGCGCAGGGCGAGCACCAAGAGCGGCAGCGAGAACAGGGGCGCGAGGCGGGTTCCGGGCATGGCGGCACCATATCGGGCCACCCGCACCGCGGCTGCCCTGCGATCGCCGTGCAGCTCAGGCACCCGCCGATCGTCGGCGATGACGACGTCGACCGCGGCGTGAAACACGCGCGGTCGTCGAGTTCGCGCCCGAGAGCAGCATGCCTCGTCGTGCGGGCGGTGCGCTAGGCGCCGGCCGCGGCGGTGCCCGCGGCGCGGTCGATCGCCGTCGCGGCGCGCCGATGGCGTGCCCACGCGGTGACGAGGTTCTGGCCGAGCACGGCGAACGCCGCCGTCGTCGCCGCGCCGGCGAGGCCGCCGAGGCCCGGCCGCAGGGTCGCCGTCACCACCAGCGCCGCTGCCACCACGTGGCTCACGACCTGCAAGGACGCCATGCGCCGCGACAGCAGGGCCTCCATCGTCGGCATGACCGGGAACGGCGCCCGCGCGGCGAGGCACCGCCGCTGCAGGTGCAAGAAGGCCAAGAACGGCACGATCTTCGTCAGCATGCCGGACACGATCGTGCCGACGCCGGCGAAGCCGAACAGCAACCCGAGCAGCAGCTCGCGGCGGGCGCCGAGCGCGAGCTGCACCGGCGCCTCCGGGCCGAGCAGGTCGAGTGCCGCCAGCAGCAGCGCGGCGGCGACGCTGGCGAGGCCGATCTGCCAGGCCATCACCGCCGGGTCCTTGCGCCGCCGCCGCCGCGCGGCGAGCAACCAGAGCGTCTCACCGGCGTGCCACAGGCCGGCGGCCACCAGCACGAGCGTGCCGACGACCGAGAGGCCCGGCAGCCACTGGAGGCCGAGGCCGACGGCGATGCCGGGGGCCACGAAGCGCATGGCCGCGCGGCTGAAGGTGGGCGTGACGTGGAACATCGGCACCACCTGCTGGCTGGTGCCGACGATCAGCAGCAGCGCGAAGCCGAGGCCGCCGGCCGCCGCGTGTTGGTTGGTCACGGTGCGGAACGGCAGGCCGGCCGCCGGCCAGGCCAGCGCGCCGGCGAGCGTGGCGCCGAGCCCGACGGTGAGCACGAAGCAGAGCATCGCCAGCCGCAGCGGTCGCAGCGCGCGGCTGCGACGGCGCAGCAGGTTGCCGCCGACGGCGGGCACGAACACGGCGAAGGGGATGCCGAGCAGCAGCAGCGCCAGCAGCAGCGCGGTGCGGTCGCCGCGGGAGAGCCCGAAGGCGAGGCTCGCCGCCCCGGCGGCCAGGGTCGGCTGCACCAGGGCGGCGACGAGGCGCGCCCGCGGCAGGCCGCCGCCGCCGAGCACCGGCACGACCTGGAACAGCGCGCCGAACATCACCATCGTGTAGCAGCCGAGCGTCAGCAGGTGTACGGCAGCCAACATCGACGGCGCGTAGCGGTCGCCGAACGAAGCCTCGCCGTGCACCAGCCAGACCGCGCCCGCCAGCAGGCCGAACAGCGCCGCGGTGACGAAGAAGCGCATCGGCACGTGCAGCGGCGGCAGGTCGTCCTGGCCGAGCGCGCCGATGCCGACGTTCTCGATGGCGACGGCAGCGCCGAGTGGTCGCGGCAGGTCGGTCACGGCGAGCCCGGTGGTTCGGGATCGGTAGCGCGCCAGATCACCACCTCGAACGTGGTCGTGCGGCCGCGGCGCACCCGGTGGCAGAAGCCGAGCCGCGCCAGCATCGGGTAGAGCGGCAGCGGTTCGCGCCGATGCTGCATCACCAGGTACTCGTCGGCGGCGAGTTCCCCCAGCGCGACCAGCACCTGCTGCATCGGCTGCGGCGGTTCGAGGCCGCTGGTGTCGAGCACACGCGCGCGCACGGCTCAGCCCTGGTCGGGACGCAGGGCCTCGAGTTGGCGGCACATCGCCGCCGGCTCGCCGAGCACCTGATCACACATCGGGTACAGCACCTGCTCTTCCTTCATGTTGTGCTGCTGGATCAGCAGCATCAGCGACTCCGACAGGTCGAGGCAGCGGCGCTCGTCGTGCGCCGCCACGGCCGTCGCCAGCGGCCCGAGCAGCGCGCGCATCTGCTCGTGCTCCATGCGCATCACCATGGTCGGGCCACCGGCGTGGCCGGTCGCGCGTTCGAAGGCCGGGAACAGCACCTGCTCCTCGCGGTCGAAGTGGCAGCGCGTCGCCTGCTCGAAGCTGCGCCACGCGGCCTGCGCCGCTGGCCAGGTGCGCTGCTGCACGAGCGCCTCGAAGTTGGCGAGCTGCTCGTCGCAGTGGCGGTGGTCGGCGGTCAGGAACGATACGATCGTTTGGCAGGCCATGGGGGGTGCAGTGTATCAATGGAGCACTGCATCCGGAATTGCATGGCCAGCAGGAGTGGCGGCCGGAGCTCCGGACCGCCGCGTCGGCGCTAGTTCGGCGCCATGGCGTTGAAGGGGTCGACCGAGCGGCCGAGTTCGGTCCAGTCGATGCGGCCGCCGCCGTGGCAGTCGATGCAGCCCAGCACCACGAGCCAGAGTGCCGTGACGGCGAAGGCGCCGGCGACGAGGCGCAATGCCAAGCGTCGCGGGTCGGCAGCGGGGGACTCGTTGGTGCGGATCGGCGGCAAGTCGCGCACGGTAGCTGCGCGGCGCGGACGCGTGCAACGTGAGGTGGTGGCGTTCTGCCTCGCGCGCCGCCTCGCAGGTCAGCGCCTGCGGGCTTCTGCCCGGACCGGGGTCTGCGGCCTAGGTGTTGGTGGCGGTGGCCAGACGGCGGCTACGAACTCGGCCCTCGTACGGGTTCGCAGTAGGCCCGGATCATGGTCTCGCAAGGAGCATTGCATCGCGCCGGGCCGACGGTGGAATGCGCGCTCCGAATTCGAGCGTCGCCCTGCTCGCGTGCAGTCGGGCTCGCTTTTGAAAGACCCCTGACCAGCAGTCGTTGCGACCCCGAGGCCCCGATGCGCCGCTTCCTCCATCTGCTCCGTTCGAACTGGATCTCCTGGGCGGGCGCCATCTTGACGACGCTGTCGTTCATGGTGTTCGTCACCTCGTGGGTGTACATGGGCATGCACGGCTCGCACCACAGTGCGTATGCCGGGTTGTTCGTCTTCGTGGTGGTGCCGGGCCTGTTCATGACCGGCTTGGCGATGATGCCGGTCGGCTGGTTCCTCTACCGCAGCCAGATGAAGGAGCGGTTGGCGCGGGTGCAGGAGAAGCCGATGCGCCTGGTGCGACTGCTCGCCGTGCTGACGCTCGTCAACTTCTCGGTCGTCGGCACCGGTGGCTACGAAGCGCTGCACTACATGGACAGCCAGGAGTTCTGCGGCACGCTCTGCCACAAGGTGATGTCGCCGACCTACGAGGCCTACATCGACTCGCCGCACGCGCGCGTCGCCTGTGTCGAGTGCCACATCGGCTCCGGCGCTTCGTGGTTCGTGAAGGCGAAGATCTCGGGCCTGCGCCAGGTGCTCGCCGTCATGTTCGACAGCTACCAGAAGCCGATCCCGACGCCGGTGCACGACCTGCGCCCGGCGCGTGACACCTGCGAACAGTGCCACTGGCCCGAGAAGTTCTCCGGCGACCGCATGGTCATCCGCCGTCACTACGAGAACGACGAGACCAGCACGATGTCGACGACGGCGCTGGTGCTGAAGACCGGCGGCGTGCGTCCGGACGGCAAGGCGATGGGCATCCACTGGCACGTGCACAAGGACAACGAGGTCACCTACATCGCCACCGACGACCGCAGGCGCGACATCCCCTGGGTCAAGTTCAAGGGCAAGGACGGCAAGGAGCGGGTGTTCGTCAGCGAGGGCGTCGACCGCGCCAATCCGCCGAAGGGCGAGGTGCGCACGATGGACTGCCTCGATTGCCACAACCAGCCGAGCCACAGCTTCCAGGACCCCGAGATCGCGCTCGATCGCGCCATCACCGAAGGGCGCATCTCCCGCGAGCTGCCGTTCGTGCGCAAGGTCAGCATCGAGGCGCTGCGCATGGGCTGGACCCGCGACAACGCTGGCGACGGCATCCAGAAGCACCTGATGGACTTCTACCGCCAGCGTGGTGAGGTCACCGCGGCGCAGCAGGAGCTGGTGCAGAAGGCCAGCGTCGCGCTCACGGCGATCTGGCGGCGCAACATCCACCCGGACATGGCCATCACCTGGGGCACCTACCCGCAGTTCCAAGGCCATGTCTCGATGGACGACAAGCCGACCGGCTGCTTCCGCTGCCACGACGGCATGCACGAAGACGAGGAAGGTGAGTCCATCTCGGCGGATTGTGGCACCTGCCACACCATGTTGGCGGACCGTGACAAGGACCCCGACGTCCTGAAGAAGTTCGGCCTCGAAGACCAGTAGTCCCGGTCGCTCGCGGACCGCGTTGCCCGAAAGGAGCCTGACCCATGCTTGCGTCGCTGTTCGCGACCCCGGCGAAGATCGCCAGCACCTGCTGGCTCTTCGTGTTCCTGCTGTGCAGTTCCCTGGCCGCCCAGGAGAACAGCGATTGCCTCGGTTGCCATGAGGATCCGGAGCTGACCGCCGAGCGCGACGGCAAGACCGTGCCGATGTTCTTCGACGCCGAGCGCTTCAAGCTCTCGGTGCACGCGTCGGTGGATTGCATCGCCTGCCACACCGAGCTCGACGGCGTGAAGGACTTCCCGCACAAGGGCGGCAAGCTGAAGGCCGCCGAGTGCGGCAACTGCCACGATCCGGAGATCGAGTCGATGGCGGCCTACTGGGGCAGCACGCACGGCAAGGGCGTCACCGAGGGCAACCTGAACGCGCCGCGCTGCCAGGACTGCCACGGCAGCCACTTCATCGGCAAGCGCTCGGAGTCGACGTCGCCCGTCTACACCCTGAACATCCCGGCCACCTGCTCGGTGTGCCACGCCGAAGGGCAGAAGGTCGAGCGCGGCGGGGCGTTGACGCGCGACCAGGTCGAGGCGCGCTACAAGGACAGCATCCACGGCCCCGGCCTGTTCAAGCAGGGGCTCAAAGTGGCGCCCAACTGCGTGACGTGCCACTCGGGCCACGGCGTGCTGCCGCACACCGACACCAAGTCGCTGACGCACAAGGACAAGGTCAACGACGGCTGCGCGCAGTGCCACAACTCGAAGGAGGAGATCCACAAGGGCATCGTCGCGGTCGAGCTGTGGAGCGTGCCCGGCGCGGTGCCGCTGTGTGTCGACTGCCACCAGCCGCACGGCCATCGCAGCACGCCCTACGGCACCGGCATGAGCGACGGCGAGTGCATGCAGTGCCACGGCGACGAGGGCATCACGCAGCGCACCGGCAAGAAGGCGCTGTTCGTCGACAGCAAGTTGTCGGCGCATTCGGTGCATACACGCAACCAGGTCGCCTGCGCGCAGTGCCACTCGGGCGTCAGGCCGGTCCGTGAAGGCCGCCCCTGCCAGACCGTGCAGAAGGTCAACTGCGCGGCCTGCCACGAACAGCAGGTGTCGCACTACGAGCGCGGCATCCACGGCTCGCTGGCCAAGAAGGGGGAGAAGGAGGCGCCAACCTGCGTGTCGTGCCACGGCTCGCACACGATCCTGGAGAGCGCGGTGCCGGCCGGGGCCCCGGCCGAGCTGCGCCACGCCATCCAGGCCGGACCGACACACCGCCGCAACGTGCCGGACCTGTGCGCGAACTGCCACAAGGACGGCGGCGACGCTTCGCTGCGCACGCCGGAGACCGAGAAGGGCAAGATCGAACACTACCGCGACAGCGTGCACGGCAAGGGCCTGCTCGAGTCCGGGTTGATCGCGTCGGCAAACTGCGTCGACTGCCACTCGGCGCACATGGAGCTGCCGCCCGCGGACCCGGCTTCGACGGTGGCGCCCGAGAACATCGTGCACACCTGCGGCAAGTGCCACGACGGCATCCACGAGCACCTGCGCAACAGCGTGCACTCGCGCGAGGCCAACCCGGACTACAAGCCGGGGCCCGGCCAGCCGAAGCTGCCGGACTGCAACGATTGCCACACCGCGCACTCGGTCGCACGCACCGACCTGCCGGGCTTCCGGCAGACGATCGTCGACCAGTGCGGCAAGTGCCACGCCGAGATCACCGAGACCTACTTCGACACCTACCACGGCAAGGCGTCGAAGCTCGGCAACGAGGTCGCGGCGCGCTGCCACGACTGCCACGGTTCGCACGGCATCCTGCCGAAGGACGCCAAAGGGTCGACGCTGCACGCGGACCACATCGTCGGCACCTGCGCCCAGTGCCACCCGAACTCGAACGTCGGCTTCACCGGCTTCCTGGCCCACGCCACGCACTCCGACAAGGAGAACCACCCGCAGCTCTACTGGGCCTTCATGGCCATGACGTGGCTCCTGATCGGCACCTTCGGCTTCTTCGGCCTGCACCTGATCGCCTGGCTGCCGAAGTCGTGGCAGCTGCGGCGGCAGCACCGCCTGCACACGCCGACGCCGGGCGCCAAGGAGTACCAGCGGTTCACGCCGTGGAACCGCATGCTGCACGTGATGATCATCACCAGCTTCCTCGGGCTGGCGTTGACCGGCATGGCGCTGAAGTTCTCCGAGGCAGCCTGGGCGCGTGTGCTCGCCGACGTGCTCGGCGGCGCCATCGTCGCCGGCTGGATCCACCGCGTCTGCGCGGGCATCACGTTCCTCTACTTCGTGCTGCACATCTACGATCTGGTGCAGAAGTTCCGCAAGAGCGGCCAGAGCGCGGTGCAGTTCTTCACCGGGCCCGACTCGATGACGCCGCGCTGGCGCGACGTCACCGACATGATCGGCACCTTCAAGTGGTTCTTCGGCCTCGGCCCGCGCCCGCGCTACGGCAAGTGGACCTACTGGGAGAAGTTCGACTACTTCGCGGTGTTCTGGGGCGTCGGCGTGATCGGCCTGTCGGGCCTGATCCTGTGGTTCCCGGAGGCGTTCACGCTGTTCCTGCCGGGCTGGATCATCAACGTCGCGACCATCATCCACAGCGAGGAGGCGCTGCTCGCCACGGGCTTCATCTTCACGATCCACTTCTTCAACACGCACATGCGGCCGGAGAAGTTCCCCATGGACCGCGTCGTGTTCACGGGGCGCATGACGGTCGAAGAGCTCAAGGCCGACAAGCCTGGCCTCTACGACGAGCTGGTCGCGAAGGGCGAACTCGACAAGTACCTGGTCGACCCGCCGACGCCGTTCGCGCGCCGCGCGGCGACGGTGTTCGGCACCATCGCCTTGACGATCGGCGTCATCGTCATCGGCCTGATCATCCACGGCCTGTTGACGGTCGGCCTGTAGGCGGCCGGCCAGCGCTGGCGGCGCGCAGCGGCCCGGCTCAGCGCCGGCGCCGCGTGCGCTTGCCCGGCTTGCCCGCCGTCGCGCGCGGCCGGCGCGGCCTGGGCTGCGGCGGGTGGGCCTGCTCGACGCCGATGTCGCGCATCATCTTGCGCAGCTCCAGCGCGTGCATCTCCTCGGCCGCGATCTGCGTGCGCGCGAACTCCTCCAGGTAGACGCTCGAATGCTCGACCACGGCGAGCAGGTCCTTGTAGAGGTCGAGGGCCAGCACCTCGTGCGCCGCGCTCTCGGCGAGGATGTCGCCGACGGTGTGGCGGTGCGTCTCGTCGATCTCGGCGATCTGCAGCGTCGGGTGGCCGCCGAGGCCGGTCAGCAGCTCGCCCGCCTGCTGCGCGTGCAGCAGCGACTCCGCGGCCTGCGCCTTCATGAACTGCACGATCGGGATGCGGTTCGGCCCCGTCACCATCAGCGAGTAGTGCGTGTAGCGCACCACACCGGCGAGTTCGAACTCCATGATCCGCGACAGCAGCTGCAGCGTGCGGGGGGTGTCGAGGTCCGCGAGTGGCATCGCGGCAGTCTAGGAACGGGCCCGGCGCGCACCAGCCGCAGCGGCCGCCCATTCCTGCCCTGAGCGGCCAAGTTGCCCGTTCTCGGGTGGCCGTCAGCGGAGGGAATCGACGGTCCGCCAATCGCGAGCGCGACTCCGGTCGCAGAGGGTGCGGGTAGGGCGTTGGTCCTTGCGCGGCGCGAATCCGCAGGGTCAAACACCCTGCCATGAACCGAGAGACGCTGCGGGACCAACTCGGCCTCGAACCGACCGCCACCGACCCCGAGATCCTGGCCGCCGCCAAGGCTGCCAAAGCCCGTTCCAAGCGCCTCGCCGAGTCGGCGATGAGCCCGGAGGCGGCGAAGGTGCACC
>JAEUHT010000038.1 GCA_016793265.1 Planctomycetota bacterium
CAACACCGTCGACGAGATCGCCGCCGAGTCCGCCTTCCGCATGGCGGGGTTGATGGACCCGGCGTCCGTCGACTGTCGGCTCGGCCTCGCCCGCACCTTCTTCAAGCAGCGCCGCTTCGCCGAGGCGGCCGAGCTGTGTGCGGCGTTGATCGGGCAGCACCCCGAGCGCCACGACCTCTGGCTCTTGCAGGCCAACGCCTTCGTCGGCATGGGCGAGACGCGCCGCGCCGCCGAGAACCTCGAGCTGGTCGACGGCATGGGCCGGGCGACCGCCGAGAGCCTCGCCATGCTCGGCGACATCTACGTCAACGACGAGCAGTTCGAGCTCGCCGCCGACGCCTGGCAACGGGCGGTGGCGCTGGACAAGAAGGGCACCGCCGAGCGCGCCGTGCGCGCCGCCAAGGCGCTCGCCGCCCACAACGCCAACGAGCCGAGCCAACACCTGATCGCCAGCATCGAGGTCGCCTACGCCGGCCGCCTCGACCCGGCGGTGCAGAAGGAGCTGCTCAAGCTGCGCGCGCGGCTGGCGCTGAACACCGGCAAGGACGACGAGCAGGCCAAGGTGCTGGAGCAGGTGGTGTTGATGGACCCGCTCGACGGCGACGCGCTGATCCTGCTCGGCCAGCACTACGCGCGCAGCGGCAAGCCCGAGCAGGCCGTGTTCCGCTTCGAACGCGCCGCCAACATCCCGGCCTTCGAGGCCGACGCCAAGTACCGCCACGCGCAGCTGCTGGTCGGCCAGGGCAAGTACGGCGAGGCGCTGCCGCTGCTGAAGCGCGCGCAGCAGGTCAAGCCGCGCGAGGCGCTGCAGCCGTTCGTCGATCAGGTGGAGAACCTCGCCAAGGGCAAGTAGCGCGCCGGGGGATCGTGGGGGTTGGTAGACTGCGGCGGCCCCGCGACCCCGATGACCCCACGTTCCACCCTGTCGGCGCTGCTGCTCGCGGCCGCCGCGTTCGCCCAGGCCAAGCCCGAACTGCCGCCGGCGCCGGCACTCGGCAAGGACACCACCGAGGCGCTGTGCGCGCGCTTCACCACCGCCGATCACTGGGTGCAGAAGGCGGTCGTGCTGCTGTCGCTGAACCAGTGGTGGCATCCGGCCGGGGTGAGCATGGTGCTGGAGGCGCTGCGGGCGAAGGACCTGCGGCTGTGCGCGTTCGGCGTCGAGACGCTGCTGCGCAGCGACCCGGCCCTGCTGCCGACGCTGGCGACGCCGGAGCTGCTCGACGAGCTGATCGTGCGGCAACTCGCGCGCAGCAACGACCTGCTGCGGTCGCGCGTGCTCGAAGCGTTGGCGCGGCTGGTGCCGAAGGCCGGCGCCGGCGACCGCGCCGCCTTCACGAAGTGGTGGAGCGGCAACAAGGAGATCCACCAACCGGAGCCCTGGAGCCCACGCAGCGACCCGGCGGCGGCCGCTGGCGGCGGCACGACGGCGGCGGCGCAGCGCGCGTTCGACCTCTACCAGTCGGGCCTCGACATGATGCTCTGCATCGACTCGACCGGCAGCATGCAGCCGACCATCGACGCGCTCGGTGCCGCGCTCGGCCAGATGGTCGACATCCTCGACGGCCTGTCGCCGAAGCTGCGGCTCGGCCTCGTGCACTACCGCGACTACGGCGAGCTCGGCAAACCCGGCGCCAAGGTGCTGCTGCCGTTCACCAAGAACGTGACCTCGGTGCAGAAGGCGCTCGGTGACCTGCGCGCCGACGGCGGCGGCGACCTGCCCGAGGCCGTGCTCGGCGGATTGGCGACTGCGCTCGACGAGAAGAACGGCTGGAAGAAGGACGCCAACCGCATCGTCGTGCTGATCGGCGATGCGCCGCCACACGACGACGATCGCCAGCGCGTGCTGGAGTGGGCGCGGCTGGCCTTCGAGTCGCCGGGCAGCGTGCCGGGCAAGCCGGTGACCGGCAAACCGGATGGCAAGCCGTTCCTGACCTCGGCGATCGGCGTCTTCCTCGACCTGCCCGACAGCTTCCGCGGCAAGCCCGGCGTGCGCGAGTTCCTCGACTCGCAGCAGCAGATGCGCACGGACTTCCAGGCCATCGCCAAGGCCGGCGGCGGTGTGTTCGTCGAGGTGACGTTCCAGGTCACCGACGGTCCGGGGCCGGTGAAGAGCAAGGAGCGCGAACAGGCGCAGAAGAAGGAGGACGCGGTCGCCGCCCAGGCCACGCGCCGCATCGTCGAGCACATCCTCGTGCTGTCGTTCGGCGAGCGCTTCCGCCGCGAGATGCACGACTTCGTGCGCGTCTTCTACGAATACAAGGAAGCCGGCTTCTTCAAGTAGCCGGGACCGTGCCGACTCCCGAGCCCCTGCCGCCGCTGCCGCAGCGCCTCGCCGTGGTGGTCGGGCAGGTGGCGACGATCGTGGTCACCTGGCCGTTGTGGAACGCGCGCGACGACGCGCTGCCGCTGGTGCCGGGGCCGCGGTTCGACCTTGGCTGGCTGTTGCTGCTGTCGTGCCTCGCCGTGCTGCGCTGGCCGGTGCTGGCGACGCTCGTGCACTGGCTCCTGTTGGCGCTGGCGATCCTGATCGACCAGACCCGCGAACAGCCGCAGGTGCTGTCGCTGGCGCTGCTGCTGCTGGCGGCGTGGCCACGGCGCCGGGCTGCGGCCGTCATCACGCTGCACCTCGCGGCGCTGTGGTTCTTCGCCGGGTTCGGCAAGCTGACCAGCGCGCGCTTCCTGACCGTCGGCGGCAACTGGCTGCTCGGTGGCGCGGCAGCCATCGATGCCGCGGCCGGCACCTTCACGATCGGGCTCGCGGCCGTGATCACGACCGCCGAGGTGCTGTGTGGGCTCGGTCTGTTGTTGCCGCGCTGGCGGCGTCGCGCGGCGTTCGCCGGCGGGCTGCTGCACCTCGGCATCCTCGGCTTCTTGTCGCCGCTTTGCCGCGACGTCAATCCCGCCGTCTGGCCGTGGAACGCGACGCTCATGGTGGTGGCGTGGGTGGTGCCGCGACCGGGCGAACGGCTGCTCGCGCAACGGCCTGCGCGCCTCGCCGCGGCGCTGTTCGTGCTGCTGCCGGTGGGCTTCCACCTCGGCCTCGTCGACGCGCCGCTGGCGTTCCAGGTCTACACGCAGAACGTCGTGCGTGGCCTCGTCGTGCGCGGTGATGGGCAGGTCGAAGTGCCGGCCGCGGCCCCGGCGCTGCGGGTCGGGTTGCCGCCGGTGGTGCGCGTGCTGGCGGTATGGTTCCGTCGGCACGCGGGTCCCTCGGACCGGCTGATCCTGGTCGACGATCGGCCGCTCGCCGGGTGGCTTGGCCCGCGTGAGTTCGTGGTGCGACCCGAGGCTCGCTGACGCATGCGCAGGCTTTCGATCGTGGTGGTGGTGGTGCACTGGTGCACGGCGACGCTCGCGGCGCAGATGGTGCCCGAGCAGAGCCCGGTCGCGCAGCTGCGGCAGTTGCTGCAGTCGCCGGATGCCGAGGTGCGGCTGGCGGCGGCGGCGGGGCTGGCAGTGCCGCGGCCGTTCGACCTGGGGCAGCCCTACCAGGCCGCCGTCGCCGACCTGATGCGCGTCGTCGCCGAGGATGCCGACGAGGGCGTCGCCGAGATGGCAGCGCTGGCGCTGCACGGCATCGGCAGCTGGCCGCCCGGCGTGTTCGAGTTCGTCGGGGCGAAGCTCGCCACCTGGCGCGCGGCGGGGGTGCCGGCCGCCGTGATCGAACGCATGCAGGCGACCCTGCAGCATCGGGAACGGGGCTGGCCCGGCGCGGCGCTGGTGCCGGACCTCGTGCTGCTGCTGCACGAACGGGCGACGGCGCGCGCGGCGTTGGTGGCGTTGGCGATGCTCGGCGACGACGCGGCGGCGGCCATGCCCGACGTCGATGCGATGTTGCCGGCGGCGGCGGACCGGGAGCGCTGGCGGGCCACGTTCACGCTGGTGCGCATCGGCGCCACCCGGGCCCCGTCGCTGCGCGCGGCGCGCGGCGATCGACACGACGCGGTGCGGCTGTGGGCCGCGCACGCGGTGGCCCAGCCGACGCCGGCGGAGCTCGAGCCGTGGCTGGGCGACGCGCGCGTCGTGGTGCGGCAGTGGGCGCTGCAGCGGGTCGCCCCGCTGGGGGCCTCCGCGGCGCCGATCGTGGGCGAGCTCGTGCCGTTGCTGGCGGCGATGGCGACGCGCGGCGACGCCCTTGGCGTGGTGCAGCAGCTCGGCCCGCACGCAGCCGCGATCGCGCCGGCGCTGGTGCCGTGGCTCGACGACGCCGAGAGGATCGACGTCGCCGTCGCGGCGCTCGCCGGGATCGGCCCGGCGGCCGCCGAGGTCGCCGCGGCGCCGCTCGTGCGCTTCGTCACACAGCCCTGCCGCGGCGAGCACGGGGAACGTATGCGCTTCGAGAACCAGGTGCTCACGGCCGTGGCGGCGCTGGCGGCGATCGCTCCCGGACAGGCGGTCGACGCGCTGTGGCCCGGCTTCGTGGCCCCGCTGCCGTCGCCGTGGCCCGGTGAGTGGGTGCTGGTGACGCGCTTCTGCTTCGTCGGTGCGGCCGGCGTGGTGAAGCTGCCCGAGCTGCGTCGCCTGCTGGCCAGCGACGACCGCAACGACCGGCTGCGCGCGTTGATGGCCTTGCGCGGCATCGGCGCCGCGGCGGCACCGGCACTCGCGGCGATCCTGCCGTGCCTGCACGACGTTGATGAGTTCGTGCGCCGCGAGGCGACGGCGGCCGTGTTGGCGATGGGGCCGGCGGCGGCGCCGGCGCTGCCCGAACTCGACTCTGCGTTCACGATCTGGCCGGAGCACCGCCGGCGCGAGCTCGTGCCCGGCCTCGCCGCGATCGGCCCGGCGGCCGAGCCGCTGCTGCTGCGGGCGCTGCGCGAAGGCGACGATGGCACCCGCCAGGTCGCCGCCGTGCAGCTCTGGCAGGCGAAAACGCTGTCGGCTGCGGCGATGACGGCGATGGCCGAGTCGCCGGAGACGAACGTGCTCGACTGCTACCTGCGCCGGCGCTGGCCGGAGCTGTGCCGGGTCGAAGCGCCGTGGACCCGGTGGACGGCCGGCTCGTACATCGGCGAACTGACCAGGCTGCTGTGGGCCTCGCGGGCGGCGCCACCGGCGGGCGACGAGCGGCGCCCGTGGCGTGAGGAAGGCACGCTGACAGAGTGGGTGCTCGGCTTCGCCGGGCACCAGGACGCCACCGTACGCGCCGCGGCTGCCCACGTGCTCGGCCTGCTGCCATCGACGCCGGCGACGCTCGCGGCGCTGCGTGAACTCGCGAGCGATGGCCATCGCAACACGCGCCTCGCGGCGTTGTGGGCGCTCGGCCGGCCCCAGGCGCACGCCGCCGTCGACGTGCTGGTGGCGGCGCTGCAGGACGCCGACTGGAGCGTCGCCGCGACCGCGGACATGGCGCTGCGCGGCGTCTTCGTGCGCTGACGTCTCGGCCGCGACCCGACGCGGCGCGGGCGGCTCACGCCTGCCGCAGCGGCCGCACGATCAGGTCCTTCAGCGCGAAGTTGCTGCCTTCGCCGACGCGCGTCACGAACAGGTCGTTGTGGTGGCGGATCAGGCCGAACTCGTCGAAGCAGGCGACGCCGCCGCAGATCTCCATCGCCAGCAGCATCAGGTCGCTGGCGGTGCGGCTGCAGTCGACCTTGATCTTGGCCGCCTGTTCGCGCGTCAGCTTGTTCTCCTCGTAGCGGCGGCAGCAGTGCACGAGCCAGGTGAGGCCGCGTTCGAGCGCGATGTCCATGTCGACGATGACGTCCTGCACGCGCTGGAAGCGGCCGATCGGCTTGTCGTCGAACTGGATGCGCTCCTCGGCGTAGACGCGGCACTTGTCGAGCGCGAAGGCGAGCGAGGCCAGCGCCAGCGAGGCGACGAACAGGCGGCCGCCGTTGAGCGTCGTCACCATCACCTTGAAGCCGTCGTTCTCGGTGCCGAGGATCGCGTCGTGCGGCACCTCGACGTTCTCGAACATGATCGAGCCGGTCGACGACTGCTCCCACGCCTTCTTGCCCTTCATCTCCTGGTAGAAGACGCCCTGCTGTTGCATCGGCACGATGAAGCAGGTCGAACGCCTGCCGTTCGGCGCGTTCGGCGCGGTCAACGCGTGTACGACGACGTGGCTCGCCCAGTGCGCGTTCGTCGACCAGCACTTCTCGCCGTTGATGACCCAACGGTCGCCCTTCTTGACGGCGGTCACCTGCGGGTTGGCGGCGTCGCTGCCGCGGCCGGGCTCGGACAGGCCGAACACGAACATGCGTTCGCCGCGCGCCAGCGCCGGCAGGTGGGCCTTCTTCTGCGCCTCGGAGCCACAGAGCTGCACCGGCTTGGCGCCGAGCGACAGCGCTGCGCCGGGCGTGACCGCCACCGACTGGCTGTGGTAGCCGAGGGCCAGGCCCATCAGGCAGAGATCCAGGTGGTCGCCACCCTGGCCGCCGTACTGCTCCGCGATCGGCAGGCCGAACAGGCCCATGTCGCCCATTGCCTTGATGCATGAGTCCGGCACCAAACGGTGCTCACGCTCCCAACTCAGCAGGTGCGGGGCGACTTCGGCGTCGCTGAAGTCGCGCACCGCTTCGTAGAACGCGAACTTGTCTTCGGGGACGAGATCCTGGAGATAGGTGTCGATTCTGCGAGCCATCGGCGGCGAGCGTAGCAGCGCGCCGGCCCGCAGGCGACCACGGACCGGGGTGGCTTTCCGGCTACCCCAGTGGGTCAGCGAGTCGCCTCGGCGCCGGCGGGCGTTGCCGTCAAGGCGTCGAGGAACGTCTTCGCGGCGCGGTTCTCGGCTTCGATCTCGAGCACGCGCTGGAAGGCCAGCGTGGCCGCCGCGCGTCTGCCGCTGAAGGTGAGGTTGTAGCCGCGCACGAGCTGTGCCTGGGCGTCGTAGGGGCGCTCTTCCAGGTAATGGTCGAGCGCCGCCAGCTGCGACTCGAACACGTCGGCCGAGCTGTAGAAGGTGCGCTTGTCGGCTTCCGCCGCGGCGAGCCGCGGGTCGAGGCGCAGCGCTTCGCCGATCAGGAACGCGGCGTAGTGGTAGTCGCCAGTGGCGAACACGGCATCAGCCAGCACAAAATGCACCGAGGCGTCATCGGGCGCGTAGTGGCGGGCCTTGCCGTAGGCCTCGGCCGCGGCGGCGAAGCGGTCGGCGCGGAAGTAGAAGTCACCGAGCTCGATGTACTTCGCGGCCAGCGCCAGGGTCTCGCTGCTGCCGGCGGGAAGGCTGTCGCTGCGTGCGCGGCCGACCAGGGAACCGGCGACGAGGACCTCGGTGCTGCCGGCGGCAGGTGCTGCCGGGGCGGGCGCCGCGGCGGCCGGGGCCGGCTCTTCAACCACCGGCTCGACGACGCTGGTCGGCACGTAGAGGTAGGTCGGGCAGTAGGTCGTGGTCGGGTACCACCAGAACGTCGCGTACGGCGAGCTGTGGTAGGTGTAGTTGTCCCACCAGCAGCTGCGGTAGCCGGTGTTCCAGAAGAGCGAACGGTAGTACCACCACGGCCAGGTCGGGAACGACCACCAGATCGAACCGCAGCCGCCGGTGAAGCCGTACTGCCAGCTGCTGCCGTACCAGTAGGAGCGGTGGTGGTGGCCGTGGTGGCGCCACGGGTCCCAGAAGCCGTTCCAGGTCGAAGTGCCACACCGCAGGGAGCTGACATGGCCGCCGACCGCGTTGCTCCAGACGCCGCCGCGCGTGTGGCTCTGCCTTGTCGTGGCGAGCACGAGCGGCGTCGAGGTGCGGTGCTGCACGACCGGTGGTTGCACCCGGGTCGCGGTCGACTTGCTGCCGACGGCACCGGTGACGACGGGCTGGCGGGTGCCGCGCGTCGAGGTCGCGGCCGGCGTGGCGTCGCGCGGCACGTAACGGTGCGTCACCCGCGGCGTGGTGTCGGCGACGCGCGTCGGCGAGGCGGGCGCCGGCTTGCGGTCGAGGTTGCGCGGCGTGCTGAGGTCGCCACCACGCGAGCTGTAGCGCTCGGTCACCTGGCCTTCGCGGCGCTCCGGCGTGGGCTGCACCCGGTCGTTGGTCGGGCGCGGCTGGTAGCGCGGCGCTGCGGGTTCGTCATGGCTCGGCTTCGGCGTCGAGCGGGTCGACGGCGTGTAGCCGCGCGTTGGTTGCGACGGGGCCGTGGTGCCGGGCTGGGGGTAGGTGCGGGGCGTGCTGGAAGTCGGCGTGGTGCTGTCTCGCGCCGGCGACGAACGCGACGTCGTCGGCGGCGGCGTGTAGCTGCGCGTCGGCGTCGGGCGCGGCGAGGGTGTGCTGACTCGCGGCTGCGCCGGGGTGGCTCGTGGGGTCGAGGGCTGCACGCGCGGCTGCGGCGCCGTGACGCGCGGACTCGGCGCCGGTGCCTGGACGCGCGGGGCGGGAGCCTGGACGCGCGGGGCAGGAGCCTGGGCTCGCGGTGCCGGTGCCGAGGCCCGTGGCGCTGGGGCCGGCGACGACCGCGGCGATGAACTCGACGGCGACGGCTTCGACGACGAACCGGCGCCACTGCCCCGCTGCGCTTGCAGCGGCACCGTCATCAGGGCCGTCAGGAAGGCGAAGACGAGCAGGGGGTGGCGTGCAGGCATCTGGGGTTTGCTCCGGTTGGCGCCGGCGAGCGCCGGCGAGGCGGCGCCGCAAGCAACAAGGATACCGGCGGCCGCACGCAGCGCGAGTCGGGGCTGCAAGGGACCACTTCCGTGCAACTCCGCCCGAGCGGGCGTCATCCGGGCAGATCATCCCGGTCGCCGTTGTCGCGGTGGCGAGACACCCCCCGAGGATTCTGGCGCGCCGTTGTGGGCGTCGACATCGGGCTTTGCCAGCGTCGGGGCGGCGGTGGCACGATGCAGCGTATGCGCGTCCTGGCCAAGCTGTTCTTCCGCGGTCTGGCAGCGATCCTGCCACTGGCCCTGACCGGCTATCTCGTCTACGCCGCCGTCGTCGCCGGCGAGTCGCTGCTGCGCAGCGTGGTACTGCTGTTCCTGCCGCCGGAGCGCTACTGGCCGGGCATGGGCTTCACGTTGTCGATCGCGCTCGTGCTGCTGGTCGGCCTGCTGATGTACTCGTTCCTGGTGCGGCACCTCTACTCGCTGGTGACGCGGCTGCTCGAACGCATCCCGGTGGTGAAGTCGATCTACGGCATGATCGTCGACGTCGTGCGGTTGTTCGGCAGTGCCGACGAACGGCCGTTCCGCCAGGTCGTGCTGGTCGAAGTGGCGAAGGGCTTCGCGCAGGTCGGTTTCCTCACCCGCAGCGACTTCGACGACCTGCCCGAGATCGGCGCCGGCAAGGTCGCGGTGTATCTGCCGATGAGTTACCAGCTCGGCGGCTTCACCATGGTCGTCGACAAGGCGCAGGTGCGGGAGCTGCAGATGTCGGCCGAGGACGCGCTGCGCTTCTGCGTCACCGCCGGCGTGGCCCGGCGCGGCGCCTGACCCACGATCGCCGCGGGAATGAACGCGCGCCCCGCTGCCGGCTGCATACGATGGGCGCCACCCATGCGAGCGATCTGCGTCATCGTCCCCGCCTTGCTGGTTGCGATCGCCACCGCCGCGGTCGCCGCGGGCGCGCCGCCGCAGGCCCCGACCGCGCGCGGCGCCAAGGTGACCTTCGAGAGGGTGCTGCCGCCGGGGTCGCCACCGCAGCGCATCAGCCAGCGGGCGCGCCTGTTGTCGCTCGCCGTCGAGCGCGGGGAGACGCCGAGTCCGTTCCTCGAACCGGGTCTGTTCCGCGCCACCTTCGTGGCGACGGTGACGCTGCCGGCGCGGGACCGGGTGCGCTTTCGCATCGAAGGCCGCGGGTCGGTGCGGCTCGAGGCCAACGGCGAGCAGGTGCTCGGCGGTGCCTTGCGTGGGACGGCGCGGCTCGAGAGCAAAGAACCGGCGCGGCTCAAGAAGGGCGAGAACCAGCTCGTGCTGCACTTCGAGAGCCAGGCGAACGGAGAGGGACAGCTGCGCCTGTACTGGGCTGGCACCGGCTTCGGCTTCGAGCCGATCGCGCCGGAGTCGCTGCAGCACAGGGCCGACGACGAGGAGGTGCTCGCCGGGCAGCAGCGCCGCCTGGGCCTGCAGCTGTTCGCCGAACGGCGCTGCGCGCGCTGCCACGAGTACGAGACGCGGCGCATCGGCGAGTCGGCGTTCGCCGAGCTCGACCACGCGGCGCCGGACCTGCGCACGATCGGTTCGCGCACGCACCAGGATTGGCTCGCGGCGTGGCTGCAGGATCCGCGGCAGTTCCGCCACGAGGCGACGATGCCGCGCCTGCCGCTGTCGGCCGCCGAGTGTGGCGACCTCGCGGCGTGGCTGGCCGAACTCGGCGGCGCGCCGGCCCCGCTGACGTTCGCGGCCGATGCCGCGGCCAAGGGCGCCGAACGCTTCCGCCAGCTCGGCTGCGTCGGCTGCCATGCGGCACCCGGCGCGAGCGCGGCCGACGCCGCCCTCGGCGATCGTCTGCCGCTGACCTTCGTGGCGCAGAAGTGGCACCCGGCGGCGCTGGTCGAGTACTTGGTCGAGCCGGCCCGCTTCCACCCCGACGTGCGCATGCCGGACCTGCGGCTCGCACGCGAGGCGGCGCAGCAGCTCGCGGCCTTCCTGCTGGCGGCGGCGCCGGCGCCCCTGCCGGTGAGCCACGGCGACGCCGCGCGCGGCAAGCGGCTGGCCCAGAAGCACGCCTGCGGCCTCTGCCACGCCCTCGACCTGCCGCTCGACGACCGGCCGTTCCCGCGCCTGCCGACGCTGAAGACCGAGCGCGGCTGCCTCGGCACCGGTGCTGCGGCCAAGGCGGCGCCGGACCACGGTCTCACTGCCGAGCAGCGGCAGGCGCTGCAGGCGTTCCTCGCCGATGCCGACACCGCCCCGTTCCGCCGCGCGCCGATGGACTTCTTCAGCCGCCACGTCGTCGCCGATCGTTGCGTCGCCTGCCACGGCTTCGACGGCGAAGCGTCGGTGTGGGCGCGGGTGAGCGCGCTCTCGGCTACCGCGGCTGCGTCGCCGCTGCCGAAGGACCAGGACCCGGTGGCGCAGGGCGTGCCGGCGCTGACCTGGACCGGCAGCAAGCTGCAGCCGTCGTGGATCGAGCGCTTCGTCACCGGCAAGGAACCGTCGCCGCGGCCGTGGCTGACCGCGCGCATGCCGGTCTACCAAGGCCACGGGGCGGCGATGGCGGCCGGGCTCGTGCGCGAACACGGCTACGGGTCGCAGGATGAGGCGCCGACGCCGGTCGATGCGCAGTCGGCGATCTTCGGCGAGCGCCTGGTGAACCAGGGCACCGGCTTCGACTGCGTGCTCTGCCACGCCCTCGGCGACCGGCCGGCGCGGCAGGTGCCCGAACGCGAGGGCATCGAGCTGCTGACGGCGCGCGGCCGCCTGCGGCACGAGTACTACACCCGTTGGCTCGCCGATCCGCCGCGGCTCGATGCCGACGCGCGCATGCCGCGCTTCGCCGACGACAAGGGCCGCACCAACCTGCTCGACGTGCTGGGCGGCGACGCCGCGCAGCAGTTCGAGGCGATCTGGCAGTTCCTCGGCAGCCGCCGCGGTGGCCGCTGATGCCGCGCCCCGCGGCGAACGTGCCGACCGCGGCCGCCGGCCTCCCGCCAGCGCGGCCTGGCGTCGACCTGCGCCTCGACGGCAATCAGGGCCGCGCGCCGGGGGCGGCGTTCGCCGATCGGCTCGGGCGCGACGTCGAACTGCTGCGCTGTTACCCGTTCGAACACGCGCTCGAAGAGCAGCTCGCCGCGCGCCACG
>JAEUHT010000075.1 GCA_016793265.1 Planctomycetota bacterium
CGTGGGCCTGGTCGCGGTCGCGGCTGCCGAGCCAGGCGAAGCGCAGCTGCTGTTCGCCACCGGCGTCGAGACGCTCGAGCTCGGCCGCCGCCTGGGTCGGCACCAGCCGCCGCAGGCAGCACTCGACGAGCCGCCGCAACACCGCCCGCTGGCCATGGTCCATCGCCGCATAACGGCCATCCGCCGCGTCGCCGAGAAGCCAGAGCAGGGCGCGCGCGAGGTCGGCCTCGGCAGCGGCCGGCGCCGCGGCGCGGGGTTCGCCTGCCGCTTCGGTCGCCGCCATCGCCGCGGGGGCCCGTTCGCCGGCCGCCGCCGGCTCGGTCCACATCGCCACGCCGCCGACCAGGGCGACCGTCGCGGCGAGGCCGACGGCGAGCGTCCTCACGCCAGGGCTCCGGTCAGCGCCTTCTGCACCAGGGCCTTCTGCTCGGCTTTGTGCCGCACCGACGAACCGGTCGCCGGACTCGCCGCGCGCGCGCGCGTCGACGCCAACGACCAGGCGTGGCGATCGCGCAGGAACGACCACGCGCCCATGTTGGCCGGCTCCTCCTGGCACCAGACGAAGGCCGCCTTGGGGTAGCGCTGCTGCAGCGCCCGCATCGCCGCCGCCGGCCACGGGTAGAGCAGTTCGAGGCGGACCAGCGCCACGCTGCGGTCGTCGCCGCGGGCCTCTTGCAGATCGTAGTAGACCTTGCCGGAGCAGCAGACGACGCGGCGCACGGCGGCCGGCGCCTCGACCGCGGCGTCATCGAGCACCGGCTGGAACAGCCGGCCGGCCAGCTCGGCCAGCGTGGAGCCGGCTTCCTTCTGCCGCAGCAGGCTCTTCGGCGTCATCACCACCAGCGGCTTCTTCGTCGCATGCAGCGCCTGCTCCCGCAGCAGGTGGAAGTAGCTCGCCGCCGTCGACGGCACCGCGACGCGCAGGTTGTTCTCGGCACAGAGCTGCAGGAAGCGCTCGAGCCGCGCCGAGCTGTGTTCGGGGCCCTGGCCGTCGTAGCCGTGCGGCAGCAGCAGCACGAGCCCCGAGGTCTGGCCCCACTTCGACTCGCCGGCGGCGAGGAACTGGTCGATCTGGATCTGGGCGCCGTTGCAGAAGTCGCCGAACTGACCCTCCCACAGCGTCAGGCCGTGCGGCATCACCACGCTGTAGCCGTACTCGAAGCCGAGCGCCGCCTCCTCGCTGAGCAGCGAGTCGACGACGACGAACGGCGCCTGGCCGTGGCCGAAGTGGTTCAACGGCACGTAGCGGCGCGCGTCGCTGGCGTCGTGGAGCGCGGCGTGGCGCTGGCTGAAGGTGCCGCGGCCGCAGTCCTGGCCGGCGAGGCGAACCGGCACGCCGTTGGTCACCAGCGTCGCGAACGCGAGCGTCTCGGCGGTGCCGAAGTCGATCGGCAGCTTGCCGGCCAGCATGTCGACGCGGCGACCGAGCACGCCCTTCACCTTCGGGTGCGGCGTGAAGTCCACCGGCCAGTGCAGCAGCTGTTGGTTGAGCTCGCGCAACACCGCAGCGTCGGGCGCGGTCGCCGCCGGCGACCACGGCTGCTCACCGACCTCCTCGCCGAGTTCGAACGGCAGCGCCTCGGTGGCGCGCACCTCCTCGAGCGACTCCTTGAGCCGCAGCAGCACCTTCTGGTCGTAGGCGGCGAGCTCCTCCTTCTGCAGCACACCGGCGCGGATCAGGTAGTCCTGGTAGATCGTGCGCACCGTCGGGTGGGCTTCGATCTGCCGGTAGAGCAGCGGCTGCGTGTAGCTCGGTTCGTCGCCTTCGTTGTGGCCGTGGCGACGGTAGCAGACGATGTCGACGACGACGTCGCTGCAGAAGCGGCGGCGGTAGTCCATCGCCAGCCGGATCATGCGCACCGCGGCCAGCGGGTCGTCGCCGTTGACGTGGAAGATCGGCGCCTGGATCGCCTTGGCGACGTCGGTGCAGAACGGTGTGCTGCGCGAGTCCTTCGGCGAGGTCGTGTAACCGATCTGGTTGTTGACGACGATGTGCACGGTGCCACCGGTGCGGTAACCGTGCAGGTGCGACATCTGCAGCGTCTCGAACACGACGCCCTGGCCGGCGAACGCGGCATCGCCGTGCACGAGCACCGGCAGCACTTCGTCCCAAGCCGTGTGCGCAGCGGCGCCGGGCCGCTGCTCCTGCCTGCCGCGCGCCATGCCCTCGACCACCGGATCGACCGCCTCCAGGTGGCTCGGGTTGCAGGCGAGTTCGATCTGCACCAGCTTGCCGCAGCTCGTCATGTGCTCGGCGCTGGCGCCGAGGTGGTACTTCACGTCGCCGCTGCCCTGCGTCATCGACGGGTCGAGGAAGCCCTCGAACTCGCCGAAGATCTTGGTCAGCGGCTTCTTCATCACGTGCGCCAGCACGTTGAGGCGGCCGCGGTGCGCCATGCCGAGCACGACCGTCTGCACGCCCACCTCGGCGGCGCGGTCGAGCAGCGCGTCGAGCGTCGGGATCAGCGTGTCGCCACCTTCGAGCGAGAAGCGCTTGTGGCCGACGAAGCGCGTGTGCAGGAACTGCTCGAACGCCTCGGCCTCGACCAGCTTGTCGAGGATCTGCAGCTGCACGGCCCTGTCGAGCGGCTCCTCGTTGCGGTTCTGCTCCATGCGCTCACGCAGCCAGTTGCGCTGGTCGCGGTCGGCGATGTGCATGAACTCGGCGCCGACGTGCCGGCAGTAGGTGAGGTGCAGCGTCTCCTGGATCTCGCGCAGCGTCGCGAACGGCTTCTTGGTCACGCCGTCGCTGTAGAAGGTGCGCTCCTTGTCCCAGATCGTCAGCCCGTAGGTCGACATGTCGAGTTCGGGCAGGTGCTTGGGCTCGAACTTGAGCGGGTCGAGGTCGGCCAGCGCGTGGCCGCGCACCCGGTAGCTGCGGATGTAGGTCATCAACCCGGCGGCGCGCTCGAGGTTCTCGGCCTCGCGCAGGCTGGAGCCGAGCGGCGGCCGGCGGTCGACGCTGTCGTGCACGGGCCGGTACGGCACCTTCAGCGAGTGGAAGATGCGTTCGTAGAACTCCCCTTCGCCGAGCAGGTAGCGGTGCATCCAGTCGAGGAACTGCCCCGACTCGGCGCCCTGGATGACGCGGTGATCGTAGGTGCTGGTCAGCACCATGACGCGCGACACACCGAGCTCGGTCAGCGTCTCCGGCGACGCGCCGTGGAAGGCGCCCGGCACCTGGATCGCGCCGGTGGCGAGGATGAAGGCCTGCCCCGACATCAGCCGCGGCAACGAGCTGACGGTGCCGATGGTACCGGGGTTGGTAAGCGTGCAGGTCGTGCCGGCGAAGTCGTCCGGCGTCAACGCGCCCTGCCGCGCCTTCTCGATCTGGCGGTTGTAGGCGGCGAAGAAGCCGGCGAAGTCGATCGCGCCGCAGTCCTTGATGTTGGGCACCACGAGGCTGCGGCGGCCGTCGGCCGACTTGCCGGGCAGGTCGACGGCGATGCCGACGTTGAGCGGGCCGCCGGTGACGCGGAACGGCTTGCCGTCCTGTTCGAGGAACTGGCCGGCCATCGCCGGCACCTGCTGCATCGCCCGCACCATCGCCCACGCGATCAAGTGCGTGAAGCTGACCTTCGGCAAATGCAGGCCCTGCTGGTGGCGATTGATGGCGTGCCGGTTCTCCTCCAGCACCTTGACCGGCACCTCGCGCGTCGACGTCGCCGTCGGCACCGACAGGCTCTCGGCCATGTTCTTGACGATGCGCCCGGCTACGCCGATCAGCGGCTGCAGGTGGCTCGGCGTCGGGGCCGGCTCGGCGACGGCGACCGGCGCCGGCTTCGGCTTCGCCACGGCGGTCGCGCGCAGTTCCTTCGGCAAGGCGCTGTCGAACCACTTGCGCCACTCCTCGGGCACCGAGTCAGGCGCCGCCAGGTACTCGCCGTAGACCTTCTCGGCGTAGGCGGCGTTGAGGCCGAACACTTCTTCGAAATCGGGACTGTGCATGCAGGAGCTTTGCCGGACGTGCAGGCGCCGCGGCGACAAGGGCCGAGAACATACGACAACGGCCGGATCGAAGGCACCCGGCCGGTCGCGAGGACACCACCCGCAAAGCGCCGCCACGGGGAGAGCGGCGACGCTGGCGGCGGGTCACTTCTTGGAGAGCAGGAGGACCATGCGCTTGCCCTCCACGCGGATGCCGGACTCCACCTTGGCGGCGTCGGCGAGTTCCTTGACGACTTCCTGGATCACCTGCTCGCCGACTTCCTTGTGCGCCAGCTGGCGACCGCGGAAGAGGCAGCAGACGAGCACCTTGTCGCCGTCGGCGAGGAACTGGCGGGCCTGGCGGATCTTGACCTGCAGGTCGTGATCGCCGGTGCCGGGCCGCACGCGCAGTTCCTTGATCTGCACCTGGTGCTGCTTGCGCCGGCTCGCCTGCTCCTTCTTCTTCTCCTCGTACTTGTACTTCCCGAAGTCCATGATGCGGCACACGGGCGGCCGCTGGTTCGGGGCGATCTCGACGAGGTCGAGCTGCTTGTGCGCGGCGAGGGCGAGCGCGTCGGCAGTCTCCAAAATGCCGAGCTGCTTGTTGTCCTCGTCGATGACTCGCACCTGGCGGATGCGGATCTGATGGTTGATGCGCGGCCCCCGGTCTTGCACCGGTCCTCGCCGCGAATCAGGCCTGCCGGACATGCTTCCTCTGCGACTTCAGCGACACGTGGTACGGACTCCTTGTTGGCTACCTGGATGGTCCGTCCGGATCTTGCCGGACGAACGGGACCGGAAGGGTATTGAGCACCGAGCCGGACCGCAACCGCGTATCGGTCGCAGCGAGCCTGGCTCCTGATCGCCGCAGCGCGCACGAGGGCAGCGTGCCGGCGGGGCTGGTGGGCGACCGCTCAACCGCGGCGCCGGCGTTGGCCGTGGCCGCCGCCGTGGCCGCCACCACCATGCGGCTTCGGGCCACCGTGTGGCTTCGGGCCACCGTGTGGCTTCGGGCCGTGTGGCTTCGGGCCACCGGCGGGCTTGTGCGGGTGAGGCTGCGGTGGCTTCGCCGGGTGCGGCTTGTGCTGCGGCGGCCGGCTCGGCGTCGGCTCCGGCCGCGGTTCGCGGCGCCGCTGCTCGGGGTCGACGGCGTTCGGCTGGGCCGGGCGCCCGCCGCCCTTCGGCTTGCCGCCGCGTTCGTGGCGCGGGCCCTGCGGCCGCGGCCCGGGCCGGCGCGAATCGGGCTCGTACGGCCCAGGCGCCGACCGCGGCGCCGGTCGCTGCCGTTCGCGCGGCCGATCGCTGCCCGCGGCGGCCGCGACCGGCTCGTCGGTGGTGTCGGCATCGTCAGCACGATGCCAGGGATTGTCGGCAGGCACGACCTTCGGCCGCTGCGGCGCCGGCACCGCCGCCGGCTTCGGCCTTGGCGCCGCCGGCGCGCTGCCCTGGCCGACCACCGGGATGCGCTTCTTGATCAGCTTCTCGATGTCGCGCAGGTACTCGTGCTCGGTCTCGTCGCAGAAGGCGATGGCGATGCCGTCGCGGCCGGCGCGCGCCGTGCGGCCGATGCGGTGCACGTAGCTCTCCGGCACGTTCGGCAGGTCGAAGTTGACGACGTGGGTGATGTCGGGCACGTCGATGCCGCGCGCGGCGATGTCGGTGGCGACCAGCACGTGGCACTTGCCGCCCTTGAACGCCGACAGGGCGCGCTCGCGGGCGTTCTGCGACTTGTTGCCGTGGATCGCGTGCGCCTCGATGCCGGCGTGATTGCAGAACTTGGCGACGCGGTCGGCGCCGTGTTTGGTGCGCGTGAACACCAGCGTGCGCTCGAACGCCGGGTCGTCGAGCAGCTCGACCAAGAGCTCGCGCTTCTTGTCCTTCTTGACGAAGTAGACGCTCTGCTCGATGCGTTCGACGGTGGTCGCCTGCGGCGTCACCTCGACGCGCACCGGGTGGTGCAGGATGCTGTGCGCGAGGTCGACGATGTCCTTCGGCATGGTCGCCGAGAACAGCAGCGAGTGGCGTTGTTTCGGCAGCTTGGCGAGGATGCGGCGCACGTCGGGCAGGAAGCCCATGTCGAGCATGCGGTCGGCCTCGTCGAGCACGAGGATCTCGACCGCGTCGAGCTTGCAGTAGTGCTGCTGCATCAGGTCGAGCAGGCGGCCCGGTGTCGCCACCAGGATGTCGACGCCGCGGCGCAGCGCTTCGACCTGCGGCGATTGGCCGACGCCGCCGAACACCACCGCGACCCGCAGGTGCAGGTGGCGGCCGTAGGCCTTGCAGGCGTCGCCGATCTGGGTGGCGAGTTCGCGCGTCGGCGCCATCACCAGCGCGCGCGGCCGCAGCGGCTCGGCGTGGTCGGGCACCTCGGCGAGGATCTGCAGCATCGGCAGCGAGAACGCCGCCGTCTTGCCGGTGCCGGTCTGGGCGATGCCGAGCAGGTCCCGGCCTTCGAGCAGGTGCGGGATGGCCTGCGCCTGGATCGGCGTCGGCGTCACGTAGTCGCGCGCTTCGAGGGCGCGCAGGAGCGGGGCCGCGAGGCCGAGCGAAGCAAAGTCGGAGGCAGTCATGTTGTATGGGGCCTGCAGCTGGTTCGAGGCCCGGTCGCGGCGGCGGCGGCGCTCACTTGCGCTCGACCACGAGCCGCTGCAGCAGCTCGGCGAACGCGGTCATCGCCATCGTGCCGAGGTCGCCGTCGGTGCGCGAACGCACCGTCACGGTGCCGTTCTGCACTTCCTGGTCGCCGACGACGCCGACGAACGGCACCTTCTCCTGGAACAGGTGGTGCCGGATCTTCTGGCCGATCTTGTCGCCGCTGTCGTCGGCTTCGACGCGCAGCAGCTGGTCCTTCATGGTGCGGCTCCACTGCCGCACGGCCTCGGCGTGGCGATCACCGACCGACAGCAGCACGGCCTGCACTGGCGCCAGCCAGGTCGGGAAGGCGCCGCCGTGGTGTTCGACCAGGATGCCGAAGAAGCGCTCGAGCGAGCCGAGCAGGGCCCGGTGCACCATCACTGGCCGGGCCTTCTGGCCCGACGCGTCGATGTAGCTCATGTCGAAGCGCTCAGGCAGGTTGAAGTCGCACTGGATGGTCGAACACTGCCAGGTGCGACCGAGCGTGTCCTTGATCTTGACGTCGATCTTCGGGCCGTAGAAGGCGCCGCCGCCCTCGTCGACCTCGAACGGCAGCCCGACCGCCTCCAGCGCCGCGCGCAGCGCCGCGGTGGCCTTCGCCCAGCTCGCGTCGCTACCGACGCTCTTCGCCGGCCGCGTGCTGAGGTTCATCGCGTAATCGTGGAAGCCGAACGCGCGCAGCATCGAGATGACGAACTTGAGGCAGCGCTCGATCTCGCCCTCGACCTGGTCCTCGGCGAGGAACAGGTGGGCGTCGTCCTGGGTGAAGCCGCGCACGCGCAAGAGGCCGTGCAGCGAACCCTGGTTCTCGTAGCGATAGACGGTGCCGAGCTCCGCCCAGCGGAACGGCAGCTCGCGGTAGCTGCGGCGCTTGGACTTGAAGATCTGCACGTGGAACGGGCAGTTCATCGGCTTGAGCCGGTACTCGGCGCCGTCGATGTCGATGCCCGAGTACATCGAGTCCTTGTAGAAGTCGAGGTGCCCCGAGGTCTGCCACAGGTCGGCCTTGGCGATGTGCGGCGAGTAGACGATGTCGTAGCCGCCCTTCAGGTGCTCCTGGCGCCAGAACTCCTCGACCTTGTGGCGCACGAAGCCGCCCTTCGGGTGCCACAGGATCAGGCCGGCGCCAAGGTCGCCCATCGTCGAGAACAGGTCGAGATCGATGCCGAGCCGCCGGTGGTCGCGCTTGCCCGCCTCCTCGAGGTTGTGGCGGTGCAGGTCCATCGCCTTCTTGTCGGGGAAGGCGTGGCCGTAGATGCG
>JAEUHT010000136.1 GCA_016793265.1 Planctomycetota bacterium
GTTCGTCCAGGCGCTGCAGCAAGGCGCCCAACAGGTCCACGCGCGTCGTCGCCGCCGAGAAGCGCACCCACGCGGCATCGAGCTGGTCGAGCACTTCGGCCTCGGCGCGCCGCACGTCGAGCAGCGCGGCGGCGTGCTGCGACCCGGCCAACGCCTGTTCGAGGCCCGGGAGGCCCGTGATCGGCAGCGTCAGGGTGAGGTCGCCGGCGACGATCCACGGATGCGCGGCGAGGCCCTCGAGCACGCGGGCGACCGAGCCGCCGAGCTGGGCATCCTGCCAACGGCCCGCGAATTCCGCCGTCGCCGCGGCGACCGCAGCCTGCTGACGCAAGACGCCGAGCGAAGGGTTGTAGAGCAGCGCCACGTAGCGCGCTTCTTGGAGGTTCAGGCCATCCTCGACGACGAAGCCGGTGGCCTCGGGTCCGGGCGAACCCAGCCGTTCGGCGAACGACTGCAGCGCCGCGGCCTCCGGCAGCCGCGCCGCGAACTCGTGCGCGTGCAGGAGCAGATCGACGGGGGCAGGGGTGTAGGTCTGGCAACTCGCCGCTGCGAACAGCAGCGGCAGCAACGGACGGATGGCTTGCATTGCAGTCGACGACAGGACGTGGCAGCGCGTGGAATCCGCGTCCGACACGAACGCGGCCAGGCGAGGCGGTCAGGCCTCACACCGGGCCCGAAGGCCGCGGTGTTCCGCGTCGACTCAGATCAACAGCACGGTGGTGGCACGCAGCGCCGTGCGTGGATCCGTTCTTGGTGGCCCCGTCGCCGGCGGCCCCACGACCACCGACCCTGTCTGCATGGGCGCCGTACAGACCACCACGATGCCGACCAGGGCCACGGCATCCCCGAGGTCGTGGCTCTGACGCTCCGGCAGCGGTCCTTCGACGAACGCCAGCGGCACATCCTCACAGGTGCCGCAGCCGTCCGCGAGCGACGGCCGGCCAGAGTCCAACCCAGCCAGCCCGGTCGCGCACGCCCCACCGGCCCCATGCCCGTGTTCGCAGCAAGCCTGCACCGGCCGCAGTTCGTGGCGCCCCGAGCAGCAACCACCCCGCGCGTGCGCCAACTCGACGCTGCCATGGCAGTGCGGCCCCGAGCAGACCACCAGCCAGCGCGGCAACCCTAGCCCGAGCACGACCAAGACCAGCCAGATCCCGATCCGGCCAGCCCGTCGCAACCACAGGTCATCCAGGGAGAACACCACAGGGCTTCCAGAATCGAACGCTCACCACACCCACCATGAGTGCGGTCCCCAGCATTCCGCATCCGCCAACCCTGTCAAGCCTGGCACCCAGGCCCCCCCCACTGCATCTTTCCCACGCCCGAGAGACGCGGAAAGGAAGAGAGGGAGAGAGAGAGGGAGAGTGAGGCAGAGTCTCCGCGGACAAGACGCGACAACCGCGCACGCCCGCCCAAGGTCACCCCGTCGCGCGAATCGCCAAGGCGCGCGCAGCGCGCCACCCCGCGGAAGCGTCTGGCGCCCGTTGCTCAAATCGCCCCAAGCACCCAACGCCAGCTTCCGCGGACAATCGGCTCCAGTCTTCTCGCCTCGCGAGAAGACTGGAGCGGGTGAAGAGATTCGAACTCTCGACATTCACGTTGGCAACGTGACGCTCTACCACTGAGCTACACCCGCGTACCAGAGACGAACAGAGCGCGACGCGGAGGTTCCCGGTCCGATTTGCACCGGCCCGGTTGACCTCGCGATCGAGGGCGCACATTCCTATGGATCCAACCCGTGGATGTCAAGCGTTCCCAGCAGGTTCCCCGCCACCCGATCGTAGATTCGCCGGCCCCGCGCATGCTCGAGCCGTTCCCGTCGACCTTTCCGCAGTTGCTGGCCCGCATGGCGCACCCCCACGGGGAACGGGTCTTCCTGCCGCGGCGGCGCGCGACGGAGCCCCAGCCGGTCACGTTCGCGGAGCTGCTGCAGCGCATCGACCGTCTGGCGCGCGGGCTGCTCGCGCTCGGCATCCGGCGCGGGGATCGGGTCGGCCTCGTCGCCGAGAACCGCTGCGAATGGCTGCTCGTCGACCTCGCGCTGGCGAGCATCGGCGCCGTCGACGTGCCGCGGGGCTCGGACACGACCCCCACCGAGCTGCAGTTCATCCTGCAGCACAGCGGCTGCCGCATGGTGTTCGCGGACGACGAACGGGTCGCCGCCGAGGTGCTGGCGATGCGCGGTTCGTTGCCGCAGCTCGAACGCGTGGCCGTGATGCAGCCGACGACCACGCTGCCGGGTGCGCTCGGGCTCGACGCCATCACCGACGCAGCCGCCGCGCGCCCCGACCTCGACGCGCTCGACGCGGCGCGCGCGACGGTGGCCACCGACGACCTGCTGACGATCGTCTACACCAGCGGCACCACCGCCGAGCCGAAGGGGGTGATGCTGACGCACGGCAATGTGCTGTCCAACATCGAGGTCGTCACCAGCGTGCTCGACGTCACGCCCGGCGACCGCTTCCTGTCCGTGCTGCCGGCGTGGCACATGTACGAGCGCATCATGGACTACGTGGCGCTCGCCTGCGGTTCCGAGCTCATCTACACCGACCGCCGCCGCATCAAGGACGACCTGCTCGCGGTGCGGCCGACGGTGTTCGCAGCGGTGCCGCGCATCTGGGAGATGCTGCACGACGGCGTCGTCAACCACTCCCTCAAGCAGAACGGCCTCGCCGGCCGGTTGCTTCGGCGCAGCCTCTTGCTGTCGCGGCTGGTCGGCGGCGGCCGCGCGTCGTTGTGGCAGCGGCTGCAGCACCGCCTGCTCGACGTCCTCGTGCTGCAGAAGGTGCGGCGCCAGTTCGGCGGCGCCCTGCGGCTCTGCGTCAGCGGCGGCGGCGCGCTGCCGCGCCACGTCGACGAGACCCTGCTCGGCATGGGCCTGCCGCTGCGCAACGGCTACGGCCTGACCGAGACCAGCCCGGTGGCGTGCCTTCGCCTGCCGCACCAGCACGACCCCGGCCACATCGGCCCGCCGCTGCCGCGCACGCAGATCCAACCGCGTCGGGACGACGGCAGCGAATGTGCGGTCGGCGAGACCGGCGTGTTGTGGATCCGCGGCCCGCAGGTGATGCGCGGCTACTACGAGAAC
The DNA here is from genome assembly GCA_016793265.1 of Planctomycetota bacterium. Lineage (GTDB taxonomy): Bacteria > Planctomycetota > UBA1135 > UBA1135 > UBA2386 > JAEUHT01. The sequence continues at coordinate 3,089 of JAEUHT010000136.1, forward strand.
GCGCGCCGCACGGCCGAGGTGCTGACCCACGAAGGCTGGTTCAACAGCGGCGACCTCGGCCACCGCGACGCGCGCGGCAACCTCTGGATCACCGGCCGGGCCAAGGACACCATCGTGCTGGCCGGCGGCGAGAACGTCGAACCGGAGCCGATCGAGACGCTCATCAAGACCTCGCCGTTCGTCGAACAAGCGGTGTGTGTCGGCCAGGACCAGAAGGCGCTCGGCGCCCTGATCGTGCCGATGTTCGACGCCCTCGAACACGCGGTGCCGCGCGAGCAGTGGTCGCGCCAAGGCGACGAGCTGACCGGCAGGCCGGTGCTGGCGCTGTTCCGCCGCGAACTCGATCGCCTGCTGGTGCGCGAGAACGGCTGCCGTTCGTGTGATCGCGTGGCGGCGGTGCGGGTGCTGGCCGAGCCGATGACGGCCGAGAACGGGCTCTTGACGCAGACCCTCAAGGTGCGCCGCCACGTCGTGCAACAGCGCTTCGCGCCGCTGCTGGCGACGATGTTCGGCGGTCAGCGCGAGGCCTGAACGAAGGGCAGGTCGCGCGGCAACGACGCCGGCCCGGCGGGCGCCGGCCCGAGCGCTTCGAGCTGCGCAAACAGCCACGCGCCGGCGCGTTCGCAGGCGGTGGCCAACGGGGCGCCCGCGGCGAGCAGACTGGCAATGCCGGTGGCGAGCGCGCAGCCGGTGCCGTGCACCCGACCGACCGCGAGGCGGCGGCGGCGGAACGCCACGCGGCCACTGGCCGTGACCAGCTCGTCGACGACGCACTCGCCCTCGTCGTGGCCGCCCTTGCGCAACACGGCCGTCGCCCCACGCCGCAGCAGCACGGCTGGATCGCCAGCGGCGAGGGCGACCAGTTCGGGCGCATTCGGCGTCAACACGACACCCATTGCTGCCAGATCGTCGCGATAGGCGACGGCGAGCGCTTGCCCTGCGTCGAGGCCGCCGGCGGTGGCCGACAACACCGGATCGACGACGATCGGCACGCGGCCGCGCAGCGGCGACAACCGGCGCACGAGGCAACGCAGCTGCGCGGCGTCCGCGAGCAGACCGACCTTGACCGCATGCACCTCGCCGTCACCGAGCACGGCGTCGAGCATGCCGCCCCACACGAGTTCGTCGACCGCGTGCGCGCGCCGGAAGCCGCGCCGGTTCTGCTCGGTCAGCACCAGCGGCACCGGCAGGGCGCGCGCGCCGTGGTGGGCCGCCACCAGGGCATCGGCGGTGATGCCGGCGCCGCCGCACGGGTCGACGCCACCGAGCACGAGCAGGCGCGGGTTCACCACACCGTGACGAGGCCGGTGGCGATGGTCTTGCCGGCGATCGTCACCACGAGTTCCTGGGTGCCGGGCGGCTGCGCGCCGTCGACGACGAACGTCAGCTGCCGCGGCGTCGCGCGCCCGAGCAACAGCGCGCGCCCGCCGAGCGCCGCCTGCACCGATTCGAGCACGGGGAAGATGCCCGTGAACTCGAGCACCCCACCACGCGCGACGCCTTCTGTCTGCTGCAGCACGGAGGCGCGGCCGAGCAGCGCCTGGCGCAGCGCGAAGGCGTCGATCGCCGACAACAGACCATCGCCGTCGATGTCGGCCAGCGACACCGAACCCGGCTCGACGATGGCGCGGCGCAGGTCGACGACGCTGCGCTGGCCGTCGAGATCGACGTCCCCGGGCAAGCCGCCGAGCACGAGCACCGGACCTTCGACGCGGCCGGGCGTCACCACCCGGACCTGCGGCCCACCACCCGCACCTTCGGCGTGCAGGTGCCAGCCGTCGTCGTCGAGCACGGCCGCGGCGATCTCGCCAACGCCCTGCAACACGCCGAACACGCGCAGCACGGCGTGCTCCCCCGGATCCAGTTCGACATCGTCGAGTTCGACCTCGGTGACGCCGTCGTCGCCGGACAGCGACAGCGGGCCGGCGACGAGCTCGGGCCCGCCGGTGCGATCGCGGTATACCCGCAGCGAGGTGACGTTGCTGGTGGCGTCACCGGCACCACCGACGAACAGGCGCAGCTTCTCGACCTCGATCTCGCGCAGCGAAGTGTTGTCGAGCGCCACGGCCAGCAGTTCGTGATCACCCGGCACCACCACCGATACGGTCGTCGACCCCGCACCGCTGACGGTGAGCCCGGCGCCGATCGAGTCGAGCAGGTCGAGTTGCAGCACGACGCCGTCCTGCACGCCGAGCAACTGGTCCTGGTAGGCAGCGGGACCGATCGGGAAGGCCGTCGAGTACGACCACCCGGCGATCACCGCGAGCCCGCTCGGCGCCAGTTCGACGGCGCGCAGGGTGTCCTGGCCGGGGCCACCGAGGTAGGTCGACCAGGTCAGCGCTGCCCCGCCCGGCGCGATCAGGCTGGCGAAGCCGTCGAGGTTGCCGCCCGCGAAGCTGGACTGCAGCGCGTCGACGGTGACCGGCAGGCCCTCGCCGGCCTCGCCGACGACGAACGTGCCGAGCCCCGACACGGCGAGCCCGCGCACCTTGTCGTTGCCACTGCCGCCGAGGTAGGTCGAGTAGAGCAGCGTGCTGGCGTCGGCCGACAGCTGGCTGACGAAGCCGTCGATGTTGCCGCCGAAGGTCACCTGCACGGCACCGTTCGTCTTGGGGAAGTTCGTACTGTTGGTATGGCCGCCGACCCAGAAGCGCCCCGCGGTGTCGACGCGAACGGCCAGCGCCGCCTCGTCGGAGAGGCCGCCGAGGTAGGTCGAAGCCTGCAGCGCCGTGAAGTTGGCGTCGAGGCGGGCGACGACGGCGTCGTTGCCCCCGGCGAGCGTCGCGCGCAGCGCCGTCTGCGTGGTCGGGAAGTTGGTGCTGCCGGCGAAGCCGCACACGGCGTAGCCCGATGTCACCGGGTCGCGGTCGATGGCGGTGAGCTGGTCCGACGCGGTGCCGCCGAGGAACGTCGACGCGCCGATCGTCTGACCGTCGGCGCTGACGCGCGTGACGAAGCCGTCGCTGGTGATCAGCCCGGGCGGAGCGAGCGTGGGCTGGTAGGCCCCGGCGGTCGTCGGGAAGTCGGGCGACATCGTCCAACCGACGACGACCGCGGCCCCGGTGGGCTCGACGTAGACCGCCTCGGCGACGTCGTCGTAGACGCCGCCGAGGTAGGTCGACCCGAGCAGCGTGTCGCCGGCCGCGCCGAGCCGGGTCACGAACGCATCGCCGATGTCGATGTAGATGCTGCCGCCGTGGTAGCTGCCTTGCGCCGCCGACGGCGTCACCGGGAAGTCGGTCGAACGCGTGAAGCCGACGACGGTCGGCGTGTTGCCGGGGCCGAGCCCGAGACCGCGCGCTTCTTCGCCGCCGTTGCCGCCGAGGTAGGTCGCGAACACCAGCGATTCGCCGTCGTTGCTCAGTCGGGCCACGAAGGCATCGGCGCCACCCGTGGTGCGATAGGCGCCCGGCGTGGTCGGGAAGTCGGTCGAACCGGCCCAGCCCGCGACCCAGACGCCGGTGCCGGGAACCCAACGCATCGCCTCGATGCGATCGCTGGCACCGCCGCCGAGGAACGTGCCCCAGACCACGCCCGGGTCGATCGTCGCAGCCAGGGCCGGGTCGAGGTCGCTGGCTGCAAAGCCGTAGGTGATGTCGTCGATCAGGCGGAAGCGCACCGCCAGGGGACGACGACCCTCGGCCGTGTGCTGCCAGGCGATCGGCGCCTCCTGCCGCAGCTCCTGTTCTCCATCGGGCGTCTGCACCGCCGCACACAGCCGGCCGGCGTCGTCGATGCGGAGCCCGGCGACACCTTCACAACGCGCCGCGAACGCGCCCAGGTCGGCGCCTGCCGCGAGTTCGAGGTCGTATTCGAACGGACCGCGGCGGTCGCCGTCGAGCGCCCGGAAGCGCACGTCGATGCCGGCCCACACACGCTGCATCGTCACCGTGGCGACGGCGGGCACGCGCGTGCGCCAGCGCGCCGCGTCACCGACGAAGAAGTTGTGCTGCGTCGCCAACGGTCCCGCCGTGGTGAAGCCCGCCGTCCTGGCGCCGAGGAAGCGCGTGCGAACAACACCGCCGCTGCGGGTGCGCGGCGTCGGGCGTGTCGCATGCCCACCGTCGGACCAGCGTTCGAGCTGCAGCGTGAAGCCATCGTCGGTCAACCAGCCGAGCGTGTCGCCGAGCACGCCAAAACGCACCTGCGCATCCCACTGCCCGAAGTTGGGCACAAACTGCAGCTGGCCGACGGCCGCGGCGGTAGGGGCAGAGGCAGGTGCGGGGTGTTCCGTCGGCACCAACAGCGTGGTGGCGACGAGCAAGCTCGACAACAGGAGACGGGGACCCATCGTGGCGGGACAGCATACGCGATGGCGCGCCGCTCCGGGTGCGGGTCACGCCGCCGCCTTCAATCGTCCTGGTCGCCGAGGATCGCGGCGTTGCTACCCGACATGCCCATGGCACGGAGTACGTTGCGCTCGAGCCGCCGTTCGAGCCGCCGCAGCGTGCGCGAATCGACCACGTCGAGCTGGATCGAGCCGCCAGCGACGGAGCCGTGGCCACCACACGAGCCGGCCTCGCCTTCCATGCCGGCCTTGATCAGGCTCCAGGCATCGATGCCCATCTCGGTGCGCACCGACACGTAGTAGCTCGAGCCGACGAGGCCGCCGCAGAACACGGCGCGCACGCCCTCCATGCGCAGCAGCAGGTCGGCGACCTCGGCGACCATCTCGGCGCTCGTCGTGCGGCCCAACGAACACAGCGACAGGCCGTCGTAGAGCCGCACCTTCGACAGCGCGTCCTTCAGGGTCTGGAAGTAGGCGACCGGCAGGCGCGGGTTGGTGATCGCGGCGAGCTTCTGCCGGTCCATGCGCGCCGACAGGAACTCGCTGGCTTCGAGGTCGAGCTTGCTGACGTTGCGCGACAAGTCGGCGGTGTCGGTCTTGATGCCGTACATCAACGCCGTCGCCACTTCCTTGCTGGGTTCGAGGCCGGCGCGCAGCAGGTGGCCGGCGACGATCGAGCTGGTGGCGCCGATCTCGGGTCGCACGTCGGCGAAGGCGACCTTGGTCAGATGCAACTTCGAGTCGTTGCAGACGTGGTGGTCGATGACGATGTCGATGTCGGTGCCCGCCGGCACGAAGGTGTGGCCGAACCCGGGCTGGGTATCGACGAGCGCGAAGCAGTCGAAGTCGGCGAGCCGCACGTTGTGCAGCAGCTCCATCTCGATGCCGAGCTCCCGCACCATCGCCTGGTTCTCCGCGCGCAGCACCTTGCCGGTGATGGCCAGCTTGCTGTCGATACCGGCGGCCAGGTGGGCGAACTCCTGCAGGCCGACGGCCCCGCCCAGGGAGTCCGGATCCGGATTGTTGTGGGTCAGCACCAAGAGCCGCCGCCGCGAACGCAGCAGCGCGACCAGTTCCCGGGTCCGGGCAGGGTCGTCGCGCATCGGGGCCAGCTTGGCCAAGGAAGGGAGGTTCATGGGGTCGCCGGGACTACGCCTTCACCACTCTACGCCCGAACATCGACCCAGCGGCCAGAGTCGCTGGACTCAGAAGCCGTACTTGTCGAGGCAGGAACGCATGCCGGGCAGCTCGCCAGGGGGCACGGCGAGATCCAGCTCGAGCACGATCGGGAGCACCGCTCCGGTGCGGGGTACATAGGAGGCCAGCAGCGAGTAGTCCACCCCTCCCGAGCCGGGGGGAAGGTAGAGCCCGTCCGGGCTGGCATCGCCCAACGTCATGCCACGACATCGGTTACCGAAGCACTCCAACCATTCCCCTTGGGCCTCGCCAAGCACCTGCTGCCGCCGCGCCGCCAGGGCAGCGTCGTGCCAGTAGCCCGGCCGACGGTGGCCGAGATCCTCGCCGATGTCCTGCATGGCGGCGATGTCGAGCACACCGCGCAGACTGCGGCTCTGCGTCAGGCAGAACTCCATGTCCGGGTGGGAACGGACCAGCTCGTAGAGCTCGCGGCAGACGCGGTCGACGGCTGCGTTGCGCACCGCCTTGCGTCGGGCCAGCAGCGCCTGGGTGCGTTCATGGGTCCACTGGTAGCTCGGATCGCCGAGGTCCTCGGCCTCGATCTCCCCCACCAGCGGCACAACGCCAGGATCGAACACCACGGTGCGGCAACCGAGGGAACGCGCCTGGCCCACCGCCACCTCGATCGCCGCCCGCGCCACCTGCCGCTCCGAGGCCTTCGCCGCGGCGAAGCTCGCCGTCGGGGAATGCTCGGCGAGCGGGTTGCCGGCGCGCACCACCGGGAACTCGATCGGCAGGTCGCGCGCCGCCTCACGCAGGGCGTCGCACACGATCGGGCGCGGTCCAGGCGACACGCCGAGGCCGGCGAAACGGGCATCGAGGATCGTCAGCAGCAGGCGGCGGGCGTCCGCGGGACCGTGCACGCTCGCCCAAGCCGAGGCCAGGAATCTCTGAACACGCATGTGGATGCTTTTCCAGGGATCGCCGCGTCGGCTACTCTGCGCGCCCGCCGGTCGATCCCGTCTCTCACCTTAGCGGAGTACCCCAGATGAGCAGAAGCCTCGTGTTCCCGGTCCTGACCCTGAGCGTGCTGAGCCTGGTCGGCTGCCGGGCCCAAGAAGAGCGCCGTGCCATGGAGAAGTCGGTGACCCGGCTGGAGCAGCAGGTCGCCAACATGGGCAAGTACCTGGATCAGATCTCGCAAGGCCAGGCGCAGGAGCAGAAGGCCCAGTCCAAGGTGCTCGAAGAGCGCGTCAAGGAGATCACGCGGCTGGAGCAGGTCGTGCGCCAGATGGAGCGCACGATGGTGCAGCAGCAAGAAGCGAACGAGCGCCAGGTCCGCGAGCAGCAGCAGGCGATGGACAAGTCGCGCGCGCAGTTCGCGGAGCAGCAGGACCGCTTGCAGAAGGAGATGGCCGTTCAGCAGGAGCGCCAGCAGCAGGAAGCCAAAGAGCGCCAGAAGGCCATGCAGGCGGAGTTCGCGCAGCAGCGGGAACGCATGCAGAAGGAGGCCCAGGAGCAACAGCGGTCGATGCAGAAGGAGCTCGACACGCTGCGCCAACGCGCGCAGAAGGAGCTCGACGCCCAGCGAGAACAGCTGCAGAAGGAGCTCGTGCAGCGCGAGAAGCTGGTGCAACACGAAGCCGTGGCCAGGAAGCAGGCCGAGGACGCGCGCCGGGCGGCAGAGGCCGCGCTGCAGCAGAAGGAACAGCAGGCGCGCGCCAACGCCGAAGCCAACAAGGCCGAACAGCAGGCCCACCTCGCCGAGCTGCAGAAGAAGTTCGAGAACCTGCAGGCGCGCGCCAAGCAGGCCGGTGCCGACTGGGAGAAGGAGCGGGCGGCCGGCAAGGCGGAACTCGATCGCGCGCAGCAGGAGCTGACCGTGCTGCGCGAACATGCCGCCAAGGCGGCCAGCGACGTCGAGCGCCGCAACCGCGAGCACGCCGGCCTGATCGAGCGCCTTGCCGCCGAACGGGCGAGCATCGCCGAGCTGCGCGAGCAGGTGCGGCGCGACGTCGCCGAGGCCCGCGAGCAGCCGCCGCGCCACGGCGACGTCGATGAGGCCGAAGGCGTGGCCACGCTGCGCCGCGACAACGCCGTGTTGAGGGCCAAGGTCGAGGAGCTGACGCGCGGGTTGCGCGAGGCCCGGCTCGCGGCGCGGCAGGCGACCGCCGTCGCGGCGCCGATGCCGCCCACGGCCCCGGCGCCAGCGCCCGCTGCCGGTGAGCCGGCGCCCGGCACGATCATCGTCAACAACGAAGAGGGCGAGGTGCACTTCCACTTCCACTCGGCCCCGCAGGCGCCGAAGCCCGCGGTGCAGGTCGAAGGCCGCAGGCACCAGGTCGACGGCGTCGAGCCGCCAGCCGAAGCGCCGAAGCGCGCCGCCAAACCGAAGCCGGCGAAGGACGATGACGACGACGCCCCAGCTCCCGTGCAAGTGCGCGCCCTCAAGGCTGCTGCACCAGCACCCGCCGCGCCGCCGAAGGCAAAGGGCGCCGGCCCGACGCCGAAGCACACGCCGTCGAGCGAGAAGAAGCTCAACGACGATGAAGCCGTCAGTGGCCTGCTGCAGGTGCTGATCGGCGAGTTCTGACCGTCGTCGCGCCGGCGGCCTCGCCGCACCCGCCGAGAGGCTGGATCACGCCTTCGGCCGCCTAGTTCTCGCGGCCGTCGTCCATGCCTTCGCCGCCGCCGCTGTCGCCGTCGCGGCGCCCACCCGAGCCGTCGTCGAACGGCGCCATCAGCTCCTGCAGCCGCTGCAGCGCGCGCATGTTGAGCGAACGCACGGTCACTTCCTTCGTGTAGCCGAGCACCGGCGCGATCTCGGCGAAGCTCTTGCCCTGGAACAGGCGCATCTCGATCACGCGCTTGTGCTTGTCACTGAGCTGCGCCAGCGCCTGCTGCAGCGAATCGTGCAGCTCCTTGTAGCGGACCAGCATGCTCTGCCGCGGCACGCGTTGGTCGGCGAAGTGCTCGCGGCCGCCGTACTCGTCGAAGTCGCCGAGGTGCTTGGTGCGGCCGCCGCCGCGCTTCTTGGCTCGCGTGCGACGCCAGAGATCCTTGAGCTTGCGGTCGGCGATCGTGCGCACCCAGCCCGAGAACGACGCCCCGGGCTCGACCTTGAACTCGCCGATGTCGCGGAAGACCTGCAGCAGCACGTCCTGGGTCAGATCCTCGAGGCCACGATCGGCGGGCAGGTTGGTGCCTTGGGTCGCCTCGGCCACCCAGCGCACGACCTTCTCGTGAAGATTTGCCCAAGACACCGCCTCGTCGCCGTCCTGCTGCACGGACCGCACGTGCCGCAGCGTGCTCGAAAGCGGATCGACGGGCTCCTTGGGCGCGTTGGGCTGGCTCATCGGTTGCGCAGTCTAGCCGCTTCCGTCGCGGCGCGCGCTCGATAGTGTGCGACGGCAATGGTGGACCACGCGCGCATCGGCATCGTCGACATGGGTTCGAACGCCATCCGCTTCATGGTGGCGGAGACGACCGGTGGCGCCACCGCCGTGCTGGAGAGCCATCGCCTGCCGGTTCGCCTGGGCCGCGACGTGTTCGACACCGGGCAGATCCCCGAGGCGACGATGGCCGACACCGTCGACGCCTTCCGCCGATTCCGCGCCACCTGCGACCGGCTCGCCGTGCGCCATGTGCGCGCCATCGCCACCTCGGCCATGCGCGACGCCCGCAACCGCGACCTGCTGATGGACCGCGTGCGCCTGGCCAGCGGCATCGACATCGAGGTCATCTCGGGCACGCAGGAGGCCTACCTGCTCAAGCTCGCGGTCGCCACCCGCATCGGCCTCGACAGCGGCCGCTCGCTGCTGATCGACGTCGGCGGCGGCTCGGTCGAACTCGTGCTCGTCGAACAGGGCCAGGTGACGAACGCCGACTCCTACCGCCTCGGTGCCTTGCGCATGCTGCAGTCGCTGCGCGACGCCGACAACGGCGAGGCGTTCGTCGACCTGCTGCACCGCCACCTGCGCGGGCTCGAACGCCGCATCGCCGACCGCTTCGAGACGCGCCCGGTCGACCGCTACATCGCCGTCGGCGGCAACATCGAGAGCCTCGCCGACCTGGTCGCCGGTCGCGTCGGCGCGCAGCGCACCGACGGCGTCGATTCTTGCCAACGCAAGGACCTCGAACAGCTCGTCGAGGAACTCGCCCGGCTGTCGCTCGAGGAGCGCATGCAGAAGTTCGGGCTGCGGCCCGACCGTGCCGACACCATCGTTCCGGCCGGCATCGTCTACACCCACCTCGGCCGCCTCGCCGGCGCCGATCGTGTGCTGGTGCCGCGCGTCGGCATCAAGGAGGGGCTCCTGCTGGAGGTCGTGCAGGGCCACTTCGAGGCGTTCGCCGCCGAGGACCACGTCGACGTCGTGCTGTCGTCTTGCCGCGCGATGGGCCGGCGCTTCCACTTCGAGAGCGAACACGCCGAGACGGTGCTGACGTTGGCGCGGCAACTGTTCGACCAGACCCAGGAGCTGCACGGTCTCGGCGGCCGCGCGCGCGTGCTGCTCGAAGCCGCGGCGCTGCTGCACGACGTCGGCGTCGCCGTCAACAACGACGGCCACCACAAGCACTCGCAGTACCTGATCCAATCGACCGAGCTGGTCGGCCTGACCGACGACGAGCGCCACATCGTGGCGATGCTGGCGCGCTACCACCGCAAGTCGGTGCCGGCGCGCGAACACGAGGACTTCATGGCGCTGCGCCGGCGCGACCGCACGCTGGTCGAACGCCTGGCCGCGCTGCTGCGGCTCGCCGACGCGCTCGACCGCCAGCACGCCGGGGTCGTTCGCGGCGTGCGCGTGCAGATCGGCGAAGATCGCATGGACCTGCAACCGACGCTCGACGGCGAAGCCGGCAGCCGATTGGCGCTCGAGGCCAAGGCCGTGGCGGAGAAGGGCGTCTACTTCGCCCAGCTCTTCGGCCGCCAACCACGGCTCGTGGCGCCGTGACCGGGAACCCGCCGCCATGCCCGCCGAAACCGAATTCAAGCTGCGCGCCGAGCGCCCGATCGAGGTCGCCGCGATCGACGCCAGCCTGCGCGAAGCCGGAGTCGAGAGCAGCCTGGGCCGGCGGCGGCTCCACGTCGACGTCTACCTCGACGATGACCGCCGCTCGCTGACGCGCGCCGGCATCGGCCTGCGCCTGCGCCGCACCGACGACCTCGGCGAGCTCTGCTGCAAGCTGCGCGGCACCTCGGCGCAGGGCCTGTTCGTGCGGCCCGAGTACGCGGCCCCCTGGCCGCACGCGGCGGCGCCGACGACCGCCGCGGCGCTGCCGCCGCCCCTGCGTGACCAGGTCGAGCCGTTCGTGCTCGACCGGGCCTTGGCGCCGGTGCTGCGGCTCGAGACGCACCGCGAACTGCGCCACGTGCGCGTGCACGGTCTCGATCTGTGCGAGCTGGCGATCGACCGCGTCGAAGCGCTCGGCGGCGGCCGCTCCACCGGCTTCTTCGAGCTCGAGCTCGAGGTCGTCGACGACCTCCCCGGCAACGAGCAGCTGGCGGGGCACCTGCAGCAGG
>JAEUHT010000142.1 GCA_016793265.1 Planctomycetota bacterium
TTCGGGGGGTGAACCCGAGGTCACCAAGCCATGAACATCCACCACAGCAAGTTGTTCGCCGCCGCCTTGTGCGCGGCTCCCGTCTTCGCGCAGGGCCAGGACCTGCTCGTCACCTTCCGATTCCCCGAGCAGACGCTGTCCGGCAGCGGTGGCACCGTGCTGCAGACCCTGCAGCCGAACGAGATCGTGCATCTCGACCGCAACCAGCCCTGCCCCGGCGCGTCGGCCGAGAAGTTCTCGCCGCGCACCTGCTTCCACACCATGGCCGGCGACGAGAACGGCGACGGCCAGTACTGGAACCCGGCGATCTTCGGCACCATCGACGCGCTGGCGACGCCGATCGGCGGCACGCCGATCAGCAGCGGCGTCAACGCGCGGTCGGTGTTCTGGTCGCCGTCGGTCGCCATGGGCACCACGATCAGCGGCCTGCCGCTGCGACCGGGTGACGTCGGCCGCATCGTCAACACGCCGAGCGACGGCCAGGTCGAGTACTTCATGCGCCAGGAGCAGTTCGACCAGGCGCTCGGCCTGCCGATCACGACGGCCATCGACATCGACGCCATCACCTTCCAGCCGGGGCTCGGCGTCTACTTCTCGCTCGACACCGACATCATCGCCTTCACCGCCTGTGGCCCGACCTTGATCCGCGACGGCGACGTCGTCTGCGTGCCGGACTGGGCGATCACGTGGACGTCGGACTTCCGCGTCGCCAGCGTGCTGCCGAACAGCGCCGTCGTCGTGATCAACGAGGCGCAGATGGACAACTTCGTGCTCGCCGCGAACGTCACCGACAAGTTCGGCGTCTGCCTGACCAACACGGTCGACCTCGAAGGGCTTGAGATCGACTGGCAGGGCACGATGTCGACGGTGGTGCCATGCCCAGGGGCGGTGGTGCAGGTGCCCGACTTCATCTTCTCGACCGAGACGATGACCGGCGCCAGCCTGCTGACCACCAACGGCGGCGGGACCATCTACCAGGGCCTGTGTGGGCCGGCCGGCCGCGCCTGTGGGACCGGCCCGACGTGGGGGCCGCAGCTCGGCATCCAGCCGGCCAGCACGTCGCAGGGCGCCAACAGCTTCGTCACCGGCATCGCCAGCGCCGCCACCTGCCGCTACGTGCTCGAGCCCACGCAGCACCAGCTCAACTATGGCGGCGCCGGCGGCCCCGGCACCACCATCGCGGTCGGCTCGCCGTGGCTGTGGAACTTCGCCTACATCGAGCTGGTGCCGCCGACCGTGCCCGGCTCGATCACGGTGGCGCCGTTCCTGTCGGCCTTCTGCTTCCCCGACTGGTACTTCCCCTCGATGACGTTCTGGGCTCCGGTGCCGGCACCCGGTGGCTTCGGCACCTTCGCGACGCCGGCGATCCCGCCGCTGTGGTCGGGCAAGCTCCTGTTCCAGAGCTTCGCCTTCGGCGGCAGTGGCATCGAACTCAGCACGCCGACCGTGATCGACGTCAACTGACGCCGGCGCGGGTTGGTGGCGAACGGGCTGTCGGCTGTCGGCCGGCAGCCCGTCTGCGATTTTGCCCAGAGCCTCGGGGAGTGATGGCTTGCCTGGTGCGGGAAGCTCGGAAACGTTGGTCCAGGCGTTGGTTACGTCCTTCGTGGTGGCGGAGATCCGCATCGCTCCACGGCCGCATCCGGGCTGCCCCGGCCCCACGACCAATCAAGCCATCAGTTCCCTTGGTGGCCAGGGTGCGCAGGAAATCAGAACTTGGCGCGTGCGCGCCGCGGCGGTTGGTCCTTCCCGGGGAAAGCAAGTCGAACGAACCACAACAACCACCACCGAGTGAACGCCATGAACCCGATCTCCCTGCTGCGCCTCTCCGTCCTGGCCACCGTCGCCTCCGCGCCGGCCCTCGCCCAGGGTCCCGACTTCCTGCTGACCTTCTCGCAGCCGGAGTCGACGCTGTCCGGCAGCGCCGGCACCGTGCTGCGCAACCTCAACCCGAACGAGGTCGCCGAGCTCAACTTCACCAGCGTGCCTTGCACGCTGGTGTCGGCCGAGAAGTTCGTGCCGCGCACCTGCTTCGACGTGATGGCCGGCGACGAGAACGCCGACGGCGTCTACTGGAACCCGTCCCTGTTCGGCCGCCTCGACGCGATGTGCCAGTCGATGGGCACCGCCGCCGGCACCGCCGGCACCAACCCGCGCGAGATGTTCTGGTCGCCGTCGGTGGCGATGGGCACCAACGTCAGCGGCCTGCCGCTGCGGCCCGGTGACGTCGGCCGCATCATCAACCTGCCGGCCGACGGCCAGGTGCAGTACTTCATGCGCCAGGAGCAGTTCAACATGTCGCTCGGCCTGCCGCCGGCGACGCCGATCGACGTCGACGCCATCGCCTGGTCGCCGAACTACGGCGTGTTCTTCTCGCTCGATACCGACATCGCGGCGACCACGGTGTGTGGCCCGACCTTCGTGCGCGACGGCGACGTGATCTGCGTGCCGGCCTGGGCGATCACCTGGACGCCCGACATGCGCGTCGGCGCCGTGATGCCCAACAGCGCGGTCGTCGTCTACAACGAAGCCCAGATGGACGCCTTCACCGTCGCGGCGAACGTCACCAACCGCTTCGGCATGTGCGTGCCGAATGTCGTCGACGTCGAAGGTCTCGAGATCGACTGGATGGCGCCGCCGTCGACGATCACCGGCATCTGCGGGGTCGTCGTGCCGGTGCCGTCGCTGATCTACACGGCGGAGACGCTGACCGGCGGCGCGGTACTGACCACCGCCTTCGGCGGCCAGATCTACAACTCCACCTGCGCGCCGCTCGGCACCTCGTGCGGCTTCGGCCCGACGCTCGGCAACCAGGTCGGCATCCAGCCGCCGAGCGCGGCGATGGGCGTGCCGAGCTACGTCAACGCGATCTGCGCGGCCCGTGTCTGCCGCTACGCCCTCGAACCGGTGCAGCACGTGCTCGCCTACGGCGGCCTCGGCGGCCCCGGCACCAACGTCGACGTCGCCTCGCCCTGGCTGTGGAACTTCGTCTTCATCGAGCTGGCGCCGCCGGTGGTGCCGATCTCGCTGACGGTGTCGCCGTTCTTCTCGCTGCTGTGCTTCCCCGACCTCTACACGCCGTCGCTGAGCCTGTGGGCGATCCCGCCGGCGCCGGGTGGTTTCGGCACCTTCGCCACGCCGGCGATCCCGCCGCTGTGGACCGGCAAGCTGCTGTTCCAGAGCCTCGCCTTCGGCGGTAGCGGCCTCGAACTGAGCACGCCGGCGGTGATCGACGTGCAGTGATCGCAGCGAACACACCGACGCCGCGCGCGGCCGCCCTCACGACGAGTGACGGGCGGCCGCGCGCGTTCATGGGTGCTTGACGGCGCCCGCCCCGCCGCCTGCACTGCGGCGATGACCGCCCCGTCGTTCGTGCCGTTCGCCGACCGCTACCTGCCCGCGACGCCGCCCGACGTGGCGCTGGCCACGCTGCACGACGCGCTGCGGCGGCGGCGCAGCGTGCGCATGTTCAGCGACCGGCCGGTGGCGAAGTCGACCATCGAGTGGCTCGTGCGCTGCGCGCACACCGCGCCGAGCGGCGCCAACAAGCAGCCATGGCGCTTCGTCTGCGTGCAGGATCCGGCGATGAAGGCGCGTATCCGCGCCGGCGCCGAGGCCGAGGAGCACGAGTTCTACACGCGCCGCGCCAACGCCGAGTGGCGGCGCGACCTCGAGCCGCTCGGCACCGACGAGCACAAGCAGTTCCTGACCACGGCACCGTGGCTCGTGGTGGTGTTCCAGCTCACGCGCGGCGACGACGGCAGCCAGGTCTACTACCTCAAGGAGAGCGTCGGCCTCGCCTGCGGCATGCTGCTCGCCGCGGCGCAGCTGGCCGGCCTCGCGACGCTGACGCACACGCCGAGCCCGATGGCGTTCCTCGGCGAGCTGCTGGGCCGGCCGGCGCACGAACGGCCGTTCCTGCTGATCCCGGTCGGTCATGCGAGCGACGACTGCGTGGTGCCGGCGCAGGCGCTCGAACGGCGGCCGCTCGACGAGGTGATGGTCACCGTCTGAGGCGGTGAGCCACCAGGCTCAGAACGTCACGCGCATGCCGAGCACGAGGTTGCGCCCCGGCATGTTCGAACCGCTGCCGTGCACGCGGTAGTCGACGTCGGCGATGTTCTCGACCGCGACCTCGAAGTCGGCGGTGTCGCTGACCTGCCAGCCGGCGCGCGCGCTCCACACCGTGTAGCCCGGCGTGCCGCCGGGCGGGATGCGCTGCGTATCGCGCAGGTCGCCGGCCGACAACTTGTCGGCGTCTGCGGCGTGCTGCACGAACGTCTCGGCGCGGAAGCGGCCGCTCAGGTCTTCCCACCGCACGCCGAGCAACGCCGTCAGCGGCATCAGACGCGACGGGTAGTCGTCGGCGAGCGACGCGCCCTGGAAGTTGGTCAGCCGGCCCTGCTGCCAGCTGCCGGAGCCGAACAGCGTGGTCTGGTCGATCGCCAACCAGGCGAACTGCAGCTCGACCCCTTCGATGTAGCCGTCGCCGAGGTTGTCCTTGGTCACGATCGGCGAGCTGCCGTTGAGCTGGCCGGTCGGGAAGCGTTGGATCTGGTCTTCGATGTCGGTGTAGAACCACGCCGCGCGCAGCTCGACGCGGTCGGCGCGCCACTTGGTGCCGAGCTCGTAGCCGAGGTAGTGCTCGGCATCGAGGCCCGGCGCCGGCACCTCGGTCTCGCCGCTGCGCGCGGTGTCGAACAGCGTGAGGTCGGCCAGCGACGGCGTGCGGAAGCCCTGGCTGACGCCGCCGTAGACGTTCCACTGGTCCACGATCAGGTCGTGGCGCAGGTTCGCGCTGAGGCTGAGCTCGTCCCATTCGTCCGCCAGGCCGATCTGCGAGTTGTTCGACGGATCGCGCACGCTGTCGGCGTCGACCTCGGCCCAGGTGTAGCGCGCGCCGAGCTGCGCTTCGCTGTGGTCGCCGAGCGGCAGCAGGTCCTGCACGAACACGCCGAGCAGGTCGTAGCTGGCGTCGTTGGCGACCTGGCCCTGGATCGGGTCCGAGGCCTGGCTGCCCGACGAACGGCGGAACCAGGAGTTGACGTTGTCGTGGTACCAGTCGATGCCGTAGCTGAGCGTGCCGAACTCGCCGAGGTCGCTGTCGAACTGGGCGAACGCGCCGAGCGTGCCGACCGCGAAGGCCTGCCAGCGTTCGACGTTCGAGCTGGTGATGCGGTCCTCGAGCTCGCGCTGCGTGTGCCACGACAGCGACAGGTGCATGCCGTCGACGGCGCCGCCGAGCGCGGTGGCGTGGTACTGCAGGTAGGTCAGCCGGCGCTGCTGGTCGAGCACCCGCTGCAGGTCGGTGCCGACGGCCGTGCCGTGGAAGCTCTCGCCGAAGATCGTGGCGTGCGTGCGCGGCACGTCGTTCTGCCGCATCGCCTGGTGCAGGAACACGAGGCGGCGGTGGTCGTCGAGCCAGTGTTCGATCTTGACGTCGAATGCGGTCTCGTCGTGCTCGGTGCCGAGCTGGTTCTGGGTGTGGTCACCACCTTCGAGCGTGCCGAACGAGCGCGCGTCGGCGCCGACCAGGAAGCCGGTGCGCGTGCCGTCGGCCCAGGTCTGGCCGACCTCGAATTCGCCACGCTCCATGACCGAGTCCTCGGCCGTCGCGTAGCGGCCGGCGAAGGCGCCGCCGTAGGCCGTGCCCGACTTCGCGAAGTGCTGCGGGCTCTTGGTGATCACCTGCACCGTGCCGCCGATCGCGTCGCTGCCGTAGAGCGTCGACGAGGGGCCGCGCACGACCTCGATACGATCGATCGAGAACGGGTCGATCGTCGACCAGTACTGGTTCGGGCCGGAGCGGAAGGTCGAGTTGTTGAGGCGGATGCCGTCGATCAGCAGCAGGTTCTGGTAGCCGGTGAAGCCGCGCAGGAACGGCGAGCCCTGGCCCGGCGAGGTCTCCTGCACCATCACGCTCGGCAGTTCGCGCAGCGCCTGCGGCAGGGTGCGGAACTGGCTGCGCTGCAGGTCGTCCTGGCCGAGCACGTCGACCGCCCGCGGCGCCGTGAAGGGGTCCTGCGCCGTGCGCGCGGCGGTGACGACGACGGGCGTCGTGCGCGTGGTGGGTTGCTGCGGCGCCGGATCCTGGGCGGCGAGTGCGCCGGCGGCGGCGGTGCCGGCGGCGAGGCGCAGCAGGCGGGAGACATGGATACGGGTGGAGGTCATGCGGGCTGGGGTCGGGGACGGGGCGGGTCGCCGCCGGGGCGAGGGGAAGGGGCGCGTTGCGACCGGAATGGTCGACGTCACCCGGGGTTCCGTCGCATCGGCGCGGCGCCGAGCAAGTTCGATACCGAGGCCTGCCCCCACGCTCCTGGGCAACGGGGCCGGCCGGCCTGGCCAAGCCGTGCTCGTGGTGTGGTGAGGCATGGTCAGTTTTCGACCACCTC
>JAEUHT010000185.1 GCA_016793265.1 Planctomycetota bacterium
CCAAAATCCGACCACGCCAACGGGCGATCCTGGAGGGTCGCCGGAAGCGCCCACGCCGCCACGCCATGTCCATGCAGTTCAGCCTCTACTACTTCGCCAACCAGGACGCGGCCGACGACCGCAACAAGTACCGCCTGATCCTCGAGAGCGCCGAATGGGCCGACCGCAACGGCTTCGTGCGGCTGTGGACGCCCGAACGCCACTTCCACAGCTTCGGCGGCCTGTCGCCCAACCCGTCGATCCTGTGCGCGGCGCTGGCGGCGCGCACGCGGCGCGTGCAACTGTGTGCGGGCAGCGTGGTGCTGCCGCTGCACGACCCGATCCGCGTCGCCGAGGAGTGGGCGATGGTCGACAACCTGTCGAACGGCCGCGTCGGCATCGGCGTCGCTTGCGGCTGGGTGCCCAACGACTTCGTCATCGGCGGCAGCCAGGAGAAGTTCGACCGCAGGAAGGAGGTGTTCACCGACGGCATCACGACGCTGCGGCGGCTGTGGCGCGGCGAAGGCCACCGGCTCGTCAATCCGCAGGGCAAGGAGGTCGAGATCCACACGCTGCCGCGGCCGGTGCAGCGCGACGTGCCGATCTGGATCACGGTCGCCGGCAACCCGGACACGTTCCGCCAGGCCGGTCAGCTCGGCGCCCACGTGCTGACGCACCTGCTCGGCCAGACGCTCGACGGCCTCGCCGACAAGATCCAGGCCTACCGCGACGCCTGGCGCGCGGCCGGCCACGCCGGCGAGGGCACCGTGACGCTGATGTTGCACACCTTCGTCGGCGAGCGCGACGACGAGGTGCACGACCTCGTGCGCGGGCCGATGAAGCGCTACCTGCACGGTTCGCTGACGCTGGCCGCCGCGCACATCTGCTCGGTGCCGTTCCTGCAGAACGCCGAGAACATCGACCTCTCGCAGGCGACGCCCGCGTTCGTCGACGAGGTGCTCGACGCCTCGTTCGAGAAGTACTTCCACATGAGCGGCATGTTCGGCTCGCTCGAGAAGTGCCTCGACATGGTCGACCGCGTCGAGGCGACCGGGGTCGATGAGGTGGCCTGCCTGATCGACTACGGCGTCGACGCCGACGCCGTGCTGGCGGCGCTGGAGAACCTCAACGTCGTGCGCATCCTCGCCAACCCGAAGTCGAAGGGCACGGCGCGCTGACGGCGGCGCGCGCCGGCCGCGGCCGGCTCAGGGGTAGGTCGAGAACTGGCGCGGCTTCGGCAGCTCGCGGTCGGGGAACACGACCCACGGCAACGCCCGCAGCAGCTCGTCGGCATCGGCGCTGCGGCCGAGCGCCAGCAAGGCGAAGGCGAGGTGGATGCGGGCGTCGTCGTCCTGCGGGTCCTCGGCCAGCGTTGCGACGGCGCGGGCACGCACGGCCTCGGCGTCGCCGTTCTGCTGCAGCAGGCGCACGTAGCGGTCGCCGATCCACGATTCGCGCAGCGGCAGGCCGGTGACGAGCTCGGGCGTCTTGGTCGACGAGTGGCACTCGCGGCAGCGCTTCATCGGCCACAGGTAGAGGTGGTCGACGATGTCCTCGATGGCGCGGCGCTCGTTGGCGGCGTCGCCGCGCAGCTCGGCGATGCGGGCGCGCAGGGCGTAGGCGCGGCGCTTGTCGCGTTCGTTGGCGCCGTCGATGTCGCCGGCGCGATCGAGCGTCGTGCTGGCGGCGTCGAGGTCGGCGTGTTCGAGCTGGCTGCGGGCGAGCATCAGCACGTAGCCGAGCTCGGTGCGGGTCTTGTTCTCGTGCTCCCGCAGCGCTTCCAGCCAGGGGCGGTCGCCGAGCCGCAACGCGACGAGGCGGGCGACCTGCACCCACGACTCGCGCTGCGCGGCGGTGAGCTCGTGGCGGCCCAGTTCCCGCACGCGCGCGACCACACCCTCGACCTCGCGGCGGCCGCCGGCCAGCAGCTCGCGCCGCACCTGGCGCAGCGCTTCGAGCACGGCATCCCCGTCGCCCTCGCCGAGCGCCGGCGGCGCCGGGGCCGGCGGCGACGGCGACGGCGGCGACGGCTGCGGTCGCGGCTGCGGCTCCTGCGGCGGGCGCGCAGCGAACGCCAACACGGCACCGACCGATACGGAGAACACCACCGCAGGCAATTTCATCGCGCGCGCATGCTAGCGCCCTGCAATTCCCGCGGTAGCCGGCGGTTCCCAGGGCATGGCAGACCTCGTGCAAGGCCCCCGCGTCGACATCCGCTTCCCCGGCAACAAGCGCGTCAGCGCCGAGTTCAACGGCTTCACGGTGCCGAGCGACCAACCCGTCAAGGCCGGCGGCGACGGCACCGCGCCGTCGCCGTTCGAGCTGTTCTTCGCCTCGCTCGCCACCTGCGCCGGCTACTACGTGCTCGAGTTCTGCCGCGGCCGCGACATCCCGCTCGACGGCGTGCGGCTGTCGCAGGTGTTCGATCGCGACGTCGCCACCAAGCGGGTGGTGGCCGTGCACCTGCAGATCACGGTGCCGGCCAGCTTCCCCGAGAAGTACCGCAGCGCCGTCGTGCAGGCCGCCGCCAGCTGCGCGGTGAAGAAGCTGGTCGAGAACCCGCCGGCGATGGACATCCAGGTCGCGGTCGGCTGACGAGACGGCTCAACGCGGGCGCACCGCAGCGTCGCGGCGGTAGGCGCTCGGCGTCGCCCCCATGTGCCGCGCGAACTGCCGGGCGAAGTCGGCGTGGTCGTAGAAGCCCGCCGCCTGCGCCACCGCGGTGATCGGCAGCGCAGTCGTCGCCAGCAGCTCGCTGGCGTGCAGGAGCCGCATCTGCATCAGGAACGCGCGCGGCGTGGTGCGGAACGTCGCGCGGAACTTGCGGCCGAACTGGCGCACCGACAGGCCGGCCAGCCGCGCCAGCGCCGCCACGTCGAGCGGCTCGCGGAAGTGCTGCTTGATGTGCTCGGCGACATCGGCGAGGTCGAGGTACGGCTGCAGCGCGGCGCGCTGCCCCTCGAAGCTGCGCACGGTGCCGCACAGGCCGGCGACGCGCCCGTCGCGGCCGAACAGCGGCAGCTTGTCGGTGACGAACCACTCCGGCGCACCGCTCGCCCCCGGGAACAGCTCGACGATGCCGAGCAGCGGCTCGCCGCGCTGCAGCACGCGTTCGTCGTCGGCGCGGTACTTGCGCGCCAACCGCGGCGGGAACAGCTCGTCGTCACCGCGGCCGATCAGCTCGGCTTCGCTGCCGAGGCCGCAGCGCTGCACGAACGCCGGGTTGCCCATCATCAGCCGGCAGCGCGCGTCCTTGGCGAAGAACATGGTGCCGGGCAGGTGGTCGAACAGGTGCCGGAACTGGCCGGGCAGCAGGCGTTCGGCCCAGGTCTCGGCGATGCTCACCATGGCCGAACTCTACAAGCCGCACCGGCGCCGGTGCCGGCCTCGCCGAGCCGGCGCTCGTAACCGAGCGTCGCCACCACGCTGTGCAGTTGGGCGGCGACGGTCGCCGCCAGGTCCCGGCCGTAGCCGCCGCCCATCACGGTGACGACGCGGGCGCCGAGCGCCGCCGCCGCCGCCAGCACGAGCTCGTCGCGCCGCTGCAGCGCCGCCATCGACACCTGCAGGCGGCCCAGGCGATCGCCGGCCAAGGCGTCGGCGCCGGCGAGGTGGAAGACGAGGTCCGGCTGGTGTTCGGCGCAGCTCTGTTGCAGTCCGGCGGCGATCGCGGCGAGGAAGCGCTCGTCGCCGCAGCGGTCC
This sequence comes from Planctomycetota bacterium, assembly GCA_016793265.1. Lineage (GTDB taxonomy): Bacteria > Planctomycetota > UBA1135 > UBA1135 > UBA2386 > JAEUHT01. The sequence continues at coordinate 3,682 of JAEUHT010000185.1, forward strand.
GGCAGCGCGATGTCGAGGTCGCTGTCCACCTTGCTGGCGGGGAAGTTCTGCTCGCCGTGCACCGAGAACGTGAACACCGACTCGTCGCCGGCGAAGATCGCCGCCGTGCCGTCGCCCTGGTGCACGTCGGTGTCGACGATCAGCACGCGCCGGGCGCCACCTTCGCGCAGCGCCACCCGGGCCGCCACCGCGCAGTCGTGGAACACGCAGTAGCCGGCGCCAGCGTCGCGGCGCGCGTGGTGGGTGCCGCCGGCGAGGCAGACCGCGGCGTGGCGCGGCGCCTCCCCCGCGAGGCCACAGGCCGAACGCACCGCGGCGACGGTGCCGCCGGTGCTGCGCAGCGTGCGTTCGACGAGCTCCGGCGACCACGGGAAGCCGATGCGCTGCATCGCCGCCGCGCCGAGCCGACCAACGACGAAGTCGTCGACGTATGCGGCCGCATGCACCAGCAGCAGCTCGTCGCGCGCGACGCGCGGCGACAACACGAGCTCGGCGCCGCACGAAGCCGGCAGCTGCAGCACACGTTCCCGCAGCAGCCGGTACTTGGCCAGCGGGAAGCGGTGCTGCGGCGGCAGCGGGAAGGCGAAGGGATCGCAGTAGAAGACGTGCACGCGGAGGGCACCACCGGCGACCGGAGGTGCCGGCCGCTGCGGGGTAGCATGGCCGAACCATACAAGGCGGCGTCCGGAACCTACAAGCCGGGCGACCACGGCCCCGCCACGCTGCCCACCGTGCCAACGTCTGCCACCATGTCGTCACGCCACCAGCTGTTCCTGCTCGCCACGTGGTTCTTGCTGCTGGCCGGGTTCACGCTGCCGCTCGCGCGCGCCCACGCCGCCGCGACGGCGCCGCAGGAGCCGCCGCGCCGGCTGCAGGTGATGTTCTTCGGCGCGCCGACCGCAAACGGCCCCCACCACGACCCGATCACGCGCTTCCGCGTGCTGCAGCAGGCGTTCGGCACCGAGGGCATCGACCTCACCTACCTCGAAGACCCGGCGGTCGCCTTCACCGCGCCGATGCTGGCGCAGTTCGACGCCGTGCTGATGTACGGCAACTGGGACATGACCGGGCCGATGCCGCGCCAGCAGCTGCTGGCGCTGCTCGCCTACGTCGACGGTGGCGGCGGCTTCGTGCCCGTGCACTGCGCCTCGGCCTGCTTCGGCGGCTCGCCGCTGTTCGTCCGCCTGGTCGGCGCGCGGTTCGCGAGCCACGGCGGCCAGGAGTTCGCCGTCGAGAACGTGCGGCCGGAGCACCCGATCCTGCGGGGCCTGCCGGGCTACACCGCGTGGGACGAGACCTACCTGCACAGCGACCACGGCGACGACCGCGAGATCCTGCAGGTGCACGACGGCGAACCGTGGTCGTGGACGCGCACGCACGGCCAGGGCCGCGTCTTCTACACCGCGAGCGGCCACGACCACCGGGTCTGGGATCTGCCGGCGTTCCAGCAGCTGCTGCGCAACGCGATCGTCTGGTCCGTCGGCCCCGACAAGGCGGCGCTGCTGCAGGCGCTCGCGCTGCCGAAGCTCACCTACGCGCCGGTGTCGCTGCCCGGCTACCGCGACCGCCGCGAGATCACGGTCGCGCAGCAGCCGCTGCCGCCGCTGGAATCGCAGAAGCTGGCGCAGGTGCCGGTCGACATGGAGCTCGCCCTGTTCGCGAGCGAGCCCGACATCGTCAATCCGATCCACGTCGCCTTCGATCACCGCGGCCGCGCCTTCGTCACCGAGACGATCGACTACCCCAACAACCTGCACGCCGGGCAGCTCGGCCACGACCGCATCACCATCTGCGAGGACCACGACGGCGACGGCAAGGCCGACCACTTCACGCGCTTCGCCGAGGGCCTGTCGATCCCGACCTCGCTGACGTTCGCGCTCGGCGGCGTGATCTGCACCAACGGCCACGACATGCTGTTCCTCGCCGACACCGACGGCGACGACAAGGCCGACGTGCGGCGCGTCCTGTTCACGGGCTTCCGCATGGGCGACACGCACGCCGGCGTCTCCAACCTGCGTCACCACCACGATGGCTGGGTCTACGCGACGATCGGCTACGACGGCTTCGCCGGCGAGGTCGGCGGCGTGCATCACGACTTCGGCCAGGCGGTGTTCCGCTTCCGCCCCGACGGCTCGGCGCTCGAGGTGCTGCAGCACACGACCAACAACACCTGGGGCCTCGGCTTCACCGAGGCCGGCGACCTCGTCGGCTCGACCGCGAACGCCAATCCGAGCTGGTATCTGACCTTCCCCGCCCGCGCCTACGCGGCCGCCGGGCTCGACCAGCCGTCGACGCCGGCCGCCGACGACAACCCGCTCATCTACCCGCGTTCGTTCGACATCCGCCAGGTCGATCAGTTCGATCGTTACACCGCCGCGGCCGGCCACGCCGTCTACACGGCGCGGCGCTTCCCGAGCGAGTACCACGACCACCTCGCCTTCGTCTGTGAGCCGACCGGCAAGCTCGTCGGCCGCTTCGCGCTCGAACGCATGGGCGCCGGCTTCCGCGCCGTGCAGTCGCCGAACAACCTCTACGCCTCCGCCGACGCGTGGTCGGCCCCGGTCTGCTGCGAGGTCGGCCCCGACGGCGCGCTGTGGATCTGCGACTGGTACAACCTGATCGTGCAGCACAACCCGACGCCGACGCTGGGCTCGGCCGGCGTCGAGGCGCGCACCGGCCGCGGCAACGCCTACGAGACGCCGCTGCGCGATACGCGGCACGGTCGCATCTGGCGCGTGTTCCCGCGCGGCTCGGCGAACGACGTGCCGCCGCGGCTCGATGCCGGCGATGCACGGTCGCTGCTCGCCGGCCTCGACCACACGAACCTCTTGTGGCGCGACCACGCCGCGCGCCTCTTGGTCGAACACCCGGCGGGCCTCGACACCGAAGGTGTGGTCGCGCAACTCGAACGGCGCGCGACCGCCGGCGGCCTGGCGGCGCCATTCGCGCTCGCCGTGCTGGCGCAGACCGGGCGGCTGTCGCCGGCGCTGCTGCGGCAGGCGCTGCGGGCGGACGACGCGGCCACACGGCGCGCGGCGGTGACGATCGCCGGCGAGGCGCTGCTGGTCGACGAACTGGCGGCGGCGTACGTGCAGGACGGCCAGATCCGCGCCACCGGCCGCGAACTCGCCGAGGTGCTGGTCGGCTTCGCCAGGGCCGCCGCCGACCCCACGCTCGGCGCCGCGATCTGGCGCGTCGCCAAGAACGGCGGCGAGGCGCTGTTCGCCGAGCGCGCGATGCGCGACGCCTGGACGATGGCCGCCGTTCGCCAGGCCGCCGGGGTGCTGGCCGCGGCCGCCGCCGACGGTGTCCGTGACCCCGCGCCCGAGCCCGAGGTCAACCTGCTGCCGAACCCGGGCTTCGAGCAGGTTCGGGACGGCCAGGTGGTCGGCTGGACCGAGCTGCGCACCTATGGCGGCGCCAGCGGCCCCGCCGTCACCTTCGGCGCCGCACCCAACGGCCGCGGCGGCGGTCAGTGCCTGTTCGTGCGTTGCGAGCGCTTCAGCGACTCCGGCATCGCCTGCCGGGTGCGACTCGAGGCGGGCGCGCGCTACCGCCTCAGCGGTTGGCTGCGCACCGAAGGCGCGCTGCCGGCCGGCGACGCGCCCGGCATGATGCTGAACGTGCACGGTGGTCCACACACGCGCGGCCTCTGCGGCGACCAGGACTGGACCGAGCTGACGCTGGAGTTCGAGGCCGACGGCGGCGAACAGATCGTGCACTGCCTGTTCGGCGGTTACGGCGGCGCCCGGGGCACGGCGTTCTTCGACGACCTGCGGCTGGTCAAGGTGCGCGGTGGGTTCTCGCTGGCGCACGTGCTGGCCGACCTGCGGCGGCACCGCGCGGCCGACGCACCGGTCGCGTCGGCCGTGCGCACGTTCGGCATCGACGCCGCGGTGCACGCCCGGGGCCGCGCCGTCTACCAGCGCACCTGCGTCACCTGCCACGGCATCGACGGCAAGGGCGCGCCCGGCGCGTTCCCGCCGCTCGACGGCAGCGACTGGCTCACCGGCGACGCGACGCTGCCGGCCCGCATCGTGCTGCACGGCCTGTTCGGCGAGGTCCACGTCAAGGGCCAGGCCTTCACCAGCGCGATGCCGCCGCTCGGCCCGACGCTGACCGACCAGGAGATCGCCGACGTGCTGACGCTCGTGCGCCAGAGCTGGTCGAACGACGCCGCCGAAGTCACCGCCGAGCAGGTCGCCGCCACCCGCAAGGCCCACGCCGACCGCGCGCTGCCGTGGACCGCGCGCGAGCTCGGCCGCTGATCCACCACCCGTCCCGGAGAACCCATGAAGAAGTACCGCGCCGCCATCGTCGGCCTCGGCTTCGGCGCCGAGTTCATCCCCATCTACCAGCGTCACCCCGACGCCGAGATGTTCGCCATCTGCCAACGTTCGCGGCCGCAGCTCGACCGCATCGGCGACGCCTTCGGCATCGAGCGCCGCTACACCGACTACCGCGAGCTGCTGCGCGACCCCGACGTCGACTTCGTGCACATCAACACACCGATCCCCGATCACGCGGCGATGAGCATCGCCGCGCTCGAGGCCGGCAAGCACGTCGCCTGCACGGTGCCGATGGCGACCACCATCGACGACTGCCGCCGCATCGTCGAGCTGTGCGCGCGCACCGGCCGCAAGTACATGATGATGGAGACGGTCGTCTACAGCCGCGAGTTCCTGTTCGTGCAGGAGCTCTACCGCCGCGGCGACCTCGGCAGGCTGCAGTTCCTGCAGGCGAGCCACCAGCAGGACATGGACGGCTGGCCCGGCTACTGGCCCGGGCTGCCGCCGATGCACTACGCGACCCACTGCGTCGGTCCGATGCTCGGCCTGCCGCAGAAGGACGCCGAGTACGTGTCGTGCTTCGGCTCCGGCCGCATCCGCGAGGCGATGATCCCGATCTACGGCTCGCCCTTCGCGGTCGAATCGGCGCACGTCAAGCTGCGCGACAGCGAGCTGTCGGCGCGCATCGTACGTTCGCTGTTCGACGTGGCGCGGCAGTATCGCGAGAGCATCGACGTCTATGGCGACAAGCAGGCGTTCGAGTGGCCGCTGATCGAAGGGGAAAACCCGGTGCTGCACACGGCCAAGCGGCCCGAGCCCGAGATCGCGCAGCGCATCGTCGTACCGGACTTCGCCCACCTGCTGCCGGAGCCGATCCGGCGCTTCACCAGGCAGGGCGTCTACGACCTCGCTGCCAACGAGCACCTGTCGTTCACGCAAGGTGGTGGTCACGGCGGCAGCCACCCGCACCTCGCCCACGAGTTCCTGACCGCGCTGCGTGAAGACCGCGAGCCGTGGCCGAACGCGCGGCAGAGCGCCAACTGGACCTGCGTCGGCATCCTGGCCCACGAGTCGGCGCTGCAGGGCGGCGCCAAAATGGACCTGCCGGAGTGGTCGTTCAGCCGATGAAGAGCCCCATGCACCGCCGCCTCGGCTTCAGCTTCCTCTACTTCGCGCCGCGCCTCGACGTGCGCCACGAACGCTGGTTCGGGGCGCTCGCGCAGCACGGTTACCACGGCGCCGAGGTGCCCGTGAACGAGGCCAACGACGCCGACCTGGCCTGGCTGCGCCGCACCCTGCACACACACGGCCTCGGCGCCACCGCGGTCGGCTTCGCCGTCGCCGGCGCCAACCCGCTCGCTGCCGACGCCCAAGAACGCCGCGCCGCCGTCGACCACCTGGGCCGGCTCGCCGAGAAGACCGCCAGCATCGGCGCCAACCTGCTCGCCGGACCGCTGCACTCCGCGTTCGGCGTGTTCACCGAGCAGCCGCCGACCGCGGACGAACGCGCGCGCTGCATCGAGGTGCTGCACGCCGCCGGCGAACGCGCCGGCCGCGTCGGCGTGCGCCTCGCGATCGAGCCGCTCAACCGCTTCGAGAGCTACTTCCTCAACACCGCCGGGGACTGCGATTCGCTGGTGCGCGCCGTCAACCACCCGAGCGTCGTCAGCGCGCTCGACACCCACCACGCGCACATCGAGGAGAACGACCTCATCGCGGCGATCCACGCCAGCGTTCGTTCGTTGTCGCACGTGCAGCTCTCCGAGAACCACCGCGGCACGCCCGGCACCGGCCAGGTGCCGTTCGACCGCGTGCTGCAGGCGCTCGACGAGATCGGCTACGACGGCTGGCTCGTCATCGAGGCGTTCTCACGCCACGAGCCCGACTTCGCCAACGCGCTGCGCATCTGGCGGCCGCTCGACGAAGGCCCGGACGCGGTGATGGCCGCCGGCGCGCGGATCGTCGGCGTCAAACCGCGCCACCGCGCCACGCACTGAGGCGCGCCGCGAAGGCCACCTCGTCGCCGACGCAGCCGGCGGCGCGCGCGAGCTCGGCGCAGCGCTGGTAGTGCGCCTGGTCGCGTTCGCGCTCCTCGCCGTCGACCAGCGCGAAGTCCTGCTGCTGCCCGTTGAGCCACGACAAGAAGGCCAGTCCGGCCTTGTAGTGCTGGGTCGGCGCTGCGAACACGTGCTGGCCGAGCACCTCGCACGGCGCCATCGCGGCGAGGAAGCCCGCACGGTCGCCCGCGGCCAGCATCACCAACGCCCGCTGCATCGGCCGCGCGATCGCGTCGAGGATGCCGAGCAGCGCGTGGCTGAAGTCGCCGATCGACACCTCGCGCGCGCCGATGCGCACGCTGCCGATCGGCTCGCCGTCGCCGGCGATCAGCTCGCCGAAGTGGAAGTCGTCGCCGGTCAGCACGATCTGGCCGTTGGCCAGGAGCCGCCGCCGCACGCGCTTCTCGAACGCGGCGTCGAGCAGCGACAGCTTGCAGCCGCGCACCTTGCCCGGATCGAGGTCCATGACGCGGTCGAAGCTGTGGCCGGGGAAGTAGCCGCGCAGCGCCGGCAGGAACATCGCGCCGAGCCAGTGCACGAACACCGGGCCACGCACCTGCTGCACGATCGCGCGGTAGACGTCGACGAAGGCCTGTTCGCCGGCGTCCTGTTCGCACAACCACGGCATCGGCAGCAGCACCGGGATGCCGCCGTGGCCGGCGATGTAGCTGCACTGCTCGACGACGGCGTCGACGAGGTCGACGACCGACCGCACCGCCGGCAGCTGGTCGGTGCCGGCACCGGCGCAGAAGCCGTTCGTGAGCTGCAGCGCGCCACACTCGGCGATCAGCCGCCGCGCCGCCGGCCAGCCGAGCCGGAAGCGCTGCGCGGTGTCCATCGCCTCGGCGACGCCGATGCCACAGTCGTCCAGCAGCCGCCGCAGCCGCATCGTCGCCGGCCAATCGAGGTGGCGTTCGACCGCCGCCGGGGCGCCGGGCCGCTGCAGCGTATGGCCGAGCTGCCGGTAACCGGGCTGCATGACGACGTGCAGGGCGCCGTAGCAGAGGCGCAAGGTCGGCGCGGTGTTCACCAGAGGCTCCGCAGGTAGAAGACGAGCGCGGAGATCAGGACGAGCATCGCGAACACGAGCACGAGCGAAAGCCACGGCCCGCGCGGGCGGTCCGCCGCGGCGAGGAAGCGCCGGCTGCGCAGCAGCGCGAGGAAGCCGAGATAGGCGATCGGCAGCATGGCGCCCGCGATGATGCTGGTCGGCACCGCGAGCCACACCGGATTGCCCGGCCACAACACCGGCGCGAGGGCCCCGGGCACCGGGATCAGCGTGCACAGCCGCTGCCGGCGGCTGCCGAACGGCAGCCCGAACCACTCCATCGCCACGAAGCCGCAGACGACCATGTGCAGCGTGATCGTGCTCAGCGCCATCGCCACCATGCCGAGGTCGAACAGCAACCGGCCGCCGATCGGGCCGACGGCGTCGCCGAGCACGGCCGCGAGCGTCGACACCGCCGCCCCCGCGGTGATCGGCACCGAGCGCGCGTGCAGCGTATTGGCGGCGGCGAGCACGAGCAGCCCGGTGGCGAGCACGTACGGGACGAACATGCCGGCGAACAGGTCGAAGCGCGCGAGCCCGCGGTGCTCGCGCCCCCAGCCGCGCGCGAGCAGGCTGTAGGGATACAGCAGCACCATGTTGATGCCGACCGCGGCACCGAGGCCGGCGGTGGCGACGCTGATGCTGCTGATGCCGTTCTTCGGCGGCGGCAACGACGGCACCAGGCCCCTCAGCGCGGCGCCCCAGTCGGTCGGCGTGCGCACGACCACGACCAGCAGCGCCACCACGATGCCCCACACGGTGAACTTGAGGCAGCGTTCGTAGACGCGCACGAGGCGCGCGTTCTTGCCGTAGGCCAACGACAACCACACCGCCCAGCCGAGCACGAAGCCGCTGGCCATCAGCGGCGGCGCGTCGTGCCAGCCGCATACCGCGGCGGCGTCGACGAGCGACGCGGCGGCGAGGTTGTACTGCGGGAAGTGCCAGACGATCGACGCCAGCACCGCCGCGATCGCCCACGCGGCGGCGAGCCAGCGCCCCGCGTGGCTCGCCATCGCCGGCAGCGGCCGCGCGCCGGTCGACAGCGTCAGGTGCGAGACGACGCCCATCACCAGCACGCCGAGCAGCATGCCGAGCGGCGCCACCCACAGGAGCTCGTAGCCGAACACGGCGCCCGCGAACAGGCAACTCGCCGCGGTGCCGCTGCCGAGCGTCATCGCGCTCTGCAGGTAGCCGGGCCCGATCAGGCGCAGGTAGCCGGCCCACCGCCGCGGCCACGGCGCCGCCGCCAGCGCTGCGAGATGGGCCCGTTCGGCCGCGAGCAGCGCCGGGTCGGGGGGCGCCGACAGCCGCAGCCCCTGCCGCACCTCGTCGAGGCCACCG
>JAEUHT010000197.1 GCA_016793265.1 Planctomycetota bacterium
CCGTTCGAGCGTCAGCTCCTTTGCCAGCGCCGCGTCGAGCCCGAACGGCCAGAGCTCCCCGGGAGCATGTTCGTTGGTGACGACGAGCACCGGGCGAGACCACGGTCTGGCCACGAGTTCGCCGTCACGGTGGCAGAGCACGAAGGTCTCGCGGGCATCGGCGACCACGAGCTGGAAACCCGCGTAGCGGTGCGTGCGCACCTCCTCGCGCACGCGGGTGATGCCGGCGGCGAGGTCCTGTTCGTCGAGCACGAGGTGCGGCAGGTGACCGCGCGACGGTGCGCCGGCGACCGGTGGCACGCCGGCGAGGTTGGTGATGCCCGCGACCCGGCCGTGTTCGTCGACCGCGAGCCAGGTGCCGCCGGCGCGCCGATCCCGCGGCGACAGCAGCCGGTGGCGGGCGCCGACCCAGAGGCCCGGCGGCGCCGCTGGGCGGTCGCGCCGTTCGTCGCGGTTGCTGGCCACGACGAGGCCGTACCGGGCGTCGAGATCACGCAACAGGATCAGGATGCACATCGCCGTCGATTCGTTCGTGCGCGGCGCCGCGTGCGCCAGCCACGGCGGGCAGTCTAGGGCCTGCCCGGTGGCTCTGGAACCCGACTCAGGCCGTACTCGCCGTCGACCGACGACGCAGCCGGATCATGCCGATCCCGGCGAGGGCGCACAGGCACGCCGAGGCGAGGAACGCGCGCCGCAGCTCCGGCTCGGCGCCGTCGCTCGCGGCCACCAACGCACCGAGCACCGGGCCGACCGCGAGCCCGAACTGGATGCAGCTCTGCACGAGGGCGAACGCGAAGGTGCGATGCTGGTCCGGCACCCGCTTGCTGACGGCGGCGTAGGCCAAGGTCATCGAGCCGGCCATGAAGCAGGCGGTGAGGCAGCGCAGCAGCAGGAACTGGCGCGTCGTCCCGACCAGCACCATGCCGAGTTGCAGCAGGGCGATGGCGAGGCTCGCCAGGGCCAGGCAGCGCAGGGGTCCATGGCGATCGGCGAGCCGCCCCCACATCGGCGTGCAGAACCACTGCGCCACCGCCAACACGCCGAAGGCGGCGGCGATGGTGCGATCGAGGGCCAGGGTCGGCGTCTCGCTGCACTGCAGCAGCCACGGTTCGGGGCCGAGCTGGCGCACGAACAGCGCCAGCAGCGGCTCGAGCATGTTCTGGCCGATGCGGAACACGAACACGAGCAGCAGCAGGGCAGGGAAGACGCGCCCGGCGAACAGGGTGCGGGCGGCGGCGGCGAACTCGACGACGAAGCGGGCGTGCCGCGGCGGGGCAGTGGTCTCCACGGCGCCGAGGCGCAACCACAAGGCGGCGAAGAGCGACAGGCCACTGGCGACGAAGAACAGCGACTCGCGACCGCACCAGTGGCTGACCTCGGCGCCGATCTGCGGCCCGAGGAACGTGCCCGTCGCCATCGCCACCTGCAGCCGCGCGATGACGCGGCCATGGGACTCGCGCGGCACCGACTGCGAGGCCAGCGCCATCGCCGGCGCCACGTAGCCGGCCAGCAGCCCCTGCAGCGCGCGCATGACCAAGAGCCACATCGGTGTCGGTGCCAGCGGCATCAAGGCGGTGGTCGCGGCGATCGCCAGGTTGGCGCGGATCGCCATCGGCTTCTTGCCGACGCGGTCGCCGAGCGCGCCCCAGAACGGCCCCGCGCACGCGGCCGCGAACGGGGCCGCACCGTAGATCAGGCTCGCCCAGCAGGTGAGCGAGTCGCCGTCGTCAAAGCCGAAGCGCTCCTTGACGTAGAGCGGCAACACCGGGAGGAAGGCCATCAGGCCCATCGCGGTGGCGAACAGGCTCGGCCAGACCGCGCGGAAGTTGCGGTGCGCTTCGTGCAAGGCGCTGCTTCTAATCGCTGCCGGCAGCGGAATCCCGCGGCCTGGACGCGGTCCTGGCCGCGGGCGTCGGCGTTCGCACTAACGCTGTGTCAACCGCAGCCGCAGCACGAGGCGCACCCGCGCGGCGGCGGGCGCCGCGGGCACCACCTTCGCCGTCTCATCGCGCACCTTCTCGCCCGCAAGCGCTGGCGGGCTCGCCAACCGCGTCTCGCCGTTGTTCATCTGCAGCTGCTGGCGCCGCACCAACACGCCGAGCCGCGCCACCACCGCCGCGACCTCGTCCTTGCTGCCTTCGACGAGCCAGGCGCGCTCGCCGCCGGCGGCCTCGGCATCGTCGCCGGCACCGGCGTCCGCCTTGCGCACCTCGGGCACCAGCACGGTGAGGCGCAGCGTGCCGGCGGTGGCGGCCCAGTCGCTGGCTCGGGCGTCCTTCGCCGGCGCGGCGATCTGCGCCGCCAGGAACTGCTCGACCTCGCTGCCGAGGTCCACCGCGCGCTTGCCACCGGTCGGCAGCGGCGCCCCACGATCCTCGTTCTTGCTGCCGCCGAACCGGTCCGTTCGAACCGGGCCACCGGAGGCGGGGCCTGCCGGACCACCGGTCGCCGGCCCCGCGGGCAAGCCTGGCGTCGGGCCGGCCGGCGCCGGCGCAGCCCCGCCGGCCACAGGCCCCTTCGGCTCGCCGCCAACCGCCGGCGAACCACGCCCGCGGCGCGCTGCCGGCACGGTGCCCGTCACCACGATCTCCGGCACGAGTTCGGTGGGCGCCAGCGTCTCGGCGACCTCACCGCTTTCCAGGTGCTCCTCTGCGGCCTTCCGCTTCGCCCGCTCGTCGCCTGCCTCCAGGTCGGCGTCGGGTTGCGGCGCCGCCGACCGCACCGCCGACGGAGCGCCGTCGCGTCGTTCGGCCCCCGGCACCGCCGTCGCCGCCGAAGCGGCCTCGGGTGCCGTCGGCTGCGGCTCGGCAGGGGCCTTCGCGTCGGGCCCACCCACGGTCGGCACGGCGACCGACGGCACCGGCGCCGCATCGGCCAACCGCGTCGGTGCGGCGCTCTGCTCGCGCCGTTCCCCAGCCTCGTCGGAATCGGCGGGCACCACTGCCGCCTTCGCCTCGGGCGGCACGGCCCCGCCCGCCGCATCCAGCCGGCGCATACCGACGTCGCCACCACCACCGCCGCCGCTTTGGCCAGCAGGCGCCTCCGAGGCCGGGGGCGACGGCGCCGTCGGCACCACATCCGCCACCTTCGCCACGTCGAGCCCACTCGACGTCGGCTGCCACGAACTGATCCACACCATGACGCCGAGCAAGGCCGCCACCAACACCATCGCCAACAACCACGGTCGCCGCGGCGGGCTGGCCAGGATCGGCGCCGGCGCCCGGGTCGCAGCCAGGCGCGCCAGCACCCGATCGGCGAAGTCGACCTCGGTGGTCGGTGCCCGCAGCGCCGCCTGCACGCTGGCGACCGTGCGCTCGTAGGCTTCGAGGTCGGCGCGCAGGCGAGCGTTCACGCGCAACTCGGCCTCGAAGCGCTCACGATCGCGACCGCTCATGCAGCCGTCGACCCACTCCGCGAAGCGCTCATCGTCGCGACGATCGGGGGCGCTCATGGCCGGAACTCCTGCAGCTTCTCCTGCAGCAACAAGCGTCCGCGGTGGATGCGCGACCGCACGGTGCCGATCGGCAGGTCGAGCACGGTGGCGATCTCCTCGTAGGCGAGGCCTTCCATGTCGCGCAGCACGACGGCGTCGCGGAACTCGTCGGGCAGCTCGTGCACGGCGGCACGCACCATGGCCAGGAAGTGCCGCTGGTGCGCGTCCTCGTGCGGCGCCAGTTCGCGCCCCGCCGGCGTCAGGTAGAGGTCGTCGGTGCCGGCGACCGGCGCGTCGATCGAGAACGTGTGGCGATCGCGCTTCTGGGTGCGGCGGCGCCGGTACTCGCTGATGGCGACGTTCATCGCGATGGTGTGCAGCCAGGTCAGGAAGCGCACCTGCCCGTCGAACGCCGGCAGGCCCTTGTGCACGCGCAGGAACACCTCCTGGCACAGGTCCTCGGCGATCGCTCGATCACATCGCAGCACCGACACCATCACTCGCATCACGCGGCCCTGGTACATCTCGAGCAGCGTGCGGAAGGCATCCAGGTCACCTCGCTGCGCGCGCTGCATCGGCTCGCGGGCCGGATCCACGTCGCCGATGTCACCGCCACCAGATGGACCCTTCGCGACAGGGACGAGGGACTTGGGCGACGGCAAGCCCGCGAGCAGACGCGGCGCGGCTTTCGGGGTTCCCGGGGCTGGCGGCTTTTTCTCGGCGGTCACGGCGCGTGCTGGCGATCGGATCGGACGGCGACCGCGAGACCATATCCACGCCCGCCGCGCACGGCGACCCCGCACGTCGCGGCGCGGGACGAACTCCCGCACGGCCTGGTTTGCGCGCACCGTTGCCTCGGCGGGCCGCCGGCCGACAATCGCCACCTCCCCACTCCGCGCCACCATGAAAGAAACCGTGTTCACGTTCCCCTGCCCGTGCTGCAACCGCCTGATCGAGATCGACACGCGGTCGGGTCGCGCGCGCGCCGCACGCCCGGAGGAGGCCAAGGGCGGGCGCGACCTCGATCATCTGCTGCAACAACAGAAGAAGGAGTCGCAGCGGCTCGACGACCTGTTCAGCGGGGCCAAGGAGTCGGAGGCGCAGAAGGCCGACCGCCTGGCGGCGCAGCTGCAGCGCGCCAAGGAGGAGGCGAAGAAGGACAAGGACGACAAGCCGCGCAACATCTTCGACCTCGACTGAAGGGCGGCCCGGCACCTCGTGGCCACGTTCAGCGGCCGTAGCCGAGCAGGCTGCCGAACTGGTAGATCGCCACCGCGGCCAGCCACGCCAGCGTCGTCATGTAGGTGAACGTGAACACCGGCCAGCGCCACGAGTGGGTCTCGCGGCGGATCGCGGCCAGGGTGCCGGCACACTGGCTGCACAGCGCGAAGAACGCCATCATCGCCAGCGCCACCAGGCCGTTCATGGTCGGCTTGCCGTCGGTGGCGCGCGCCGAACGCAACGACTCGAGCAAGCGGGTGTCGGCGGCGTCCGAGGACGCCTCGACGCTGCCGAGGCTGTAGAGCGTGCCGAGCGTCGGGATGACCAGTTCGCGCGCCGGGAAAGCGGCCAGCACGCCGACCGTCAGCCGCCAGTCGAACCCCGCCGGCGCGAACACCGGCTGCAGCGCGCGGCCAGCATCGGCGAGCAGGCTCTGCTCCAGGTAGGCGGCAGCTTCTTCGGCATCGAGCCGTTCCCGCGCCGCGTCGCCATCGGCGCCGGCTGGCGCCGCCGCCCGCGCCGCCTCGAAGCGCTCGTGGATCGCCGCCGGCCGCGGGAAGTAGCCGAGCGCCCACACCACCACCGTCGCCACGACGATCACCGTGCCGGCGGTGCGCAGGAAGCCGCGCACGGCGAGCCAGGTGTGGGCGCCGATCAGGCCGAGCCGCGGCCGCTGGTAGACCGGCAGTTCCATGGTCAGGAACGAGCCACCGCCGCGCAGCACCGTGCGCCGCAGCAGCATCGCCACCACCGCGGCAGCGACGACGCCGAGCCCATAGAGCAGGAACAACAGCAGTCCCGCCTGCTGCGGCGGGAAGAACGCGGCCAGCAGCACGACGTAGACCGGCAGCCGCGCCGAGCACGACATCAACGGCGCCACGGCGATCGTCGCCAGGCGGTCGCGTTCGTCGTCGAGGATGCGGCTGGCGACGATGCCCGGGATGGCGCAGGCGAAGCTGCCGGTCAGCGGCACGAAGCTCTTGCCCGACAGCCCGACCTTGCGCAGCACGCGGTCGAGCAGCACGACGGCCCGCGCCATGTAGCCCGAGGCCTCGACGCAGGTGACGAACGCCACCAGCAGCGCGATCTGCGGCACGAAGACGAGGCTCGAACCGACGCCGTTGACGAGGCCGTCGACCAGGAAGCTGCGCACGGCAGAGGCCGCGACGAGACTGCCGACGTGGTCGCCGACCACTTCCTGGGCGCCCTCGATCCAGGCCATGAACGGCGACGCGACCGTGAACACGAGCTGGAACATGCCACCCAGCACCAACAGCAGCACGAGCGGGCCGAGCACCGGATGCAGCAGGAAGGCGTCGATACGATCGGTGCGCGAACGCGCCAGCGTACGCACGATCGGCCCTGGCACGTGGCCCGGCGCCGCGACCTCGGCGACGGCGGCGGCGAGGTCGAGGTCGGCGAGGCGGCAACGCAGGTCGTCGATGCCCGCCCCGCTGGCGCCGTTGACCGACACGAGCGGCAGGCCGAGCGCCTGCTGCAGGCGCTCGACGTCCACCGGGTACCCTTCGGCGGCGGCGACGTCGACCTTGGTCAGCGCCACCACCATCGGCAGCCGCAGCGAACGCAGTTCGTGCAGCAGCCGCAGTTCGACCGGCAGGCGGCTGGCGTCGAGCACCACACACAAGAGCTCCGGCGCCAGCCCCCCCGCGCCGCGCAACGACTGCACGGTGACCTGCTCGTCGCGGCTGTGCGGCGTCAGCGAGGCGATGCCGGGCAGGTCGCCGATCTGCAGCTGCACGTCGCCGCACCGCACCGAGCTCTCGGTGCGTTCGACGCTGGTGCCCGGGAAGTTCACCGGCCGCTGCAGGCTGCCGGTCAGGTGCATCAGCAGGGAGGTCTTGCCGGCGTTGGCGCGACCGACCAGAGCGACCCGGCGCAGCGCCACCGCGGTGCCGCCACCGGCGTTGGCCCCGGTCACGCGCAGCGCTCCTCGACGACGACGCGGGCCGCTTCCTCGCGCCGCAGCGCGATGCGGTAGCCGTGCAGGCGGAACAGCAGCGGGTCGCCGAACGGGGCGGCGCCGAGCCGTTCGACCACCGCGCCCGACCAGAAGCCCGAGGCGGCGAGGCGGCGCGACAGTGCATCGTCGCCCGCCACGTGGACGACGGTCGCGCAGCAGCGGCGCCCGAGCTCGGGCAGGGCGAAGCGCCCGGCGGCCGGGACCACGACGGCCACGGCGGCGGCCGGAAGGAAGGTGCGGGGTTGCGTCACTTGTTGCGACAGGATCTCAGGTGCAGAAGAGTAGCAGGCGGCGACCAGAAGCCAAGGGGACGCAGTGCGTAGGCGAACGGACCGTTGCCGCCGCGCCGCGAACCCGCACACTGCCCGCCCATGCAACCCACCGCGCACCGGGTGACCGTCAAGATCGCCGGCAACGAGATCGAATTCGAGACCGGCCGCATCGCCCGTCAGGCCCATGGCGCCGTGCTCGCCCGGAACGGCGACAACGTCGTGCTGGCGACCGTGGTCGCCGCCGCGGCGCCCAAACCCGGCCAGGACTTCTTTCCGCTGACCGTCGAGTACCGCGAGAAGTTCGCCGCCGCCGGCCGCATCCCGGGCGGCATCAGCCGCCGCGAGGGGCGCATCACCGACCACGAAGTGCTGGTCAGCCGGCTCATCGATCGCACCATCCGCTCGTTGTTCCCCGAGGAGTACCGCAACGAGGTCCAGGTGCAGGTGCAGGTGTTCAGCGCCGAGGCCACCAGCGACCTCGAGAGCCTGGCGATCCTCGCCGCCTGCGCCGCGCTGCACGTGAGCCACGTGCCGGCCAAAGGCCCCGCCGGCGGCCTGCGCATCCAGCGTGTGTACGGCCAGTGGCTCGCGTTCGCCGGGCAAGCGCAGCGAGAACACGCCGACCTCGAGTTCTCGGTCGGAGTCGGCCCCGACGGCCTCGTCATGCTCGAGGGCGAGGCGAAGGAAGTCGGCGAAGCCGACGCCGTCGCCGCCATCAGCCAGGCCCCCGAGTGGATCCAACGCTGCCACCGTGCCTTCGACGAGCTGCGCCAGCTGGCGGGCAGGGCCAAGGCCGAGGTGCCGCCGGCGCCGGTGCTGCCCGAGCTGCCGGCGGCGACGCGCGAGGCGCTGCGCACCGCGCTCACCATCACCGGCAAGGCCGAGCGCCGCGCCGCGGTCGCCGCCGCCGAGGCCGCCTGGCTCTTGGCGCTGGCGCCGGAGACGAGCCCGCCGGCGAAGGTCGCGTTCCAGAACGCGGTGTGGACCGAGACGCGCGAACTGGCGCTGGCGCAGGGCCGCCGCCTCGACGGCCGCGGCACCACCGAGATCCGCCCGATCTGGAGCGAGGTCGGCCTGCTGCCGCGCGCGCACGGCTCGGCTCTGTTCACGCGCGGTGAGACGCAGGCGATCGTCACCTGCACGCTCGGCAGCCCCGACGACGCGCAGCGGTTGACCAACCTCGCCGACGACGGCGACAGCGAGCGGTTCCTGCTGCACTACAACTTCCCGCCCTACTCGGTCGGCGAGATCCGTGCGCTGCGCGGGCCCGGCCGGCGCGAGATCGGCCACGGCTCGCTGGCGCGGCGCGGGCTCGCCGCGGTGCTGCCGTCGATGGCGGCCTTCCCGTTCACGATCCGCATCGAGTCCGAGATCACCGAGAGCAACGGCAGTTCGTCGATGGCGACGGTCTGCGGCGGCACCATGGCGATGCTGCACGCCGGCGCGCCGCTGATGCGGCCGGTGGCCGGCATCGCCATGGGCCTGATCTCCGACGGCAGCCGCCACGCCGTGCTCAGCGACATCCTCGGCGACGAGGACCACCTCGGCGACATGGACTTCAAGGTCGTCGGCAGCGATCGTGGCATCACCGCGATCCAACTCGACAACAAGCTCGGCGGGCTGCCCGACACGGTGCTGGCGCAGGCGTTCGAGCAGGCGCGGCAAGGGCGGCAGCACATCCTCGGCGAGATGGCGAAGACGATCCGCGAGCCGGCGAAACCCTCGCGCTTCGTGCCGCGCGCGATGAGCCTCGCCATCATGCCGGACGCGGTCGGCGCGCTGATCGGGGCGCGCGGCGCCAACATCAAGTCCATCACCGAGAGCACCGGGGCGCGGGTCTCGGTCGACGACCATGGCCAGGTGCTGATCTACGCCACCGACCAGGACAGCGCCTCGCGCGCGCGCACGCTGGTGCAACGCTCCGCCGGCATCTTGCGGGTCGGCCGCTGCTACCGCGGCACCGTCACCGGGGTGAAGGACTTCGGCGCCTTCGTCAAGATCAACGCCGTCAACGAAGGGCTGGTGCCGATCGAGGAGCTCGACCGGGCGCCGGTGCGGCACCCCGGCGACATCGCCCGCGAAGGCGAGGAGATGATCGTCGCCGTGATCGGCGCCGACGACCGCGGCCGGCTGCGCCTGTCGCGCCGCCAGGCGCTCGGCGTCGACGAGGCGCAGATCGAGTTCTGATCAGGGCGCGCGCCGGGGGGTCACGGCGACACCACGCCGCGCGGTGCCAACGCCACCACCTCGGGCCGAACCCGGGCGACTCGTTTGGTCGCGTCGAGGCCCAGCAGGCGGTAGGTGTGGGTGCCGACGGGGCCGGAGCGCACGACGCAGAGCTGGCCGGCGCGCAGCTCCTGCGCCTCGCGCGGCGACAACTCGAGCCAAGGCAAGCTGCCGTCGCCGGCCTCGAAGTAGAACTTCACCGTGCCCGGGCCGGCCTTCTTGGCCGCCTGCAGCAGCGCCTGCACCGCAAGCAACTCCTCGCGCTGCTTCTTCTCCTGCTCGGCTTGCTCCTGCTCCCGGCGCGTGCGTTCGCGGTCGCGCGCGGCCAGCTCCTGCACCGCACGCTGCCGCGACGCCGCCTCCTGCTCGATGGTCTCACGCCCCTTCTCGGTGCGTTCGACGCGGGCCTCGTGCGCGAGCCGGCGGGCGTCCTTGTCGCTGAGCAGCTTGGCGTTCTTGAGTTGGTCGCGCAGGTTCATGCCGACAGCGTAGCAGCGGCCATGGCGCGCCAGAAGGCGCTCACGACACCAGGTCCGGGTGCGCCTGGTCGAAGCGCACGGCGATGCCGATGCGACCGTCGCCCATGCTCTCGAGGCGCACGAGCTGGCCGGCGACCGGCTCCACCTTGCCCTCGATGCGCACCACCACCGGCAGCTTGCCGTCGACGGCGAAGAAGACGCCCTGCGTCGAGATGTTCTGGCCGGACCCGACCAGCGACACCGCCGCCAGCTCGATCGTGACCTGGCCGTCGTGGTCGACGCGGGGTTCGCGCCGGGCCTCGATACCAGCCGACTTGTTCGTCTCGTGCATTGCCTCGCTCCGGGCCATGGCATCGGCCGCCGTGGCGCCGCGACTGAACCGCGGCCGACCGGCGGCTATGGTGGCAGCGTGCCCGAGACCCCCTACCGCCGCGAACCCGGCTACGCGCAGCGATACCGCGACCAGCGCTTCGCCGCCGGCAGCGGCAGTGGCCACGGCACCGACCGCCGCGAACGGGCGGCGCTGCGCGAGCTGTTGCGGCTGGCGCCGACGACCAGCGGCGCCTGGCTCGACGCCCCGAGCGGCGCCGGCCGCATGTCCGCCGAACTGCCGGGCCCCGTGGTGCAGGTCGACCGCGACGCGGCGATGCTGCGCGCTTCGCCGATGCCGTCGCCGCGCGTCTGTGGCAGCGTGCACGCGCTGCCGTTCGCCGACGGCTGCTTCGCCGGCACCTTGTGCCACCGCCTGCTGCAGCACATCCCGACGGCTGTCGAGAGAATCGACATCCTGCGCGAACTGGCGCGGGTCACGTGCGGTCCGATCGTGGTGTCCTTCTTCGATGCGACCAGCCTGCAGCACCTGCGCCGGCGGCTGCGGCGACTGTTCGGCAAGCCGCGGTCGGGCCGCAGCGCGGTGGCGCGGTGGGCCTTCCTGGCCGAGCTGCGGCAGGCTGGCCTGCCGCCGGTCGCCGTGCGCGGGCTGCGCCGCTGCGTCGCGGATCAAACGCTCGTGCTCTGCCTGCCGCGGCACCCGGCGGCCGGCCGGCACTGAATCGCCGCGGCCCTGCTGCCGATAGGTCCGGGCGTTGGCAGGAGAACCAACCCCATGAGCACGACCCTGACCCCACGCGGCGTCGACACAGAGTCCCCCACGCGGGGCGCCACCGGCGTCGCGACGGCGACCGCGCAGCGCGCCCCGCAACACACCCTGCGGCCGGTGCCGACGGAACGCACGACGCGCATCTTGTTGGTCGAGGACGAGCCGCTGACGGCCGAGGTGTTCGCCCGGGCGCTGACGCGCGACGGCCACGTCGTCGAGGTGGCGCGCGACGGCCTGCAGGCGCTGCGCAACCTGCGCCTGAAGGCGCCGAGCCTGATCGTGCTCGACATCAGCCTGCCGACGATCTCGGGCGCCGACGTGGTGCGCGAAGTGCGCCTCGCCGGCCATGACAAGCTGCCGATCGTGATCGTCTCCGGCAGCGAACGCTGGCAGACGAACCTAACGGACGCCGACCTCGAGCCGTTCCTCTGGCTCGCCAAGCCGATCAAGCCGCGCACGCTCGTCGCCATCGTGCGCGAGCTGACCGACCAGCTCGGCCCTGGGCCCGGTCCGGCGATCGACTGAGCCCGCCCTCACTGCGCGGCGAAGCGCGCGGCAGCGAAGGCCTCGATCTCCGCCTGCAGCAGCGGCAGCCCGAACGGCCAGGCGACGCGGCGTTCGGTCAGGAGGCCGACGTCGCCCGCGAACTCCCCGCTGCGCTTGCGTTCGGCGAGGAAGGCCAACAGGCGGTCGACACTCGCCGTCGCCGGGTAGCCATCGAGGCACACCCAGCGCACCGGCAGCTCACCGAGCCGCGTCAATACGGCCGGCGGCGGCACGCCGGCGCCGACCAGCACGAGGCCGGCCAACTGCGTCACCAGGCGGTCGGCGCGCGGCGCCAGCACGGCGGCGGCCTCACGATCACAGACCAGCAGCGGCCGCGTCAGCGACGGCGGCAGCAGTTCGCGCAGCGCGGCGAGCGCGCCCTGCAGCGCCGCGAAGTGGTCCTTGCCGACCCCCGGCGACTCCAGGCAGACGACGTTCCAGTCGCGGCCGGCGGCGAAGTGGGCGAGTTCGTGCGCGGTCCAGCCCGGCTGGCGCGTGCCGGGGGCCGTCGGCCGCGGCGCCACGAGGTCGTAGGCCGGCGTCGCCGAGACGAACACCACCAAC
>JAEUHT010000236.1 GCA_016793265.1 Planctomycetota bacterium
ACTGGAGCTCCCTGCGGCCGCACTACACCGAGCAACTGGCGCCGTGCAACGCCTGGTGCCCCGCCGGCAACGACGTCATCGGCTTCGTACAGTCGCTGCACCGCGGCGAGACGCGCCAGGGGGTCGAACTGCTCGCCACCACCACGCCGTTCCCCGGCGTCTGCGGCCGCGTCTGTCCGGCGCCGTGCATGGAGGGCTGCAACCGCGCCGAGTACGACGGCGCCGTCAACATCCGCGCGCTCGAACGCTTCGTCGCCGACAGCGGCATCGAGCCGACGCTGCCGATCGCCGACCACCCGGCGCCCCGCCGCGTCGCCATCGTCGGCTCCGGCCCCGCCGGCATCAGCGCGGCCTGGCACCTGCGCCAACACGGCCACCAGGTCGTGCTGTTCGAAGGCGAAGCCCTGCTCGGCGGCGTGCTGCGCACCGGCATCCCGAGCTACCGGCTGCCGCGCGCCGTGCTCGACCGCGAGATCCGGCGCGTGCTCGACCTCGGCGTCGAGGCCCGCACCGGCACGTTCCTCGACCGCGCCGCCATCGCCCGCATGGCGCAGGAGTTCGACGGCGTGATCCTCGCCACCGGCCTGCAGAAGCTGACCCGCCTCGACGTGCCCGGCAGCGGCCTGCGCGGCATCGAGCAGGGCATCCACTTCCTGCACCGCGTCAACCTGCCGCCGGCGACCGGCGCGCCCCCCGCCCTGCGCGGCCACGTGGTCGTGCTCGGCGGCGGCAACACGGCGATGGACTGCGCCCGCAGCGCGCTGCGCAGCGGCGCCGAACGCGTCACCGTCGCCTACCGGCGCACGCGGCACGAGATGCCGGCGATCCGCGAAGAGATCGAACAGGCCGAACAGGAGGGCATCACGCTGCTGCAGCAGCGCGCGCCGGTGGCCTTCCACGGCCAGGCTGGCAACGTGCGCAGCGTCGAGCTCGCCCAGGTCGACCTCGGCCCGCCCGACAGCAGCGGCCGCCGCCGCCCGGTGGTCAGCGACCGCACCACGCAGCTCGCCTGCGACCACGTGCTGCTGGCGCTCGGCCAGACCGCCGACACCACCTTGCTGCCCGACGGCTGGCAGCTCGTCGAAGGGCGCGTCGCCGCCGACGGC
This sequence comes from Planctomycetota bacterium, assembly GCA_016793265.1. GTDB lineage: Bacteria > Planctomycetota > UBA1135 > UBA1135 > UBA2386 > JAEUHT01. The sequence continues at coordinate 1,107 of JAEUHT010000236.1, forward strand.
GCGCCGTTGCCGGTGTTCGCGGCCGGCGACCTCGCCACCGGCGATGGCACCGTGACGCACGCGATCGGCAGCGGTCGCCGCACCGCCGATCGTGTCATGCGCCAGTTCGGCGACGAGGTCGAACCGTTCCAACGTCCCGACCGGGAACGGGCGGTGCCCGCCACCGACATCCGCATCGACCACTTCCGCGCCAGGCCGCCGGAGCACGGCCCGGTGCGCGAGGCGAACGTGCGCGGGCGCGACTTCGCCGAGGTCGAAGCCGGCCTCGCCAGCGCCGACGAGGCCCACCGCTGCTTCTCGTGCGGTCACTGCACGCGCTGTGACACCTGCCTCGTCTACTGCCCCGAAGGCATCATCCGGCGCCAGGCGCCGGGCTACGAAGTCGACTACACCTACTGCAAGGGTTGCGGCATCTGCGTCGAGGAGTGCCCGCGATCCGCCATGGAGCTGACCGAGTCATGAGCACCGAGTTCCTCAGCGCCAACCACGCGGCCGCGGTCGCCGCCACGCTGGCCGGCCGCGCCAACCGCCGCGGCCGCGGCTTCGGCGGCGGCGTCTACCCGATCACGCCGCAGACCGAGTGCATCGAGTACCTGTGCGGCCAGGAATTCGACAAGGGGGAGATCGTGCGCGTCGAGAGCGAACACTCGGCGATGGGCGTCTGCATCGGCATGTCGCTCGCCGGCGCCCGCACCTTCACCGCGTCGTCGTCGAACGGGCTCGCCTACATGGCCGAGAACGTGTTCGCCGCCGCGCTCTACCGGCTGCCGATCGTGATGATGGCCGTCAACCGCACCATCGGCCCGCCGTGGAACATCTGGGTCGACCACGGCGACACGCTGGCGCTGCGCGACAGCGGCTGGCTGCAGTTCTACTGCGAGAACAACCAGGAGGTGTTCGACACCATGCTGATGGCATGGCGCGTCGCCGAGGACCGGCGCGTGCTGCTGCCGGTGATGGTCTGCCAGGACGCCTTCGTGCTGTCGCACACGATGATGCAGACCGAGGTGCCGACGCTCGCCGAGGTCGAACGCTTCCTGCCCGTGCTCGATCTGCCGCACCGGCTGACCGAGGCCCCGGTCACCGTCGGCGGCCTCGACTTCCCGCACGAGACGGAGGCGCACCGCCGCCAGCACGCGGCGGCGATGACGCGCGTGCCGGAGGTGTGGCGCGAGGCGCAGGCCGAGTTCTCGCACCTGTTCGGTCGCCGGCCGGCGGACCCGGTCGAGTGCCATCGCACCGACGACGCCGAGACGATCCTGGTGGCGATGGCGACCACCTCGAGCACCGTGCGCACCGTCGTCGACGCCGCCCGCGCCCGCGGCCAGAAGGTCGGCGCCGTGCGCGTGCACCGGTTCCGCCCGTTCCCCGAACAGGAACTGCGGGGCGCGCTGGCCGGCGGCCGCCGCATCGGCATCCTCGACCGCGACATCAGCCTCGGCCACGGCGGCATCCTGTGGAGCGAGGTGCGCGGCACCGCGCCGCCCGGCGCCCTCGTGCAGAACTACATCCTCGGCCTCGGCGGTGGCGACATCCGCCCGGCGGACATCGAGGACATCCTCGCCGACCTCGTGCAGCGCCGTGAGGTGGGTGAACCACGCATCATGGAGGTGGCATCGTGAACGAACCCGCCTTGCAGGGCATCGCCCACTCCTGCCTCGACCGCAAGGACCCGCTGCTGCGGCCCGGCAACACCAACTGCGGCGGCTGCGGCATGTCGATCGCGCTCAACATGCTGAGCCGCGGCATCGGCGACCGCCGCGTGCAGCTCTCGATCCCCGCCTGCTGCGGCATCGTCACCGCCGGCCCGTTCCCGTGTTCGGCCTACGGCGCCCCGGTCGTCGCCGCCACCTTCGCCTCGGCCGCCGCCTTCGCCACCGGCATGGCGCGCGCCGCCCGGATGAACGGCGAGCCCACGCGCGTCATCTGCTTCGCCGGCGACGGCGGCACCTACGACATCGGCATGGCGACCCTGTCGGCCGCCGCCGAGCGCAACGAGGACCTGCTCTACGTCTGCTACGACAACGAGATCTACGGCAATACCGGCGGCCAGCGCAGCTCGGCGACGCCGCTCGGCGCCCGCACCTCGACGACGCCGCACGGCAAGGAGCAGCCCAAGAAGGACATCGTCGCGATCATGGCCGCGCACGGCATCCCCTACGCCGCCTCGATCTCGCTCGCCCACCCGGAGGACGCCTATACGAAGTTCAAGGAGGCCGTCGGCCTGCCCGGCTTCCGCTTCATCCACGTGCTGGCGCCGTGCCCCACCGGCTGGAAGTCCGAACCCGCCGCCGGCATCGACCTGATCCGCCTCGCCGTGCGCTCGGGCCTGTTCCCGGTGCGCACCGTGCGCGACGGCCACTTCGCCACCATCGACGTCGAGCCCGACTTCGACCAGGACGCGCTCGCCGACTACTTCGCGCGCCAGCGCCGCTTCCGCAAGGAGGACGTCGACCTGCCGCGCATCCTCGAAGCCATCCGTCAGAACTGGGAACGCCTGCGCCGGCTCAGCGCCGGAGGAGTCCGAGCATGACCGAGAAGAAGACCTCGTCCCCGCCGACGGTGCACTGCCGCCGGCTCGACCGCGAGTTGCCGCTCGGCGAACACGCCGAGTGCCCGTACTGCTTCGGCAAGAAGCTGGATGTGGCGTCGGGCGACCACGAGAAATTCTGCGACTTCAAGCGGGGCGTCGATCCGATCCAATTCGGCTTCCCGCCCGACACGTCGCGCAACCTGGAGAACTAGAGCAGCTCCATGTCGAGCTTCTCGAGGCGGTAGACCTCGTCGCGGATCCTGGCGGCCAGCTCGAAGTCCAGGTTCTTGGCGGCGGCCATCATCTCGGCCCGCAGCGTCTTCACGTGCTGCAGCATGGCGCGATGGTCGGCGAACCCCGGCGTCGCCCCCGCGGCTGCCGGCCGGTTGGCGGCGGCGGCCGCAGCGGCCGGCGGCGCGCGCTTGCCGCCCTTCTTCTTGCCCCTGCCGCGCCCCTCCCCGGCCTCGACCTCGGTGCGCTCGTCGGCGGCCGCTTCGAGCAGGTCGCGCACGGGCTTGACGATGGTGCGCGGGGTGATGCCGTGTTCGGCGTTGTGTGCCCGCTGGCGCGTGCGGCGGCGCTCCATCTCGGCGAGCGCGCCTTCGATCGAGTCGGTGCGCCGATCGGCGTAGAGCAGCACGCGGCCGTCGACGTTGCGGGCGGCGCGGCCGCAGGTCTGGATCAGCGAGGTCTTGCTGCGCAGGTACCCCTCCTTGTCGGCGTCGAGCACGGCGACGAGCGTGACCTCGGGGATGTCGAGGCCTTCGCGCAGCAGGTTGATGCCGACGAGCACGTCGAACACCCCGAGCCGCAGGTCGCGGATCAGCGCCGTGCGTTCGAGGCTGTCGATGTCGCTGTGCAGGTAGCGCACCCTGATGCCGAGGTCGCGCAGGTAGTCGGTCAGCTCCTCGGCCATACGCTTGGTCAAGGTCGTGATCAGCACGCGTTCGCGGCGCTCGACCCGCAGCCGCACCTCGCCGACGACGTCGTCGACCTGGCCCTGCGCCGGCCGCACCTCGACCGGCGGATCGACGAGCCCGGTCGGCCGCACGACGAGCTCGGTCACCCGCTCGGCGCTGCGCGACAGCTCGTAGCCGCCCGGCGTCGCCGAGACGAACACCACCTGCCGCAGCAGGCTCTCGAACTCGTCGAACTTGAGCGGGCGGTTGTCGAGCGCGCTCGGCAACCGGAAGCCGAAGTCGACCAGCGTGGTCTTGCGCGCGCGATCGCCGCGATACATGCCACCGGCCTGCGGCACGGCGACGTGCGACTCGTCGACGACGAGCAGGAAGTCGTCCGGGAAGTAGTGCAGCAGCGTCGCCGGCGGCTGGCCGACGGTGCGGCCATCGAAGTGCCGGCTGTAGTTCTCGATGCCCTGGCACATGCCGGTGGCGCGCATCATCTCGAGGTCGTGGCGCGTGCGCTGGCCGAGCCGCTGCGCCTCCAGCAGCTTCTTCTTGCCCTCCAGCTCCGTCAGCCGCTCGTCGAGCTCCTGCTCGATGCGGTCGCAGGCGCGCAGCATCTGATCGCCGGTGGCGACGTAGTGTGTGGTCGGGTAGATCGTCACCTGCTCCAGCGTCTCGATCACCTCGCCGCGCAGCGGGTCGATGGCGACGATCGCCTCGACCTCGTCGCCCCACAGCTCGATGCGCAGCGCGCGCGCGTCCTCGTAGCTCGGGTAGACCTCGACGACGTCGCCGCGCACCCGGAAGCGCCCGGCCTGGAAGTCGTAGTTGTCGCGCACGAACTGGATCGACGTCAGCTGCCGCAGCAGCACGTCGCGATCGAGGCGCTGGCCGCGCTGCACCGATACCGACAGTTCGCGGTAGTTCTCGGGCGAGCCGAGGCCGTAGATGCACGAGATCGAGGCGACGATCAGCACGTCGCGCCGTTCCATCAACGAGCGCGTCGCCGAGTTGCGCATGCGCTCGATGGCCTCGTTGATGAGGGCGTCCTTCTCGATGTACGTGTCCGTCGTCGGCACGTACGCCTCCGGCTGGTAGTAGTCGTAGTAGCTGACGAAGTACTCGACCGCGTTGTCGGGGAAGAACGACTTGAACTCGGCATAGAGCTGCGCGGCGAGCGTCTTGTTGGGCGCCAGGACGAGCGTCGGCCGCTGCAGCTGCTCGACCACCTTGGCGATGGTGAAGGTCTTGCCGGAGCCGGTGACGCCGAGCAGCGTGCAGGCCGGCGCGCCGGACCGCACCCAGGTGGAGATCTGCTCGATCGCCAGGGGCTGATCGCCGGCCGGAGCCATCGACGAGTGCATACGGAACTGCATGCGCTTGGTGTACGCCGCGGCGGCTCCAGTGCGACCCCGGCGGCCGATTCCGCGGCCCGCGGCGGCGCCCCGCGCCGGCCGCCGCAGCAGCGCCCCGCCGTTGACACCCCGGAGCACACGGCCTTACCGTGCGATGCCCCCTCTCCCTTGACCCATAGCCACGGCAGGTACCCGTGACCCGACGCGATCCCTCGGCGTCCCGCTCTTCGTCTTCCTCCCGCAAGGGCGCCCGCGGCGCTCCCCGCGCCCGCACCGACGGCAAGGTCGACGTCAGCTGCCCGCAGTGCGGCTGCCAATACCGCATCGCCGAGGAGAAGCTCGATTCGAAGATCGAGTGCCAGGACTGCCACAGGGTGTTCTTCGCCAAGACGACCGCGGGCAAGCGCGCCGTCAAGCAGGACCACAGCAAGGTCTACGTCGGCTTCGGCGTCGGCGCCGTGGTGCTGATCCTGATCTTCGTGATGATGAGCTCGGGCGGCTCCACGCCGGCCAAGCCGGCGCCGAGCAACACGCCGCCGAAGCAGGCCAGCTACTCGGTCGGCACACACCCACGCGCCATCGAGATCGCCAAGTGGGCCAACGCGATCAGCAGCAACAACGAGCTGGTGATGTCCACGCACAGCGACCTCGAAGCCGTGGCCAAGAAGCTGGAGATCGCCAGCAGCGAACCGGCGGCGGTGTGCGAAGCGCTCCGCACCAGCGAGCAGACCCGCTTCTTCCGCGAACTGACCAGCGACGCCGCGCTGGCGTCCGAGGCCGACATGACCGCGGCGAGCGGCAAGGCCCTGGTCTATGTCACGCCGAAGACCGGCGACGACACCTACCTGCGTAATACGCGCGGCGAGTTCGCGGTGACGTTCCGCATGGACGGCAACGACGTCAAGGTCACCGGTTGGGAGCTGACCATGAAGCCCAACCGCGACCCCAAGAAGGGGGATCCCTCGCGCGCCTCCTTCAAGCCGGACGCCAACATCGCGGCGCCGCAGGCGGTCGAGATCACCGACAGCGCCGGCACGCGCAAGGTGCAGGAATCGCAGCCGGGCCCGGTGCCGCACTGGGAGAAGGCCACGCCGCAGCAGCAGCAACTGGCCGACCAGGTCACCGCCGACGTGCTGCGCAGCGCCGATCCCGAGGCACCAGGCGCCCTGTTCAACCGCGCCCTCGACAAGGTGCGCACCATGGAAGAGCGGCAGGCGGTCGCGCCGCGGCTGCTCAACGCCATGCACGACTGCTACGCCGACGTCATGGCCAACAACCAGAAGCTGAGCCAGCTCAACCGCGCCATGGTCACGGTGACCGGCTTCGCCGTGAACTACCAGGTCGCCACGTCGTCCGATGGCGCGCGCGACAAGAAGGAACGGGAATCCGCCGTGCGGCAGTGGTTCGCGTTCTGGTGGCGCTACCACGGCGACCTCAGCAAGTACGTCGACACCCGCGACAACCTCGACGAGCCGCTCGACGACCCCAAGGCGCCGCAGAAGAAGTGACCGCCGCGGCGGCGCCGCGAGGCGCCCCGGGTGCATAGCCAGCCCAGACCGAACGCCAGAAAGCCCGAAGCGAGGAGCCCCCCCGATGAGCGTCATCCCCATCACCTGCGACAACTGCGGCGCCAAGTACCGGCTGCCCGAGACCTTCACCGGCACCCAGGCCAAGTGCCAGAAGTGCGGCAGCGTGATCGACGTGCAGAAGCAGCGCGGCGCCGCCGAGACCCCGGCCTCGACCCCGGCGGCCGCGGCCAGGCCCGCAGCGGCGGCAAAGCCTGCCAGTGCGGCCCGCCCGGCCGTCGACCGCAGCAAGGAGAAGGAGGCACCGAAGGCCGCGGCCCGGTCGGGGCACGGCGATCGCGCCGGTTCCCGCCGGGGTCACGGCGAGCACGGTCCGGGCGAGCACGGCCACGGCCACGACAAGCACCACCACGGCCACCACGGCCACCGCGAGCACGGCAAGAAGAAGGGCAACTCGATGCTGCTGGCGATGAGCGGCATCGGCGTGCTCGCCATCGTCGTCGTCGTGGTCGTGATGATGAACAGCGGCAACAAGCCCGCCGAGCAGACGAACGCCAAGACCGATACGACGACGCCGGCGAACCCGGCCGCCAAGGCCCCGGCGGCGAACCCGGCGGCGAAGACCGACACCGCGGCGGCGGCGGCGAAGACCGACGGCGCGCCGGCCGCCGGCACGACCCCGGCGGAAGCGCCGAAGACCGATGCTCCGACAGAGGCGCCGAAGACGCCGACGCCGACGCCGACGCCAGCGGAGACGCCGAAGGCCGCCGACGCCTCGACGACGC
>JAEUHT010000270.1 GCA_016793265.1 Planctomycetota bacterium
GCGGCCAGCAGCAGCGTGGTCGCGGTCAGCACGCGGCCGGCCGGGTCCTGGCCACAGTCGGCGATCGGCACCTCGGCGCACGCGTGCAGCAGCTGCTGCAGCAGGTCGTGGGCACGTTCCGACTGCTGCGCCCGTTGCGCCTGCCAGGCGGCGGCGGCGAGCACCTCGTGGTGGCGGTCGTCGGTGGTCTCGGCGGCGGCCAGCAGCGCGTCGTAGTGACGCGCCGCGGCTTCGGCATCACCCGCGGCGAACTCGGCGAGCTCCGCTTGCCGGCGCCGTTCGTCGAGCGCGAGGTCGGGCGCCGAGGCCGCGCCGGCCACGAGCCAGCCGACTTCGGCGTCGACGACGACGTCGCCCGCCCGCACCTCGAAGCGCGCCTCGAAAGGGGTCACGGCGAGCACCGCCGGGGTCGTCAGCAAAAGACGCAGGTTGCCGGCGAGGTCGTGCGCTTCGCGCCGCGCCGCCACCGCTGCGCGGTCCCGTTCGACCTGGGCGGCGTGGTACAGCCCGAAACCGACCACCACGATCATGGCGACGCCGGAGGCGGCGGCCAGCAGCGGCAGCAGGGCGCGGGAACCAGGACGAGGGGCGGCGGGATCGATGCCGCGAGCCTAACGAGCCGCGGCCGCGAGTTGTCAACGACTCGTCGCGGTCGGCGGCGCGGCTACTGCAGCCGCGCCTTGCGCCGCGCGGTCACCAGCGCCAGCGTGTACATCGCCGTCGAGTAGACGCGGCCGCCGTTCATGTCCCAGACGCCGACCGGGTCCCACGACCCGGCGCAGTTGCCGTCGTGCCGCTGCGCGCCGACGATCTCGCGCAGGTTGCCCTGCCACTGCCGCCACGACTCGCCGCCCATCTGGTACATCGCCATCGTGCCGAACATCCAGTAGTAAGGGTCGATGCTGTCCTGTACCCAGCGCGGCGGGTGTGCGAGCAGCAGGTCGGCGGCGGCGTTCATCACCGGCTTCTGCTGCGGGGTCTGGCCGAGCAGGAAGCGCCCGAACAGGCCGGCGGCGGTCAGCGCCTCACCGTTCTCGACCGGGAAGCGCGCGGCGTGGTCCCCGGGCATGCGCGAGCTGCGTTCGCCGGCCTTGGTGTAGCCCGTGCGGCCGTTCTCGTCGGTGACCTGGTCGTACCACGCGCTGACGCACTGCAGCGCCGTCTCGTTGACCTCGAGACCGAACGACTTCGCCGACGCATAGCCCCAGGCCGCCCACGTCGTCACGCTGGTGTCGTTGTCGTTGTCGCGCGGCTGATAGCGCCACACCGAGTACGGGTTGCGGTGTGACTCCAGGTAGTTGATGGCCTGCTGCGCGTTGCGCTTCAGCAGGTTGTAGTGCGACAGGCCGAAGGCCTCGGTGAGGGCGACCGTGGCGATGGCGTGGTCGTAGATGAAGTCGTGCGACGCCGGCGTGCCGACGAGGCCGTTCTCCTGCTGTTGCTCCCGCAGCCAGGCGATGCCCATCTTGAGCGCGTCCTTGTGGCGGCCTTGGCGCAGGGTGTTGCCGTCGGCGAGCAGGGCGAGGCAGGCGAGCGCGGTGACGCCGACATCGTGAACGGGCGAACCGGCGCCGTCGCACGGGGCCCCTTCGCCATCGTGCTTCATGAAGCCGTCGGCGTCCCAGCGGCCGTTGTCGTCCTGGCGCGCGACGAGCCAGGCCAGGGCGTCGGTGACGGTCTGGTCGTAGGGCGTCGGGGCGGCCGCGGGTTCGGGCGGCGGCGGTGGTGGCTCTTGGCCGATCCTGCCGGGGTCGACCGCAGGCCTGCCGACCTGGGCTCGGCCGAGCGGCGCCGAGCCGAGCAGCTGCAGCGACTCGGCGTCGAACTTGTAGAGCACGCCCTCGAACACCACGAAGACGAAGCGCTCATTGGCGGCGACGCTGCTGCCGGGCGCGCCTGGGCCGGCGAACGGACTGGGTGGCGCCTGGGCGCCGGCGAACGGCAGCAGGGTGGCGACGAGCAACGACGAGACGGCGGACCAGCAGGGCATGCGGGACACGACGGACCTCCGGAGGGGGAGAGGGGAAGGCGGGGCCAACGCACGGCCGCGGGACCGGTTCAGGCGGCGGCCCGATTTCCCCGACCTCAGCCGCCCGACCTCAGCCGCCCGACCTCAGCCGCCCAGCTCCTGCCACAAGAACTCGTAGAGCATGGCGCGCAAGAAGGCGGCCTGCTCTTCGGTCGCGGCCAGCTCGTGGCCGCCCTCGGGGTTCTCGTAGAGCAGCACCGGCTGCTGCAGGTCGTGCAGCCGCGCCCACATCTTGCGCGCGTGGGCCGGGTGTACGCGGTCGTCCTGCGACGCCGCCATCAGCAGCAGCCTGGGGTACTGCACACCCGGCTTCAGGCTGTGGTACGGCGACAGCCGCTGCAGCCAGGCCCAGTCGGCGGCGACGTCGGGATCCCCGTACTCACCGACCCACGACGCGCCGGCGAGCCAGTGCGAGTAATGCTGCATGTCGAGCAGCGGCGACTGGCAGACCGCGGCGCCGAACGACGCCGGCGCGTGCGTCAGCAGGTTGCCGACCAGGAGGCCGCCGTTGCTGGCGCCCTGCACGCCGAGGCGGCGCGGCGTGGTGAACTTGCGCGCGACGAGGTCCGCGGCGACCGCGGCGAGGTCCTGCACGCTGCGCTGCCGACCTTCGCGCACGGCGGCCTGGTGCCATTCGGGGCCGAATTCACCCCCGCCGCGCACGCAGGCCAGCGCGTAGACGCCGCCACGTTCGAGCCAGCCGGCGCCGAGCGTCGGTGAGTAGCCGGGCACCATACGCTGCTCGAAGCCGCCGTGCGCGTAGAGCAGCGTCGGGTTCTCGCCGTCGCGCGGCATCGACTCGCGGCGCACCACGAAGTAGGGCACCGTGGTACCGTCGGCGGACTTCGCCGAGAGTTGTTCGATGACGAGGCCCTGCGCCGCGAACAACGTAGCCTGCTGCGCGACGAGCTTCGGCGCGCCGCCGCCGACGGTGCCGGCCCACAGCCCGGTCGGCGTCAGGAAGTCGCTGCAGGTGAGCAGGTAGTCGTCGCCGGCGAGGTCGTCGACGGCGCGGGCGCTGGCGAGGCCGTTCTCGGGCACGCCCGGCAGCGGTCGGCAATGCCAGCCGTGCTCGTCGGCGGTCACCGTCAGAACGCGGCTGCGCAGGTTGTCGAGCAGGTTGAGCAGCACGTGGTGGCGCGTGGTCTGGAAGCCCGCCAGCGAGACCCGTTCGCTCGGCGCGAACAGCACGTCGAACTCCCGTTCGCCGGCGAGGAACGCCTCGGCCTTGCTGGCCAGCAGCGAGCCGGCGACGAACGTACGCTCGCCGACCTGCCAGTCGCCGCGCAGGCGGAACAGGAACCACTCGCCGAACGGCGTCACCGTCGCGCTGTCGGGTTTGTCGATCGGCACCGTGGCGCCAGCGCGCAGCACCGCGACGCGGGTCGTGAACATGGTCGGGCTCGACGACACGAAGTCGCGTTCGTGGCCCGGCGTTGGGTCGCGCCAGGCCAGCACGCCGAGGTGCGTCTGCTCACACTCGGCGATCGTCGTGGCCGCGGCGAGCGGCGTGCCGCGGCGCCACAGCTTGACCTGGCGCGGGTAACCGGCGTCGGTCAAGGAGCCCGGGCCGAAGTCGGTGCCGACGAAGACGGCGTCGCGGTCGCGCCAGGCGATCTGCGTCTTGCCCTCGGGCACCTGGAAGCCACCTTCGACGAGCCGCTTCGTGGTCACGTCGAACTCGCGCACGACGGTGGCGTCGCGGCCGCCGCGCGACAGGGCGAGCAGCAGGCGGTCGTGGTCGGGGCGCAGCCAGAGCACGCGCGCGAACACCCAGTTCTCGTGTTCCTCCTCGGCCAGCGCGCCGACGTCGATCACGGTCTGCCACGCCGGTTCGCCGGCCAGGAACGCGGCGGCCGGCGTGCGCCGCAGCAGGCCGCGCGGGTGCTCGGCGTCCGCCCAGACCTGGTAGAAGTGCTCGCCGACACGGTCGACCTCCGGGATCGCGCCGGGATCGTGCGCGACCTCGAGCTGGCGCCGGTGCAGCGCGGCAAAACGTTCGCTCTTGGTCAGGGCCGCCGTGCACTCGGCGTTGCGCGCGTCGACCCACGCCTTCACCTCGGCGCTGCCGAGCTGCTCGAGCCAGCGGTGCTGGTCCTGCTGCGCCGCGGCCGCGACGACGGCAAGGCAGGCGGCAGACGCGGCGAGCAGCAGGTTCAACATGGCGTCGACGCGCAGGGTAGCTGCTGCGCCTCCACACTGCCAAGCCCACCACGCCTTGGGCGGCTTTGATCGCGGCGAGCCGGCGCTACGCTTCGCGCGGCGGTCAGGCGATGTTGCGGATACCGGTCGAGCAAAGCGGCGCTCTCGCAGCGCCGGCGTGGATCGAGGTCGACCTCGATGCCATCGCGCACAACGTGCGGGCGTTCCGACGCTTCGTACCGGCCCCGGCGCGCCTCGTCGCCGTGGTCAAGGCCAACGCCTACGGCCACGGCATGCTGCGCGTCGCGCGCGCCGCCCTCGCCGCCGGCGCCGACGACCTCGCGGTGGCGAGCGTGCTCGAAGGGGCCGCGCTGCGCGCCGCGGGCATCACGGCGCCGATCCTGATCGCCGGGCCGATCTTCGCCGACGAAGCCGGCGCGGTCGTGCAGCACGGGCTGGTGCCGAGCCTGGGCACGACCGAGCTCGCGGCGGCGCTGGCGCGCGCCACGCGGCGTTACCTGCCGGTGCAGATCGAGGTCGACACCGGCATGTCGCGCTACGGAGTGCCGCGACGCGAGCTGCCGGCGTTCGTGCAGTCGTTGCACGACCGCGGCCGGCTGACAGTGGCCGGGGTGTACACACACTTCGCCGGCACCGAAGGTGATGACGTCTACGGGTTGCGCGAGCAGCTCGCCGCGTTCGACGATGTCGTCGGCGGCGTGCGCGCCCTGCGCGGCGTGCGGCAACACGCCTGCAATACGCTGGCGACGCTCTTGCTGCCGGAGGCGCACCGCGACGCGGTCCGCATCGGCGGTGGCCTCTACGGCTTCGATCCGCTGCGCGGCGGCGGGCCGCTGTCACTGCGTCCGGCGTTGGCGCTGAAGGCGCGCATCATCGACCTGCGCCAGGCGGCGGTCGGCGATGGTGTCGGCTACGGCGCCACGTTCGTCTGCCGGCGCCCGACGCGGCTGGCGCTGCTGCCGATCGGCTACGCCGACGGCCTCGCCCGCGAACTGTGGCAAGGTGCCGACGTGCTCGTGCGCGGCCGCAAGGCACCGATCGTCGGCCTGATCTCGATGAACCTGACCGTCGTCGACGTCACCGACGCGCCGGCCGTGCTCGGCGAAGAGGTCGTGCTGCTCGGCTCGCAAGGTGGCGCGCGCGTGACGGCCGAGGAGCGCACGCCGCCGGGCGGTTCGTGTTACGAGGTGACGTCGTTGTTGCGGCCGGGGCTCGTGCGGCGCTATCTCGGTG
>JAEUHT010000290.1 GCA_016793265.1 Planctomycetota bacterium
ACCGCCTCGCCGGCCTCGCGCTGCAGCTCGCCGGCGACCGCCGCGACCTCGAGCTCGCCGCGCGCGCCGATGCCCTCGGTTACCTGCGCGAGCTGTGGCTGTGTGGCCCGTTCAACAACGAACGCGGCAGCGGCTTGCGCACCACGCTGCCGCCCGAACAGCACTTCGACCTCGACGCCGAGCTCGCCGGCAAGCGCCGCAGCGTGGGTTGGCGCCTGCTGCCGGCGCGCAGCGGGCAGCCGACGTGGCAGCTCCGCCCACTGGTGAACCCCTACCAGCAGTCGCTGGTCTACGCCGCCGTGGCCGTGCTCGCCGAGCAGGACCACACCGTGGTGCTCGAGCTCGGCAGCACCGGCGCCTTCGCGGTGTTCCTGAACGGCCAGAACCTGGCGACGCGCGACCTCGAACGGCCGTTCGCGCCCGACCAGGACGCGGTGGCGCTGCCGCTGACCGCCGGGGCGAACCTGCTGCTGCTGAAGCTGTGCCACCAGGAAGGCGACGACTTCGCCTTCGCGGCGCGGCTGCGTACGACCACCGGGGCGCCGCTCGACTCTGTGCGGCTGTCGACGCAGAAGGCGGACCTCGCCGCGGCGGCGGGCCACGCGGCGGCCACCGAGGTCGCCAGCGCCGAGGTGCCGCTCGGCGCCCGTTCGACCTGGACCATCGGCGAGGCCCAGGGCGCCGACGCGCTGCGCCTGGCCTGGGCCTGGCACGGGCGCCACGCCGATGGCGACCGCGAGCGCCGCGACCTCGCCGCCGCCAAGGCCGCCAGCGTGGCGTTGCCGACCGTCGCCGAGTGCTGGCTGTTGGTGGCCGCCAACAGCGCGCGCCACGCCCGCAGCGCCGCCGACCGCGACGACAACGACCGCCGCCGCGCGCTCGAACAGGCGCTGCAGCTGGTCTCCGACCACGTGCCGGCCATGGTCCAGCTCGGCGAGATCCTGCGCGAATCGAGCGGCTTGTGGCGCGAGGCGCAGACGCTCGCCGACCGCGCCCTCGCGCGCTGCCCGGGCCACGCCGCGGCCCTGCTGCTGCGCGCCGCGACGCTGCGCGAACAGGGGCTCGAAGCGCTCGCCGATCACGAGCTCGCCGCCAACACCACGGCCACCTCGCCGCTGCCGCTGCGCCGCCGCACTGCCAACGAGATCGCCGGCCAGGAGCCGCGCCGCAGCCTGGCCCTGCGCCAAGCCTCGCTGCGCGACAGCGGCAGTGAAGAGGACGCCGTCAGCACCGCCTGGCTGCTGGCGCGCACCGGCGAGCACGACGCCGCCCGCGACCTGCTGCGTCGGACCGTGACCGCCGATCCGTACGCGGCGCGCGCCCGCAGCGTGTGGCTGGAGATGCAGCTCGACCGCGGCGAGGCCCGCGAGGCGCTGGCCGAACTCGAGGCCTGGTTGCAGCTCGCGCCCGACGACGCCGGCGCCATGGTGACCGCGAGCCGCGCCAATCGCCTGCTGGCCGAACGCGAACCCGAAGCCGCCCAGCACCAGCTGCCGCTGCTGCGCGAGGCGCTGGCGATCGAGCCGGAGCGCCGCGACGACGAACGTTACGCCGACTTCCTCGCCGCCGGCAGCGGCAGCGAACGGTCGTTCTACACGGCCTTCCAGATCGACGCCGAGGCCCTGGTCAAGGCCGACGCCGGTCCGCCGGCCGACGCGGCCGCCGCCAAGGACGCCCTCTACTGGCTGCTGCGGCAGCGCATCGTGCGCGCCAACGGCAACGGCACCACGAACTCCTACCAGCACGAGGTCGTGCGGGTGATGAGCGAGGACGGCGCCCGCGCGCTGGCCCGCTACCAGCTGCAGCACTACCGCGGCGAGCAGCGCAGCCGGTTGCTGTCGTGCACCGTGTTCCGCAAGAACGGCAGCATCGACCGCCCGGCGCTGCAAGGCGCCTCGGTGCGGCTGCCCGACCTGCAGCCCGGCGACACCGTCGCCGTCGAGGGTCGCATCGACGACCTGCAGCCGTCGTTCTTCGGCGACTACTTCGGCCTCGTGCACTGGTTCCCGGCCGCCGAGGGTTCCCCGGTGCGCCAGAGCGAGCTCTTGGTGCTGGCCGAGCCGGGCCGCGACTACCGCTGGCAGGCTGCGCATGGCGCCCCCGAGCCCGTGCGCGAGACGCTGGCCGACGGCACGCTGAGCTTCCGCTTCCAGATGCGCGACCTGCCGCGCGACGTGCCCGAGATCCGGCGGCCGAACCGCAAGGAGCTGCAGCCGCTCGTGCGCATGACCACCTACCGCGACTGGGACCACTTCGCGTCGTGGTGGTGGGACCTGATCAAGCACCAGCTCGAGGTGACGCCGCCGATGCGGCAGAAGGTCGCCGAGCTGTGCGCCGGCAAGGACACCGTCACCGCCAAGATCGCCGCCATCTACCACTTCGTGACCACCGACGTGCGTTACGAGGCGTGGGAGTTCGGCGTGCACGGCTACAAGCCGTACAGCACCGCGGTGATCTACGAACGCCGCCACGGCGACTGCAAGGACAAGGCGCTGCTGCTGTGCGCGATGCTGGCGCAGATCGGCGTAGAAGCGCGGCCGGTGCTGATCTTCGCCGACCCGCTGCGTTCGCAGGACGACCTGACGCTGGCGATGGTCGAGCAGTTCAACCACTGCATCGCCTGGATGCCCGAACAGGATGGCCGGCCGGCGCAGTTCCTCGACGGCACCGCGATCTGGCACCCGACCGACACCATTCCCGAGATGGACCAGGGCGCCGACGTGCTCGTCGTCGACCGCGGCAAGGCGCTGCTGCGCCGCGTCGACTACACGACGCCGGGCGCCAACCTCACCGCGAGCACGTTCACGATCGACCTCGAAGCCGACGGCAAGGCGACGCTGCAGATGAACGAGCGGCCGACCGGCAACAACGCCGTCGCGCTGCGCGAGATGCTGGCGACCGAGCCGGCGCGCCGCCGCGAGGTCGTCGAGCAGGGCATGGTGCGCCGCTTCGGCAAGCTCGAACTCACCGACCTGCAGGCGAGCCCGCTCGAGGATCCCGAGGCCGCGGTGTTCCTGACCGCGACCGCGAAGGTGGCCCAGCTCGGCCAGCAGGGCGAGGTGCGCTGGCAGCTGCCGAGCACGTGGGACGACAGCAACCTGCAGGCCCTGGCCGGCGACGCCGAACGCCACACGCCGGTGCTGCTCGGCACGCCGCAGGGCTCGTCGACCACGGTGCGCTACAAGCTGCCGCCGGGGTGGCGCGTCGACGCGCTGCCGGCCACGGTGAAGCAGGCGGCGCCGTTCGGCGACTTCGTGATGACGTGGCGCCGCGACGGCAACGACGTCATCGTCGAGCGTTCGCTCGCCTTCCGTTCGCCGCGCGTGAGCACCACCGACTACGAAGCGCTGCGCCAGTTCGTGACCCAGGTCAAGACCGCCGACGCCCAGCTCGTGCTGCTGCAGAAGGAGGGCCGCTGATGTCCCCGCACCATGCCTGCGATCGCCCCCACCTGCTGGCGGCGTTGACGCTGCTGCTGACGCCGTTCGTATCGCCGCTGTCGGCGCAGAACCCCACCGTCGACGTCTCGCGCGCGCTCGTGGCGGCGATGGCGCCGGCGATCGATGACTACGACCGCACGGCGCGGGAGCTGATCACCGCCGCGCTCGCCAACGAACGTTCGCCGCTGGCCTGGATCCTGATCGAGGAGCTGACCAACTCGCGCCATCGCCTCCAGGACACCGCTGCGGTGCAGGCGCTGCTGCCGGTAGCCGACGGCGCCCGCCGCCACGGCCTGCTCGAGCAGAAGCTCGCCGAGCTGCGCTGGTACCTCGAAGCCAGCCGGCGCGGCGACGTGCTCGCCGGCGACGCCCCCGACTTCGGCTACGCCCGCAGCGCGCTCGTGGTCGGCCCGCTCGGCGACGCCGGCGATCACTTCACCGGCGTGGTGCTGGCGCCCGAACTCGACTTCCCGGCGCTCGGCGGCACGCTGCCGGGCCGCGGCACCACGGCCCGCGTGCGGGTGTCGACACCGCGCTTCGGCAGCGCCTTCCTGCAGCTGCAGGACCCGAGCCGGCCGCTGCCGGGCTGCTACTACGCGCGGCTGCAGTGCCGCGTCGACCAGGACGTCGACTGCTTCCTCGAGATCGACTATCCCGGCGACAGCCAGGTGTTCGTCGACGACCAGGAGGTGCACCGGGTCGAACGCTGGCGCCGCGGCGGTCTGCGCCGCACCTACGTGGCGCTGACCATGCCGGCCGGCGTGCACGACGTGCTGGTGAAGACCTGCACCGCCAACAACCAGCACCTCGCCGTGCGTTGGCTCGACGCCGAAGGCCGCCCGCAGGCCGGGCTGCGCTGGCTCGCCCCCGAGGCGCCGGCCGCGCGGGTTGAACGCCAGGCGACAACGAACGGCACCAGCTTCGTGGCCGCCGGCGACGCGCTGGCCCGCGCCGCGGCCCGCCCAGACGCCGAGACCTGCGTCGTGCTGGCCGCGTTGTGGTGCGCCGTCGACGGCGACCACGACGAGGCCGCCGTCGACCTCGCCGACCGCCTGCAGCAGGCGCCGCCGCAGGACCCCGGCGAGGGCCTCGCCTGGGCGCAGCTCGTGCGCCGGGTGCCGCTGCCCGACGAGCTGCGCAAGGCCGCCGCGCGCGCGGCGATCGAAGCCGCCGCCGCGGCCCTGCCGCCGACCCACTTCGCCGCCGTGATGGCGAAGACCGACCTGCTCGGCGAGCAGGACCAGCGCGAACAGGCGCTGCGCCTGTGTGCCGCACTGCCGCCGGGTCCGGAGACCTTCGCCCGGCGCCTCGACCTGCTGCGCAACCTGCGCTTCACCGCCGAGGTGGAGCCGCTGCTGCAGGCGTGGGCCGCGGCCTGCCCGCACGATCCACGCCCGCTGGCCAACCTCGCCCAGGAGCGCCGCGACAGCGCCGACTCGCGCCAGATGCTCGAACTGCGGCGCCAGGCGCTGCAGCGCCGCAATGGCCTGGCCGACGTGACACTGCAGTCCGTGCGCAACGCGCTCGACCTCGGCGACTGCGACGGCGCCACTGCGCTGCTCGACCAGCTGCTGCCGAAGCTCGACGCCTGGCCCAGCGAGGGCCGCCGCCGCTGGGAGATCGAGATCGAACTGTCGCGCGGCGATCGCGCCCGCGCCGCCAGCCTGCTCGAGCAGCTGCGCGCCGACCCGGACGCATCCGCCGACGCCATGCGCGACGCCGCCACCAGCTGGCTGCAGCTCGGCGACCGGGCCGCCGCGATCCGCTGCCTCGAACGTGCGCTCGAGATCGACGCCGACCAGCCGCAGGTGCGCAACTGGCTCGCCGCCCTCGGCGCCGGCCCCACCGAGGACCAGGACTTCCTGCCGTTCCGGCGCGACGGCGCCGCCGCGGTGGCCAGCTTCGTCGCCGGCGACCGGGAACAGGGCGCGGCGATGACGGTGGTGCTCGAACAGCGCATCCTCGTGCTGAGGCCCGACGGCAGCGCGGTGCTCGAAGGCCACGAGCTGCGGCGGATCAACGACCAGACCGGCGTCGACGCCTTCCGCGAGAACAACGACTTCGCCCACCTCGAGGAGGTGCTGCTGGTGCGCACCCACGCGCCGGATGGCAAGGTCTACGTGCCGTCGCGCATCGACGACAACTACGCGCTGCAGCGGCTGGAACCGGGCTCCTTCGTCGAGTGGCGCTACCGCGAACACCTGGCCGCGCCGGGCGCCGAGCCGCTGTCGACCGATGCGTTCGTATTCGGCAGCGAGGAGCTGTCGACCCTGACCAGCGAGTTCGTGCTGGTGACGCCGCCGCAGTTCCGCGGCGAGCTGCGCCTGCGCGAGCTCACCGAGGCCAGCGAGCAGCAGACCCTCGCGGACGGCCGCCGCGTGCGCATCTTCCGCCAGCAGGACCTGGCGGCGCTGCCGAAGGAGCGCTTCCTGCCGTCCTTGATGGAGCTGCGCCCGAGCGCCCAGATCGGCGAGGACACGACGCCGTTCGCGACGCTGCGCGACATGCGCGCCGAGCTGCTGGCGCGCTCGACGCCGACGGCGCCGATCCGGGCCATCGCCGAACGTGAGCTCGCGGGCCTGCCCGACGCCCGCGCGCGCGCCGCCGCGGCCTGGAGCTGGGTGCAGCGCGAGATCGAGGACGGCCAGTCCGGCAGCGCGCTCGAGACCCTGCTGCGCAAGAAGGGCAACCGGGTGCTGCTGTGTGCCGCGTTGCTGCGGGCGGCCGGCGTCGAGGTGCTGCCGATGGCCTGTGCCGGCGCGCGCGAAGACCTCACCGGGGGCCTCGCCACGTTGTTCCCGGAGCCGCGCGGCGCCGACGTGCCCGGCGCCGTGGTGCGCACCGACGACGGCGGCCGCATCTGCCTGTTCGCCGACGCTCCCCGCCACTGGCCGCTCGGCGCCGTGCCGGCGGTGCGCGCCGGCACCATGGCCTGGCAGCTCGGTGATGGCCTAGCCGAGCGCTTCGTGCTGCCCGCCAACGACGACGCGGCACAGACGCTGCGGGTGCGCGGCAAGGCCCGCGTCGACGGCGACAAGCTGCGCCTCGAAGTCGAGGCCGAGATCGGCGACCAGCAGGGCTTCATGCTCGCCCACCGCGTCAGCCAGCTGAAGGAGAACGTGCAGAAGCTGGCCGCGCGCCAGGTCGCGCAGCAGCTGTTCCCGAGCTGGCGCGTCACCAAGGCCAGCATGACCGAGACCAAGCCCGGCGAGCCGCTGCGGCTCGTCGCGGCGCTCGAGCGCGGTGGCGTGCAGCAGCACGGCACCGGCTTCGTCGCCCCGCTGCCGCTGCCGCCGAGCCGCCTGGTCACGCTCTACGGCGACCGCAAGGAGCGCACGCTGCCCTACCACCTCACCACCGACGAACGCACCGAGTGGGACATCACGCTCGATCCCGGCCAGGACCTGCGCATCGTCGCGGTGCCGCCGCCGCTGGCCGGCGACCAGGGCCCGCTGCGTTACACCTTCACGGTGTCGCGCGACGGCGGGGCCCTGCGGCTGCAGCGCAGCCTGCGGCTGCGTTCGGCGCAACTGGCCGCCGCCGACTTCCCGTCGTGGCTGCGCCTGATCGCCGCGATCGACCACGCCGAGCAGGCCACCATCGAGCTGGCGCCGCGCCAGCGCTGACCATGCGCCGCGGCTCACAGGGGTTGTGGTTCCTCGCCCTGCAGGCAGGCGCCGCGGCCGTCGGCGCCCAGGCCCCCGCGGTGCCATCGCCGGCCACCACGCCCGAGGCCAGCGAGCACGCGGCGACGTCCACGGCCGAGCAAGTGGCCGCCTTCGTCGCCGCCTGCACGCGGCTGCCGCACGGCGACCGGCTCACGACGAGCGTCGCGGGCAAGAGCCACGCCGGCCGCGATCTGCTGCTGGTGCGGGTCGCGTCGACCACCACGCCGTCGACGCCGCGTCGCCGCGTGCTGGTGATCGGCGGCATCCACGCCGGCGAGGCCGAAGGCAAGGAGGCGTTGCAGGTGCTGCTGCGCGAGTTCGCCAACGGCGAGCACGACGACGTGCTGGCGCGCTGCGAGCTGTGGTTGCTGCCGATCTACAACGTCGACGGCAACGAGACCACCGGCCTCGGCAACCGCCCCGGCCAGAACGGCCCCGATGCCGTGGGCCGGCGCGAGAACGCGCAGGGCCTCGACCTCAACCGCGACTTCGTCAAGGCCGAGGCCGAGGAGACCCGCACGCTGCTGCGGCTGTTCCAGGACCTCGACCCGGACCTGTTCGTCGACCTGCATACCACCGACGGTTCGTTCCACGGCTACCACCTGACCTACGCGCCGAGCCTGTCGACCAACGTCGACGACGGCGTCGCCCGCGTCTCACGCGCCTTGCTCGACCGCGCCACCGCCGAACTCGCGCAGCAGGGCTTCGCCGCTTTCGACTACGGCAACTTCGAGACCCACGACTGGGAAGGCAGCGGCGCGCCGGCCTCCGCACCCGGCCAGCGCGGCTGGTTCACCTACGACCACCGCGCCCGCTACGGCGTCAACTACTTCGGCCTGCGCAACCGCCTCGGCGTGCTCAGCGAGGCGTATGCCTACGCCGACTTCGCGACCCGCATCGCCGTGACGCGCGCGTTCGTGCTGGCCCTGCTGCACGGTCTCGTCGCCGACGAGGCGACGGTCACCAAGGCCATGGCCGGCGCCGACGCGGCGCTGACGGCGCCCACGACCCCGGTGCGCTTCGGCTTCGCCACCGGCTTCGCGCCAGCCGAGACGCTGCCCGTGCTGGTGGGCAAGGCCGACAAGGTGGGGCGCGGCGACGGGCGACCGCCGCGCTTCGTGCGGCAGGACCAATCGACCCCCGAGGTGATGCCCGTGGTGCGTGCGTTCCGCTCGGCGCAGCACCGCGAGCTGCCGAAGGCCTGGGCCGTGCTGCAACCGGACGCCGTCGTGGCGGAGCTGCTGCGGCGGCACGGCGTGTCGTTCACGACCGTCACCACGCTGTCGTCGGCCCGCGGGCAGCACTTCGTGGTCAAGCAGAAGAAGAAGCCGAAGCGGCCGTTCCAGGGCCACCAGGAGCTCGTGCTCGAAGGCGCCTGGAGCGAGCCCGCCGACGTCGAGCTGCCGGCGGGCACGCTGCTGGTGCCGGCCGACCAGCGCCTGGCGCGACTGGCGGCGACGCTGCTCGAAGCCGAGAGCGAGGACTCGTTGTCGAGCTGGAACTTCTTCGAGGCGACCACCGGCGAACGCTACCCGGTGCTGCGCCTCGTCGACCTGCCCCGCTGAGCGGCCCCGTTGCAGCTCGAAGCCGACCGGGAACGCACCGAGGCGCGCCTCGCGGCGCTGCGCACGGTCCAGTGAGCGTCACTGCCAGCGGAAGAACCGCAGCGCGAGGCCGAAGCAGGCCGCCGCGAAAGCCGCCAGCGCCGCCAGCGGCCAGGCCACGTCGAGCAGCGTTCCCGGCTCGAGCATGACGTCGCGCAGGGCGCGGTTCAGGTGCGTCAGCGGCATCACCTCGGCGGCCCAGTGCATGACACCTTCGAGCCGTTCGTTCGCGAAGAAGGTGCCGCCGAGCACCCACATCGGCAGCTGCGCCGCGTTCATCAGTCCCGCCACCGCTTCGATCGTGCGCACGCGCGCGGCGAGCAGGCAGCCGAGTCCGGCGAAGGCGAACGAGCCGACCAGCACGAGGCACGTCCACGGCAAGAAGCCGCCGCGGAACGGCACGTCCCACAACAGGGTGCCGAACAGCGTGATCGCCAGCGCCTCGGGCAGCACCAGGGCCAGCCGGCCGGCCAGGTAGCCGGCGACGAACTCACTGCGCCGCATCGGCGTCACCGCGAGCCGCCGCAGCAGGTGGTGTGTGCGCATCTGCACGAGCTGGAAGCCGACGCCCCACATGCCGGCGCCGAGCAGGTTGAGGCCGATCAGGCCCGGGATCAGGAAGTCGATGTAGCGCGCGCCGGGCCGCGTCTCCGCCTCGACCGCCAGCGGCGGCGGCGGTCCCTGGGCCGCGTCGCGCAGCGTGCGCTCGACCAGGAGCCGCGCCAGTTCGGCGTCGGGCCGCGTCGGGTCGGCGCGCAGCACGGCCGGCTGTTCGGCGCGCACCAGCACCGCCACGCGGCCGCGGGCCAGCGCACGATCGGCGGCCGCGGCGTCGAGCCGTTCGACCTGCAGCCGGTCGTCGTGGCCCAACGCCGCCACCATCGCCGCGGCCTGCGGGCCGTCGACGACGGCCACCGGCACCTTCGGCAACGGCCCCGGCCGGAACGAGAAGCCGAGCACGACCGCCATCAGGATCGGGAAGCCGTAGGTCCAGAACACCGCCTCCGGCGAGCGCCAGAACTCACGGAAGGTGGTCCGCGCGACGGCGCGCACGACGCGCATCCTCATGGCTTCTCCTGTTCGGCGAGCTGCCGCCCGGTGTGGTGCAGGAACACGTCCTCGAGCGACGCCGGCCGCACGGCGAAGCGGTGGTCGACGAGCCCACGCGCCCGCAGCAGCGCCTCGACCGCGCCCGGCAGCGACGACTCCACGTGCGGCAGCACGAGCACCGCGCGCGTCGACGACAGCTCGACCCCGACCACGCCGGGCAGCCGCCGCAGGTCGTCGCGGCCGACGCGGCCGGCGAAGTCGTCGACGTCGATCTCGACGCAGTGTTCGCCGCCGAGCGAACGGATCAGCGCGCGCGGCGTATCGAGCGCGATGACGCGGCCCTGGTCGACGATGGCGACGCGGTCGCAGAGCTGCTGCGCCTCGTCCATGTAGTGGGTCGTCAGCAACACGGTGCCATCCCCGGCCCGCACGCTGCGCACCACCTCCCACAACTGCCGCCGCGACTGCGGGTCGAGGCCGGTGGTCGGCTCGTCGAGGAACAGCAGCTCCGGCGCGCCGAGCAGCGCCGTCGCCACCGCCAGCCGCTGCCGCTGGCCGCCCGACAGCGACGCCTGCCGCGCCGAGGCCTTCTCACGCAGCGACACCAGGTCGAGCACCTCGTCGACGCGACGCCCCCGGTCGAAGAAGGCCGCGAACAACGCCAGCGTCTCGCGCACGGTCGCCTTCTCGTGGAACTTCGTCTCCTGCAGGCAGACGCCGATGCGGGCGCGGATCTCGTCATCGACGCCGCGCCGCCACTCGCGGCCGAGCACGCGCGCGAGCCCGCTGTCGGGTTCGGTGAGGCCTTCGCAGATCTCGACGGTCGTGGTCTTGCCGGCGCCGTTGGGACCGAGCAGGCCGAACACCTCGCCGCGGGCGACGACCAGGTCGAGGCCGTCGACGGCGGTGACGACCTCACCCTTCTTGCGGTAGGTCTTGCGCAGCTCGCGCAGCTCGATGGCCGGGCCCGCGGTCCCGCTCATCGTGGGAACGCCTCGGGCAAGCCGCCGTCGACCGGCAGCACGGCGCCGGTGGTCGGCGTGCGGCGCGCGGCGAAGAACACCACGGCCTCGCCGACATGGCGCGGCAGCACCGGCACCTTCAGCAGCGACCGGTCGCGGTAGTAGGCGCGCAGACCAGCGGCGTCGAGGCCGCGTGTGCGCATGCGTTCTTCGCCGACCTCCTGCCACAACAGGCTCGGCACCTCGTCGTCGCCGAACACGGCGTCGGCGTTGACGGCGTTGCAGTGCACCCCGAGCTCGCAGAGCTCGAGCGCGGCGATGCGCATGAGCTGCAGCGCCGCCGCCTTGCTCGCCGAGTAGGCGCCGAAGCCCTTGCCCGGCGCGAACACGTTCTTGCTCGCCTGCACGACCACGCTGCCGCCGGTGCGCTGGGCGCGGAACACCGGCGCCGCTGCGCGCAGCACCAGCATGGTCGCCGTGCTGTTGACCGCGAAGGTGTGCTCGAAGCGCGCCGCGTCCATCGACTCGAGCGGGCTCGCATAGGCGATGCCGGCGTTGGGCACGACACAGTCGACGCCGCCGAAGCGCCGCACACAATCGTCGAACATGGCCTGCACGGCGTCCGCGTCGGTGAGGTCGGCGACGCCGGTGGCGAGCCGGTCCTTGGCCGCGGCGAAGCGCTCGCCGACGACCGCGAGCCGGGCCGCGTCGACGTCGCTGGCGAACACCGCCGCGCCGGCGGCGAGCAGCGCCTCGACGACGCCACAGCCGATGGCGCCGGCGGCGCCGGTCACCAGCGCGATCTGCCCCTGCAGCGGCGGCGGCGAGGTCGCGGCCCCGAGCTTCGCGCGTTCGAGCGGCCAGTACTCCATGCGCGCCAGCTCGTGATCGTCCAGCGGCACGTAGTCACCGAGCGCGTGGGCCGCGGCCTTGACGCGCAGCGTGTGCTCGGCGATGTCGGCGGCGATGCGTGCGGCCTTCGGCGTGGCGGCGAACGCGATCGGGCCGAGCCCTTCGACCACGATCACCACCGGCTTCGGCGTGTCCATCGGCGCGCCGAGCGACGCAGCACAGGCATCGTAGTAGCGGCGGTAGTGCGACTCGTAGACCGCGAGTTCACGATGCACGACCTGCGCATCGACGGCCTCGGTGCGCGACAGCCACAGGTAATGACCCTTGGTGCGCAGCACGTGGTCCGGCGTGATCGGGTTCGACGTGCACAACGGCCGCGCCATCTCGTGCTGCGCGAACGCGGCGAGGTCGTCCGCCGTGCGGGCATCGGCGACGACACGCTGGAAGTCCCTGCCGAACGGCGTCTCGACCGCGGTGGCCAGCGCACCACGCAGGCACGGCAGCACGCGCGCCAGGAGCGCGCGGCGCTGCTCCGGCGGCGGCGGCGGCGGCTCGCCGGCGAGCATCGACGGCTGGCCGCCGAGCTCGGTGTGCACGTACCGGCGCGCCCGCTCGACGAGCTCGATCGTACGCTCGTAGCTCTCGCGCGCGGTGGCGCCGAAGGTGAACAGGCCGTGCTTCGCGAGCACGATGCCGCGGCAGCGCGGCGCGCGTTCGAAGGCGTCGGCGACCGCCTTCGCCAGCGGGAAGCCGGGCATGATCCACGGCAGCAGCACGACGTCGTCCCCGAACGCCCCGTAGACGTGGCGCGCCGGGTCGGGCTGGTCGGTCAGCACCAGGATCGCGTCGGCGTGCGTGTGGTCGACGAACGTGTGCGGCAGGAACGCGTGCAGCAGGGCCTCGACCGACGGGTTCGGCGCCGCGCTGTCGAGCAGCGCGCCACGCACCGCCGACACCATCTGCCGGTCGTCGAGCGCCGGCAGTTGTCGCAGTTCGCGCAGCGGCTGCAGCCGCACCGCCGGCAGCCCCGCCGGCTCGACGCTGGCGAGGTCGCTGCCGCTGCCCTTGACGCAGAGCACCTCGACGTCGCGGCCGAGCAGGTCCCGGCGCACGAGCTTCACCGAGGTGTTGCCGCCGCCGTGCAGCACCAGGCTCGGGTCGCGCCCGAGCAACCGCGACGTGTAGACGCGCAACGCCAGCGCTTCGCCGTGTTCTGGCGCGTAGCGGGCGCAGAAGGCGCCGGCTTCGTCGTCGTTCCAGAGACCGATCATGCTCACCACCACTGCGGCGAAGCCGCGCCGGCGACCGCCGCCGGCGCGCTGCCGCGAGGCGACGAGCGTAGCCGCGCCTTCCGCACGAACCCACGCCGCAGCGGTCAGCTGCTGCCATCGACAGCCCGGTGCTGCCGCAGCCAGGCGAGCAGGGCGCGCATATCGGCCGGCAGCGGCGCCTCGAACGTCATGCGCTGCTGCGTCTCCGGGTGCGTCAGCACGAGCCGGCGCGCGTGCAGGCACTGCCGCCGCGGCTCCGGCGCATCGGCTGGCAGCGCCGCGTGCTGCCGCGACCGCGAACGGTAGACCCGGTCGCCGACGAGGCTGTGGCCGATCGAGGTCATGTGCACCCGGATCTGGTGGGTGCGGCCGGTCTTCGGCTGGCAGCGCACGTGGGCGAAGCCGACGAAGCGCTGCTCGACCTCGTAGTAGGTCGCGGACTCGCGGCCGCCTTCGTCGACGACGGTCATGCGATCGGGGTGCTTCGGGTCGGTGGCGATCGCCCGCTCGATCCAGTCGCTGTGGAAGCGCGGCTCGCCGTAGACGATGCAGCGGTATTCCTTCTCGACCAGCCGTTCGCGGAACTGCAGCCGCAGCGCCTCGAGCACCGGCGCCGTCTTGGCCACCACCATGACGCCCGTCGTATCGCGGTCGAGCCGGTGCACGATGCCGGGGCGCTCGGCGTCGGCGACCGTCGGCAGGTCGCCGAAGCGGGCCAGGGCCCAGCTCGCCACCGTGTGGGCGCAGAAGCCGCGGTCCTCGGGCGGATGCGCCGCGAGGCCCGCTGGCTTGTCGATCACGCACAAGCACGGGTCGTCGTAGAGCACCGGGACCGACGGCAGCGGCAGGTCGGGGGCGAGCGGGTTGCGCGGCACTTCCGGCACAACGGCAAAGGTCACGGCCTGGCCGGGTTCGAGCGTCAACCCGGGCCGCACCCGCCGGCCCGGCACCTGCACGGCGCCGCGTTCGATCAGGGTGCGCGCCAATTGGCGATGACCGACCTCGGGCTGGTTGGCCAAGAACACGTCGAGGCGCATACCGGCGTCGCCCGGGGCGACGGTGCGCAAGAAGAGCTCGGCCATGTGCGGCGCGATTCTGCGCCACCGACCAGGGGAAGCAAGCGTGCGGGCTGCGGTGGACCTCACACCGGGCGTCGGCGCATGTGGAAAGCCTGGGGATCACTATCCAGGAATCATTGCCAGGAGGTTGAGGAAACGTCCCTTGCTGTGGAGACTTCGCGCCGCTGAGTACGGCTCTCCGTCTTGCCCCACCGACTCAGCCTCGTCCTGCTGCCATGAGACTGCCCGAGACCACCTCCATGTGGCGCGCCACCTCCACGGCGTCGCCGGTTCTCTCCGCGGGCACCCTCGCTGCGAGGCAGACCATGAACCCCTCCATGCCGCGCACGTCGATGCACGTGCTGATCGTCGACGACGAAGCCGATGTGCTGCGTGGCCTCTGCCGCGTGCTGGAGAGCGCCGGCTATGCCGTCACGCCGGCATCATCACTCGGCACCGCCTACCAGGCCCTGCAGCAGCAGCCGTTCGACCTGATCCTGACCGATCTCTACCTCGGTGACGAGTTCGGCTACGACATCGCCGGCGCCGTGCGCGAGCTGCGCCCCTGCCCGCCAGTGATCGTGCTGACCGGCCGCCCGACCTTCGATGGCGCACAAGAAGCGCTGCGCAGCAAGGTCGCCGACATCGTCGTCAAGCCGGTCGACGCGCAGCACCTGCTCGCCACCTGCCGCCGCGTGCTGCAGGAGACCGAACTGGCGCGGCGCAACCAGGAGCTCGAATACGCCAACCGCGTGCTGACCTCGGTGCTGCCGCGCACGATCGAGATCAAGGACCCCACCACCAGCGGCCACGCCGCGCGGGTGGTCGGCTACACCGACACCCTGGCCCAGCGCTGCGGCGTCGACGAAGAGGACCGCCGGTCGCTGCGCCTCGCCGCGCTGCTGCACGACATCGGCAAGATCGGGGTGCCCGACCACATCCTGCAGAAGCCCGGCGCCCTGACCAAGGACGAGATGGACGTGGTCAAGCGGCACCCGGCGATGGGCTATGAAGTGCTGGCCGAGCTCAAGGACCACGAGAACGTGCGCAACTGGGTCTACCAGCACCACGAGCGCTGGGACGGCCGCGGCTATCCGAACGGCCTGCAGGGACACGAAGTGGCGCTGCCGGGTCGCATCCTGGTGCTGGCCGAGGTCTACGATGCGCTGGCCGAACAGCGCAGCTACAAGGCGCCCTGGCCGATCCCCAAGATCGTGGGCCTGTTCCGCGAAGAAGCCGGCAAGCAGTTCGACCCCGACCTGGCCCACATGGTGGCCGACGGCCTCGACCGCATGGGCAACCGCTTCTTCGCGCCCGACCGGGGCCTCTTGTTCTGACCGCCCCGGAGCGGCTCGCCCCGGTCGGCCAGAGACTACCGGCGGCCGCCGGGCAGGGGCTTGGCAGAACGCCGTGCAGGCAGACAATCGTGGCATGACCCCTCGGGGGCGCCGTAGCATGCGCGCCCCCTCCGATCCCCGCTGCCGACGCGCCCCCGTCGACGGCAGTTTCGCTGCCTCCCCAACGCACGATGCAATCGACCTCGCTGCACGCCCGCGTCCTGGCGTCGCTCTCCCTCGTTGCTGCCGCCGTCGCGCAAGACGGCAACACCAAGCCCGCGGCCGTCGCCGCGCCCGGCAAGCCCGCCCAGGCGGCAGCGCCAGACCTGACCACCGGCCTGCCCGCGTTCCTGCTGCCGGTACCGACCGGCAAGGTCGAGATGGGCCTCGCCGCCGAAGAACTCGTCGAGGTCGCCAGCGAAGTCGTGCGACCCGAGAACCCGAAGGAGGCGATCAAGTTCTCGGCCGAGAAGCTGACTACGGCGATGCGCCGGTCGGCGTTCGTGCTCGGCCGCCGCACCGTCGACGTCGACGCGTTCCTGCTCGGCAAGCACCCGGTCACCAACGCCCAGTACGAGGTCTACGTCAAGCTGATGCGCACAGCCGGCATCAAGCAACGGCCGCCGTTCGCGTGGTGGCGCTGGGGCAACGAGAAGGACTACAACGACAAGCTGCCAGAGATCGCCAAGGAGTTCCCGAAGGACCCCGACGGGCCGGTGCTCTACTGGGAGCGCCACGGCGGCGAGTTCGACTACAAGGTGCTCGGCGAACGTGGCGCCGACATCCGCAACCTGCCGGTGAGCCACGTCAGCTGGCGCGACGCCAACGCCTTCGCCGGCTTCTACGGCATGCGCCTGCCGACCGAAGCCGAGCTGACGCGCGCCATGCGCGGCGACGGCAAGAACTTGTGGCCCGGCAACGACGGCAGTGACAAGGCCAAGGACGTGTTCACGCCGAAGCTGTTCGAGTTGCTGCAGATGAACAACTCGAAGAACCGCCTGCTGAAGCCGATCGGCGCCGTGCAGGCGGCGATGGGGCCGTTCGGCCACGCCGACCTGTTCGGCCAGATCTGGCAGTTCGCGGCGGCGCGCGGCTTCTATCCGATCAACGGCGAGGACCCGTTCCGCGACGAGTGGAAGCAGTTGCAGAAGGACAAGGTCGGCAGCCTGGTGACGGCGCCGCCGATCGCCGACCCCGAGAAGGTGATCGCCAAGGGCGGTTCGTACCTGTCGTGGCAGGAGCCGATCCAACTGCTGATCGACGCCCGCGCACCGGTGCAGCCGTACGAGGTGCTCGAGGGCCTCGGCTTCCGTCTCGCCAAGAGCCTGAAGCCTGGCTACGACATGCTCTTCTCGCTGCTGCGCGGCGGCTACAACCGCGACCTGTTCGGCGAAGGCCAGGACCTCGACCTCTCGGCGCAGTCCGGCGCCGAGCGCTACGAATTCGGCGCCGACGGCTTCCCGACCGCCTACCAGGCGGTGTCGTTCGCGCCGGTCAACTGGCTGGTGAAGGAGAAGACCGTCGACACCAGCAAGCTGATCGACGGCTGCCAGGACCGCCCGCTGCTGATCGGCGCGCTCGCGACGTCGACGCCGCTGGCCGAGCCGGCGCTGCCGCAAGGCCTCTACGTGGTGCTCTACCGCCGCGCCGGGGTGCCGAAGGAGCTGACCGACGCGGTCAAGCAGGGCTACAAGGAAGTGAAGGCCGCCCTGAAGCAGAAGGAGAAGGGCGGCGAGGCCCCGGCCGAAGAAGCGCCCCAGGACGAGAACGGCAAGAAGAAGCCATGGCGCCAGGTGATCGGCCGGTTCGGCCTCACCGAGAAGGACCTCGAGGACAAGCGCTTCGCCGACGGCAAGGTCGAGTTCGTGCGCTACGACGGCCTGGAGCTGACGACCGACAAGGACTGCTTCGTGCTCGTGCGCGACGGCAAGGCCGGCGGCGTCATCGTCGGCGGCGAGAACAAACCGGCGTCCGCCGGCGCGCCGTTCCCGACCGAGCTCGTGGTCGAGTCGAACACCAAGAGCAAGGGCAAGGAAGGCAAGCTGATGGCGTCGTTCCGCGTCGCCGTGCCCGTGCTGATGGTCAACAACAAGAAGTGGCTCGACTTCCGCCTGCACGTGACGCTCGACCAGCCGGCGCCGGCGGCGGACAAGCCGTGGCGGCTGCCGCAGTAAGCGCCACCGCGGCGCTTGCGCGCGCGGCGGTCGCTCCGCGAAGATCCGGCGCCTTCCACCACGCCCAGGATCCAGAGTGACCGTCCCGCGCCACCCCGACAGCAAGATCCGCATCAATACGAAGGCGCAAGCCGCCTTCTCCTTCCAGGACTACTCGCCGCGCCCGCCGATCGAGGGCGTCGTGATCGTCGAGCTGCGCCGCTTCAACGACGACGGTGGCTCGATCACCGAGCTCGGCCGGCTGGCCTCAGGCATGCACGCGCAGCTGCCGGGCTTCGAGGTCAAGCAGGTCAACTACTCGGAGATGGAGCCGGGCGCGATCAAGGCGTTCCACATGCACCATCGCCAGACGGACGTCTGGTACGTGCCGCCGTGCGACAAGCTGCTGCTGGTGCTGCACGACTGTCGCGCCGGTTCGCCGACCGAGCACCAGACCATGCGCTTCGTGCTCGGCGACGGCAAGGACCGCCTCGTGCGCATCCCACCCGGGGTCGCCCACGGCGCCCGCAACATCGGCCAGCGCACCGGCCGCATCCTCTACATGGTCGACGTGCAGTTCTCGGTGAAGCCCGAGGACTGCGACGAAGGGAGGCTGCCGTGGGACCACCTCGGCGCCGACATCTGGGAGCTCGTGCGCGGCTGACGCCGCGGCCCCAGGTCACAAGAGCGGCGACAACAGCCCGGCCAGCGCGTCGACGACGCGCCAGAACGGCGACTCCGGCAGATCGGCGAGCGTGATGCGTCGGAACGCGGCGCGGCGCTGCTCGATGGTCGCCAGCACCGCGGCGGCGAGGCCGGGCGCATCGTGCGCCACGGCGGCGATCTCGAAGTTCAGGTGCGCGCTGCGCAGGTCCATGTTGGCGCTGCCGACCAGCACCGTACGTTCGTCGACGACGAGCAGCTTGGCGTGGTTGTACTCGCGCACGGTCTCGTAGAGCTCGATGCCGGCGTCGATGAGCCGCGCGTAGTAGCTGCGCTGGGCGTGGTAGAGCACCGCCGCCTCGGCTTTGGGGCCGTTGGTGTAGATGCGCACGCGCACGCCGCGCGCCACCGCGAGCTGCAGCGCGAACATCAGCGTCGGCGGCGGCACCAGGTAGGGCGAACTGAGCTCGACCGTGCGCGCGGCATCGCCGATCGCCTGCACGATGGCGAACCACAGCTCGGGCTGCTCCCGATCGGGGCCGCTGCAGACGATGCCGACGGCAGCGCCGCCCGGCACCGGCGGCGCCGGCACGCTGGCGGCGGCGGGCACTTCGTCGGTCGCGGTGCACCAGTCCTCGGCGAACACGTCCTGCAACCTGGCCACCGCCGGGCCCCGGATCTCGAGCATCGCGTCGAGCCACTCACGCTGCTGGCCTATGCGGTCGGTGAAGTACTCATCGCCGACGTTGCGGCCGCCGACGAAGCCGACCGCGCCGTCGACGATCAGGTACTTGCGGTGGTTGCGCAGGTTCATCGTGAACGGCCGGCGCTTCCACAACAGCGGCAGGAACGCCTCGGCGCGGCCGCCCGCCGCCCGCAGCGCCGCCAGATGCGCGTTCTTGAGGCCGAAGCTGCCGATGGCGTCGAACAGCAGCCGCACCCGCACGCCGCGCTGCGCCGCGCGCGTCAGCACTTCGAGGAACAACAGGCCGGCGGTGTCGGGGCGGAAGATGTAGACGACGCAGTCGACCTTGTGTGCCGCGGCGTTGATGGCCGCCTCGGCGCGCGTCGAGAACTCGCGGCCACCGGCGAGCCAGTGCAGCTCGTTGCCGGCGACGAGGTCCTCGCCGCTGTCACCGGCCAGCAGCGCCGACAGGCCGGGCACGCAGGGCGCGGTGCGACCGTTCGTCGGCACCGGCACGGTCGCGGTGGCCCCGTGCGCCGAACGGGCCTCGCGCAGGCGTTCGCTGCGCTGGCGCACGCGGCGCAGCCGCCGGAGCTGCAGGCGGCGCGGCAGCAGGTAGTAGAGCAACAGCCCCAACCACGGCGCCGCCAGGATCACGACCATCCACAACAACGTGCTGGCCGGAGCGCCGCCGCGCACGAGCACACGATAGACGAACACCACCGCCAGCAGCTCGCCGAGCAGGGCCGTGGCGACCAGGATCGCATGCCAGGATCCCGCGGCCTCGAGCGCCTGGCTCGCGAACATCAGAAGCCGTCGGCCGGGATCGTGCCGCCGCTGACCGCGCGCAGCGGCAGCGCACGGCGCTGCATGACGCCGGCCGGGTCGCGCGCTTCGATGCCGAGCACGAACCGCTGGTCCAGCACGACGTCGCGCCCGAGCGGACGGTCGATGAAGAAGGTCGCCCGCCAGCCGGCGGCCACTGTCTGCGGCTGCTTGGCGTTGTACTCCATCGTCTCCGGGCCGCCGATCACGCCGGCGTCGAGCTGGCGCAGCAACACCTGCCCCACGGCGCCGTGCGGCGTCGCGTCATCGGGACCGACCCGGAACTCGAGCGGGCGGGCGCTGCGGTTCTCGACCGTGACCTGCACCTTCGTCTGCTTGTTGGTGAGGTCGATCTGCACGTCGGCCTCGTGCAAGCGCCCCACCAGCAACCCGCCGGCGCTGCGCCACTCGCTCGGCCCGGCCGGTTCGAAACGCACCCAGGTGCGCGGCGGCGGCAGATTGCAGCCGGCTGCCATCAACACCACCACACCTGCCAGAAGTCGAAGCTGTCGCTGCATGCTGGTTCGCCCGTCGGTATCGAGGGCAGACGATACGCGACCGCGGCCGCCAGAACAGAGCGCAGCAGCGGTCTCCCGGACACGGACCCCGACCGGCCACACATCGCCCCGGGAACGACACCACCCGCGGCACCCGATGTCCGGATGCCGCGGGTGGTGTTTGTGGAGCCGATGGTGGGACTCGAACCCGCGACCTATGCTTTACGAAAGCATTGCTCTACCAGCTGAGCTACATCGGCGTGGTACGGGCGAAGGAGAGTAGCCAGCGCAGCGACTCTGGTCCAGAACGAATCGTCGTCTGTGCCATCCCGGGACGCCGCGGTCGATGCCAGCGCCGCCAGCAACGACAACGGCCGCGCCATCGTCGATGGCGCGGCCGTGGCCACGGTTCACGGTTGCTCGAACCCGACCTGCTCAGCCTTCCGTCGGCGTCGAAGCGATGCGCTTCAGGCTCTCGATCAGGCTCGCCTTCTTGTCGGCGGCCATCTTGGCCTTGCCGAGCGCGATCGCGATCGCCTGGCGCAGGCCGACGTCGGCGTCCGCCTTCATCGCCTCGATCAGCGCCGTGCTGACGTCCTCGGGGCAGTCGCTCATGCGGCCCAACACGCGGCCGATGGCCTCGGCCGAGGCCTTCTTGAGGTCAAGGCTGCCAGCGCCGAGCGCAGCCACCAGGGCCGGCAGTTCGCCGGCGCTGCCGCTGAGGCCGAGCGCCTTGGCGGCGGGCACCGCGACGGCGTCGCCGCGGTTGAGCTGCTTGGCGATGTTGCCGATCGCGCCGCTGATGTCGCCCTTCTGGCTGGCGATCGCGAGCAGCGACTCGCTGGCCTGGCTGGCGTAGGCCTCGGCGCGCAGGTTGCTCGGCGTGGTGACGCCTTCGAGCGCGGTGTTGACCGCCGCGACCAGGCCTTCCCCGGTCAGCGGGCCCTGGATGACGCCGACGCTGTCGCCGAAGCGCTCCTTGGCCTTCTCGACGTCCTTGGCGACCACGAGGACGCGAGTATTGGCCATGCGCGTGTCCTTCTTGATGTTGCCGATGACGTCGGCCGGATCGCGGTCGGGCAGGTTCTCGTTGATGACGACGACGTCGACGTTCGGGTTGACGAGCAGGCTGTGCATGCCCTCCACCGCGCTGGCGGAGGCGTCGACGGCGTTGCCGCGCACGCGGCTCGCGGCCTCGGCGGCAGCGGCGGATTCACGGCCGGCGTCGATGACCTGGATGGTGCGAACGGCTTCTTCGGTCACCGCTTCGGCGAGCACGGCGACGACCGTGCTGGCCTGCGGCACCACGGCGCCGCCACTGGCGCGCACGAGCGCGTCAGCCGCGGCGTAGCGCACGCGCTTGTCGGTGCTCTGCAGCGCCGCGACGAGCGAGCTCTGGTCGATCGTGCCGATCAGCTCGGCCAGCGACAGCGCCTTGATGGCGCCGGTAGCGACCACGGCGTGACGGTCCTTGAGGCCGGCTTCGAGGGCGCCCCGCAGCGCGTCGGTGCCGGTCGCCATCGCGGCGATGCGCAGCTCGGCGACGACCGGTTCGAGGGCCTTGGTGGCCTCATCCCCCATGGCGATCGAGTTCTCGATCAGCTGGGTCTGGGCCAGGTAGGCCTGGGCCAGCGAGGAACGCGCGGCGACGCTCGACGGCGCCAGCTTGACCGCGTCGGCGGCGCAGCTCTTGGCCAGCTCGGTCGGGTAGAGCAGCGGCGCGACCTCGGTCGCGACCAGCTGGTCGTCGACGAGCTGCCACACCACCGAGCTCATCGCCCCGGCCGGCACCGAACCGCTCAGGTAGCCCTTCGACTGCGCCAGCAGCAGATCCACCGCGTTGCCGGCGGCGCCCTTCTTGGCGAGGAACTTCTTGGCGATCTTGCTGACGGCGTCGCTGGTCGAGCCTTCGAGGCGCGCCATCGCCGGGATCGCGCGATCGTCGCCGATCTGGTGCAGCGCCGCGGCGGCGTTGCG
This sequence comes from Planctomycetota bacterium, assembly GCA_016793265.1. Classification (GTDB taxonomy): domain Bacteria; phylum Planctomycetota; class UBA1135; order UBA1135; family UBA2386; genus JAEUHT01. Next base: position 22,043 of record JAEUHT010000290.1, read on the forward strand.
CACCACGAGCTCTTCGCTGCTCTTCAGCGCTTCGATCAGCGGCAGGGTCGCCGAGTTGCGCAGCTGGCTCAACGTCTCGATCGCCAGGATCTGCGCGTCCTCGTCTTCCTTGTTGCCGAGCCGCTTGACCAGCGCCGGCACCGCGAATTCACCGTGCTGGGCGATCAGCGTGTTCACCGCCTTCTGCCGCGTCGGGTAGTCGCTGTCCTTCGACGTCGCCACCACGACCAGTGCCTCGATCGCCTCGGCATCCCGCGACAGCGCGTTGCGCTCGACCTTGGCGCGCTCGAGGATCGACTGCGCGACCTGCTGGATCTCGCCCTGCGTCGTCATCAGCAGGTACCACTCCTCCTGCTGGATCGAGCGGTACATCGCCAGCGCGTCGGTGCTCGAGGGGTCGCTGGCGAGGATCTCGCGCAGCTTGCTCAGGGCCTCATCCTTCTTGCCGAGCCGCAGCATGGTCACCGCTTCCTGCAGCGGCGTGTCCTGCGCCAGGGCAGAGCCACCGACGACGACGGCGACAGCGGCCGCCAGGAGAGACTGATGGAACGAGCGGGCCATGAAACGGGACTCCTTGAGGATTCGGGCGGTAGGGGTCTGGGAATGAGGGCTCTGCTGGAGGTCCAGCGCCGCGGGGCGTCACGGACTCGGACGGCGGAACTCCCACCCAGTCGAGGGGGACTGGAAAGGGCTGTCGAATGCTATGTTCCGACGCCCGACGGTCAAGTAGACGGAACGCTTGCCGGGGCTGACGGCAGAAGGATACCCCGGCCCGCCCGTCAGGTCGGCAGCATCGCCAGCCCCAGCCCGCCCTGCCGCGGCGCCGGCCGATGGCACCGGCGCTTCCGCCGGTGATTTTTGCGCGTAGGCCGGCCAAGGGCATCACCTTGGCGCGCCGTAGCGTCCCACCCCGCAGCGCCATTTCGGCGACCACCGGACAGCGGCTCTTGGGCCCGCTTCGTTATGGTGCGCGGCCATGGCGACCAGCCAGGCCACCATCCTGATCGTCGACGACCACCGCGCGGTGCGTGAAGAACTCGCCTTCGCGCTCGCCTACGACGGCTTCAAGACCCGCGAGGCCGGCGACGGCCCGAGCGGCTTCGAGGCCGCGCAGGACCCGACCGTCGACCTCGTGCTGCTCGACGTCAAGCTGCCCGAACTCGACGGGCTCGAAGTGTTGGCTCGCATCAAGGCGGTGCGCCCCGACCTGCCGGTGGTGATGATCTCCGGCCACGGCGACCTCGACACCGCCGTGCTCGCCGTGCGCCGCGGCGCCTACGACTTCCTGCAGAAGCCGTTCGGCAGCGACCGCGTGCTGCTGTCGATCCGCAACGCGCTGCGGGCGGCGCGCCTGCAGGCGGAGAACCAGAAGCTGCGGGCGACGCTCGCCGGCGACTACGACCTGCTCGGCGACAGCCCGGTGATGCAGCAGGTGCGCAGCATGATCACGCGCGTCGCCCCCACCGACGTGCCGGTGCTGATCACCGGCGAGAACGGCACCGGCAAGGAGCTCGTCGCCCGCCAGCTGCACCTGCAAGGGCGCAGGGCCGAAGGGCCGTTCGTCGCCATCAACTGCGCGGCGATCCCGGCCGAGCTCGCCGAGAGCGAGCGGTTCGGGCACGAGAAGGGCGCCTTCACCGGCGCCACCGCGGCAAAACCCGGCTCGTTCGAGCAGGCCGAGGGCGGCACGTTGTTCCTCGACGAGGTCGGCGACATGCCGCTGCCGCTGCAGGCCAAGCTGCTGCGCACGCTGCAGGAGCGGGTGGTCCAGCGGCTCGGCGCCCAGACCACGCGGGCCGTCGACGCACGCGTCGTCGCCGCCACCAACCAGGATCTCACGCGCATGGTCGCCGACAAGGCCTTCCGCGAAGACCTCTACTACCGGCTGCACGTCGTCCGCGTGCAGATGCCGGCGCTGCGCGAGCGCCCCGAGGACATCGGCCTGCTGGCCAACCACTTCCTCGCCGGCGCCCAGGCCCGCCACGGTCTGCCCGCGCGCCGGCTCGGCCGCGGCGTCATCGACTGGCTCGCCTACCAGCCCTGGCCGGGCAACGTGCGCCAGCTCAAGAACGTGATCGAAGGGGCCGCCGTGCTCGCCGACGGCAACGAGGTCGTGGTCGCCGACCTGATGGCGGTGGCGTCGCCGATGCCGGCGCGCGACGCCGGGCGCGAGACCGACTGGTTCGCCTTCGAGAAGCTCGAGGACTTCCGCGCCGCCACCGAGAAGGAGTTCTTGCGCCGCAAGCTGCTCGAGTTCGGCGGCAACATCAAGCGCACCGCCGAGCGCATCGAGTTGATGCGCAGCAACCTCTACAAGAAGCTCGAGCGCTACGGCCTCAAGTGAGGCGCGCCGGCGCTCACTTGCCCGCCGGTGGCAGCACGAGCTTGGTATCGACCTGCAGGCGGTCGGGATCGACGGCCGGGTTGGCGGCCCGGATCGCCGGCAGCATGCGGTCCGCGTTCTTGCGGCCGTAGGTGCGCTCGGAGATGCGCCACAACGAGTCGCCCGACTTGACCACGTAGGTGGTGCCGCCGGCCGCGAGGTTGGCGGCCGGCGCCGTGCCCGGGTTCTTCGCCGCCGCGTCCTGGGCCCCAACCTGGGCCCCAACCTGGGCCCCAACCTGGGCACCGGGCAACTTGAAGTCGGCCACGGCGGGCGTCCCCGCCGGCGAACCGCTCGCAGCCGGACTGGCTACAGGCCCCGCGACCGGACCCGCCACCAGCGTCTTCGGCTTCTGCGCCTCGAGCGCCACCTGCAGCACTTCATCGTCGACCCACGGCACGCCGACCTCCTGGCCGACGCGCACGGTCGACATCTGCTCGTTGAGGCTCATCGCCTCGGCGAGATACTCACGCGAACCGCACCAGCGGCGCACGAGCATCTCCAGCGAGTCGCCGGCCTTGGCGCGCACGAAGCGCACGTTGCGGTCGCGGCGGCTCGGGCCGAGTTGCTGCGCGATCAGGTCGGCGGCGACCGGCCGCGGCCCCGCGACCAGCGGCTGCTCGGGCGTCACCTGCGCCGGCGAAGGCAGGCCGGCGCCACCGTCCTTGTCGGCCGCGGCCTTCTCGGCACCAGCGGCCGGCTTGACGCCACCACCGGCGCCGTTCACGTCGGCGACGAACATCTCGTCGATGTCCTTGGCCGTGTCGGCCGTCTTCTTGGTGCTGCCGCGCGGCGGCTCGCTGCCGAACACGACCGCGATGACGAGGATGACGGCCAGGAAGCCCGTCACCAAATAGACCAGCAACCGCTCGCTCTGCTTCATGGGATCCCTCCAGCAAACTGAGCCGGAGCCACCCTGCGCGCCCTCGTGGACGCAGGCCTGGACAGCACCGGAGACCGCCTCACGCGCGCCGCGGCCCGCGTGCGCCATCGGGTGACCGACCCGAAGGCCGCCGCATGATAGTGGAAGTGCGACCGTCGCGCCATGCTCGGCCGACGACGAAAACTGCGCCGCTCAACCGCCGAGGTCGACGCCCGCCTGACGGGCGAACGTGCGCGCGGCCTCGTAGCCGGCGTCGGCGTGGCGAACGATGCCGGTGCCGGGATCGCAGGTGAAGACACGCTGGATGCGCAGACCGGCGGCGCGCGTGCCGTCGGCGACGGTGACCTGCCCGGCGTGGATCGACTTGCCCATGCCCACCCCACCACCGTGGTGGATCGACACCCAGGTCGCGCCCGAGGCGACGTTGAGCATGGCGTTGAGCAGCGGCCAGTCGGCGATCGCGTCGCTGCCGTCCAACATCGCCTCGGTCTCGCGGTACGGCGACGCCACCGAGCCGCAGTCGAGGTGGTCGCGGCCGAACACCACCGGCGCCTCGATCTCGCCCTTGGCGACGAGCTCGTTGACGGCGAGGCCGAAGCGCGCCCGTTCGCCGTAGCCGAGCCACAGAATGCGCGCCGGCAGGCCCTGGAACGCGATCCTCTGCTGCGCCTTCTGGATCCACGTGCGCAGCGACGGGTTGTCGCCGAACATCTCCAGCGCCAGCTCGTCGGTGCGGGCGATGTCGGCCGGGTTGCCGCTCAGCGCCACCCAGCGGAACGGGCCGCGGCCTTCGCAGAACAGCGGCCGGATGTACTCGGGGATGAAGCCCTTGATGCGGAAGGCCTCGGCGACGCCGGCGTCGCGCGCCTCGGTGCGGATGTTGTTGCCGTAGTCGAAGGTGATGGCGCCGCGCTCCTGCAGGTCGAGCATCAGCGAGACGTGCTTGGCGACGGTGCGCCGCGACTCGACGAGGTAGGCCTTGGGGTCGCGTTCGCGCAGGGCCTTGGCCTGCTGCACGCTCATGCCGTCCGGCACGTAGCCGATCAGCATGTCGTGCGCCGAGGTCTGGTCGGTCAGCAGGTCGGGCACCACGCCGGCGTCGCGCACGACCGCGAGCAGCTCGGTGGCGTTGCACGGCACGCCGATCGACCAGGCGATGCCCTTCGCCTTCTTGTCGAGCGCGACCTTGAGCGCCTGCTTCGGGTCCGCGATCAGCTCGTCGAGGTACTTCGTCGTCAGCCGCTTCTCGATGCGCCAGCGCTCGACGTCCGCCGCGAGGCAGACGCCGCCCGCCATGGTGATCGCGAGCGGCTGCGCGCCGCCCATGCCGCCGAGGCCGGCGGTGACGGTGAGGCGGCCTTTGAGGTCCGAGCCGAAGTGGCGTTTGCCCGCCGCGACGAAGGTCTCGTAGGTGCCCTGCACGATGCCCTGCGAGCCGATGTAGATCCAACTGCCGGCGGTCATCTGCCCGTACATCATCAGGCCGAGTTTGTCGAGCCGGCGGAACTCGTCCCAGTTGGCCCAGTCGCCGACGAGGTTGCTGTTGGCGAGCAAGACGCGCGGCGCGTCGCCGTGGGTGCGGAACACGCCGACGCACTTGCCCGACTGCACGAGCATCGTCTCGTCGGGCTTCAGCCGCCGCAGCGTGGCCAGGATCTTCTGCAGCGCCTCGGGGTTGCGCGCCGCCTTGCCGAGCCCGCCGTAGACGATCAGCTTCTCTGGATCCTCGGCCACGTCGCGGTCGAGGTTGTTCTGCACCATGCGATAGGCGGCTTCGATGGTCCAGTCGGCACAGGTCAGCGTCTTGCCACGGGGGGCGCGGTACTCGGTCATGCGACTAGCGTGGCGACGGTCGGGGGCCGGTGCAAGTTGCTGGGGTGCGGAGGTGGCGGGGAGGCGCGGCGGCAGTCCGCAGCCTTGCGTGGCTGCTGCGCGCCCGCGATCTTCCCGCCCTGCGGGAATCGCCATGCCAGAACCCACCCAGGATCCCTCCTCGGTAGACCCCACCCTCTCCGGCGCCGACCACAGTGGTGATGCGCGCCCCGACCGCGTGCATGCGACGGCGACCGACGAGCTGCTCACCAAGCTCGCGAAGTCGCCGAAGCTCGACACCGAGCGCTTCGTGGTCGAGGGCGAGGTCGGCAAGGGCGGCATGGGCGCGGTCTACGCGATCCGCGACCAGCACCTGAACCGCCGACTGGCGATGAAGCTGCTGCTCGACCACGGCACGCCGCAGGACCAGGAAGAAGAAGCGCTCGCGCACCAACTGCTCGGCCGCTTCCTCGAAGAGGCGCAGGTGTCGAGCCAGCTCGACCACCCCGGCGTGGTGCCGGTGCACGAACTCGGCCTCGACCAACACGGCAAGGTGTGGTTCACGATGCGGCTGGTGAAGGGGCGCACGGCGAGCGAGGTGTTCGCCAACGCCTACGCACAGGAGGAAGGCTGGACGCTGACGAAGGCGCTCGAGGTGGTGCTCAAGGTCTGCGACACGATGGCGTATGCGCACGACAAGGGTGTCTTGCATCGCGACCTCAAGCCATCGAACGTGATGGTCGGCAGGTTCGGCGAGGTCTACGTGATGGACTGGGGTCTGGCGAAGGTGACCGGCCAGGCGGACCGGCACGACCTGCGCATCCGGCCGGAGGCGCTGACGTCGGCGTCGCGGCTCGACACCGCGCGCAAGCACGACGCGGAGCACGACACCAGTTCGTCGGTGGTGACGATGGACGGCGCCAAGCTCGGCACGCCGAGCTACATGAGCCCCGAGCAGGCGCGCGGCGAAGCGCTCGACGGGCGCGCCGACGTCTACTCGATCGGCGCCATGCTCTACGAGCTGGTGACGGGGCGCGCGCCCTACACGTCGCCGGGCGTCAGGAAGCCTGCGTATCGGATCCTCGACGACGTGGGCGAAGGCCCGCCGAAGGCGATCGAGGAGATCCAGAAGGGTGTGCCCGCGGAGCTGGTGGCGATCGTCAAGAAGGCGATGGCCCGCGAGCGCGAGCAGCGTTACGCGGACACGATCGCGCTGGCGGCGGATCTGCGCGCGTTCCTCGGCACGCAGGTGGTGTCGGCATATCGCACGGGG
>JAEUHT010000007.1 GCA_016793265.1 Planctomycetota bacterium
AGAGTCGCTGCGGGTCGCGGTCGAGGCGGTGGCGGCGAAGGAGGCGGCGGCGGCGGCGCGGGCGAGTGACGCGGAGGCGGTCGTGCACGCCGCCGAGGCGGTGGTGGCGGCGGCCGCCGAGGCGGTGGCGGCGCCGGGCTGGCAGGTCTTGCCGGCGCGCCGGCAGCGGCTCGACGCCGAGGCGGCGGCGCTGGCGCGGGTTCGCGAGGCGGTGGCGCACTGGCAGCGCGCAGCGCAAGCAGCGAGCGATGCCGCGGCCGCCCACGCCGAACTGGTGCAGCAGCAGGGCCTGCTGGTGGCGACGTTCCCGGCGGCGGTCAAGGCACGTGAGGTCGCGGAGCTGGAGCTGCAGCACGAGCGCGAGGCGCTCGAACGTACGCGCACGCGCGTCGGGCTCGCTCAGTTCCGGGACGTGCTGCGGCCCGGCGAGCCGTGTCCGTTGTGTGGGGCCGCCGAGCATCCGGCGCCGGTCGAGGCGCACGCCGCCGAGCTCGACGCCGCGCGCGCCGCGTTCGAGCGGGCGGAGCAACACTGGCGGCAGGCGCACGAGGCGGTCGTGCGTGAGCAGTCGCAGCGGCAGGCGGTCGAGCGCGCGTTGGCGGCGGCGGCGACGACGGTGGCCACGGCGGCGCACAACGTCGCGGCGGCGGCGGCGGGCTTCGGCCGCGAACTCGTGGCGCGGCAGGAGGCGCTCGGTGGTGAAGAGCCGCTGGCGCCCGCTTCGCCGGTCGACGCGACGGCGTGGCTGGTCTACGCCGAATCGGCGTTGCTGGCGCAGCGCGACGAGTTGTCGGCCGCCGAGCGGGCGGCGGGCCAGGCGCGGCAGCGACTCGACGCCGCCACCGCGGCGGCCAACGGGGCACGCGATTCGTCTCGCTCGTCGGCGGCGGCGCTGGCGGCCCTGCGCACCGAACGGGATGCGGCCCAACGCCAGCTCGAGGCTATCGTCGGCGAAGGGCAGCGGGCGGCGGCGAGCGTCGCCGAGCTCGCGGCGACGCTGCAGCCGGCGTTCCCACCGGGGCATTGGCAGGCGATCCTGCGGCAGCCGACGGGGCTGCCGACACTGCAGCGGCTGGCCCGGCTGGCCGCTGCGCAACGAGCGGCCGCGGCGGCGGCGGCGGTCGCGGCGACGGCGCTCGTCGGCGCCGGCGAGGCGGTGCAGGCCCAGCAGGCGTCGCTGGCGAAGGCCAACGAGTTGATGCGCCTGGCGTTGGCCGCGGCCGACGTGACGCCGAGTGATGTCAGCGAGGTGGCGGCGGTCGGCATGGCGGAGCTGCAGCGGGAGCAGGCGGCGCTGCGCGAGCTCGACGTCGCCGTGGAGCGGGCACGCGAGGCCGTGGCGACCCACGCCCGGCTGCGGCAGGAGCACGAGGCCGGCGGCCGGCCCGCCATCGCCGAACACGACGCGGCGCGCGCGCTGGCCGATGCCCGCACCGCGGCGACCAACGTCGAACGGGAGCGGGATGCGCTGCGTTCGCGGCTCGGTGCCGACGACCTGCTGCGCCGTCAGCACCAGGAGCTGGCGCCGCGCATCGCCGCCGCGACGCAGGAGCTCGACGTCTGGCGCGCGCTCGACGACCTGATCGGCAGCAGCACCGGCGACGCCTTCGCGATCTTCGCGCAGGGCCTGACGCTCGACCTGCTGTTGGCCGAGGCCAACACCCGCCTGGGTGAGCTGGCCCGGCGCTACCGGCTCGAGCGCATTCCCGGCGGTGAGATGGACTTTGTCGTCGCCGACCTCGACCTCGGCGGCACCCGCCGCAGCCTGCAGAGCCTGTCGGGCGGCGAGACCTTCCTGGTGTCGTTGGCGCTGGCCCTGGCGCTGGCCACGCTGGCGGCGCCGCGCGCGCGCGTCGAGACGCTGTTCCTCGACGAGGGCTTCGGCACGCTCGACGCGCAGAACCTCGAGGCCGCGCTCGGCGCGCTCGACGTGCTGCAGGCCGGTGGTTGCCAGGTCGGCGTCATCAGCCACGTCGACGGCATCGCCGAGCGCATCGGTGCCGTCGTCGAGGTGCGTCCCGACGGCACCGGCCAGAGCCGAGTGATCGCCCGCACGCACTGAATACGCGCCGTTTCGGCGGCCGAGGGTCGCGCCAGCAGCGCCCGCGGCTAACCTCGCGCCGCCCATGGAACACGCCCAGCCGAACGCGCGTGGCCTGTCGCTGCCGACGAAGATCCTGATCGGACTCGTGCTCGGCGCCACGGTCGGTGTGACCCTCAACCTGCTCTACGCGCCGGCGCTCGGCGCCGTCAAACCGGCGGCCTACGTGCGCGTCGAGTGGTGGGCGGACGAGATCATCCGGCCGCTCGGCAACCTGTTCCTGAGCCTCTTGTTCATGGTCGTGGTGCCGATCGTGTTCAGCTCGCTGTTCCTCGGCGTGGCCGGGCTCGGCAGCGTGCAGAAGCTCGGCAGCCTCGGCAGCCGCACGTTGTTGTGGTTCCTCGGCACCACCGCGCTGGCGACCCTGATCGGCATCGTGCTCGTGCGCGTGATCGAGCCGGGCAAGCGTGTCAGCGCCGAGGTCGCCGCCGAGATCCAGCGCCAGTACCTCGGCGAAGCGCAGGCCAGGGTCGCGCAGAGCACGCAGGCCAAGGGCTGGCTGGAGATGATCGTCGACATCGTGCCGCGCAACGTGGTCGGCGCCGCCGCCGACAACACCAAGGTGCTCGGTCTGATCTTCTTCGCGCTGATCCTCGGCGCCGCCGCCATGCGGCTGTCGCCCGAACGCACGCGGCTCCTGCGCGAGCTGCTGGAGAGCCTCTACGAGCTCTGCGTCAAGGTGCTCAACTGGGTCATGGAGCTGGCCCCGTACGGCGTCGCCTGCCTGATCTTCCACGCCACGGCCAAGCTCGGCCTCGACGTGATGAAGCTGGTCGGCTGGTACTTCCTGACCGCGATGGGCGGTCTCGTGCTCTACCAGGTCGTCGTCGTCACGGCGCTGGCGAAGGTCTACGCCGGCCTCTCGCCGCGGCGCTTCTACGCCGGCTGCCGCACGCTGCTGGTCACCGCGTTCTCGACCTCGTCGTCGAACGCGACGATGCCGACCACGATCCGCACCGCCGTCGACGAGTTCGGCGCGCCCAAGGAGATCGCCGGCTTCGTCATGCCGCTCGGCGCGACCATGAACATGAACGGCACCGCCATGTTCGAGGGCGTGTCGGTGCTGTTCCTGGCGCAGGTGTACGGCAAGGGCCTGACGTTCCCCGAGCAGGTCATGGTGGTCGGCATGGCGGTGTTGACCGCGATCGGCGCCGCCGGCGTGCCCGGCGGGTCGTTGCCGCTGCTGGCGGTGGTGCTGACGCAGGTCGGCGTGCCGGCCGAGCTGCTGGCGCTGATCCTCGGCGTCGATCGCCTCGTCGACATGACGCGCACGGTGCCGAACGTCACCAGCGACCTCGTCTGCAGCCTGTGGTTGTCGCGCCGCGAAGGCCACGCGCTCAAGACGTGACGCACGGCGTCTCGGGCTGGTCGATGACGTAGCCGTTCGTGGTGACGCGCCACGGCAGCACCGGCAGCAGCAGGAAGCCCGTGCAGCGCCACGCCACCAGCAGGCACGGCCGCGCCGTCGCGTTCCCCGGGGCGAAGCCCTGGTGCGGGCCCGGCTCGTGATGCGCGGGAACGAGCAGGTGCCACGCCGGCCAGTCCGGCGCGCCGGCGCAGCCGAGCGTCATCGGCGCCGCGACCACCGCCGCCGGCACGAAGTGCGAGCCGAAGTGGAAGCACGCTGGCTGCGCGTGCAGCCCGCTGCCGAGGTTGGCGGCGATTCCGACGATCAGGAGGGGCACGGCCATGGGCAAGGCCACGATGCGCATCAGGAGGTTCATGCCCCTAGTGCATCGGGGCCAGCGCATTCGGACCGCGTTTGCCGAGGATTCTGGCGCCGCGGGCCATTCGTTGCGCCGGCCCCCACCGAGCGCTCCACTGTGCCCATGAAGCTCTCACCCGCCGAGCGTTTGAACCTGATGCGCTTCGTCTGCTCGTTCGCGTGGACCGACCTCAAGGTCGCCGCCGCCGAACGCGACCTCGTCATGCGCATCGCCGGTCGGCTCGGCCTCGACGATGGCGAGGTAGCGGAGGTCAAGGCCTGGCTGCAGGTGCCGCCGAACGTCGAAGACGTCGATCCGACCGCGATCCCGCTCGCGCACCGCCAGCTGTTCCTGCAAGTCGCGGAGTTGGTGGCGAAGGCCGATGGCCGCGTCGTGCCGGCCGAGAAGGACTCGCTGCGCTTGTTCCGCGACCTGCTGAAGGCCTGAGCGGGGCCGGCTCAGAACTGCGCCCGGTAACGATCCCACATTCTCTCGACGAACGGCGTCCACGCCCGCGTCCAGGCGCCGCGCGGCTCGATCTGCAGGTAGCGGTCGACGTAGTCGAACAGGGCCGGATGGGCCCATTCGTCGCGCAGGCCCATGATGCGCGTCGCCAGCACGAAGCCGGCCCAGACGTTGGCGGTGCAGCAGCGGCGGTAGGGGTCGCCGGTCCACGACTTGGCGTCGAGGCTCGGGTCGTCGGCGTGGCGGTTGCCCCACTCGGGCAGGCCGACGTCCTCGGGGCCGTAGCCGCCGTGGCCGCCGTTGCAGACCCCGGGCGCGGTCTCGGCGACGTAGAACGTCTGCGCGTCCTCGGCGAAGGCGAAGCGCGGTTCGCGCGCCGAACGCAGCAGGTCCTGGTCCTGCAGCAGGGCGCCGGCGAGCAGCACCGGGAACTTGCGGCCGCTGCCGCTGCCGCCGTCGGCGAGGAAGCGACCGCCGTTCTGCACCACGCCGTGCAGGTCGATGCCGAGCTGCACCATGGCGATCGCGAGCCTTTGCTTCTCCTGCGGCGGAAGGTCGATCTGCAGCATCAGGGCGCCGATGCCGACGAGGTCCGACAGCTCGCGGCCGTAGTCGGGCATGTTCTGCGTCGGGTGCAGGTAGCGGCCGGTCCAACCCGGCACGTGGTCGAGCCAGGTGTGTTCGAAGCGTTCGACGAGGTCGCTCACCAGCGGCGCGCCGGCGGCCGGTTCGAGCCGCAGGAGGCGCGTGAGGTCGAGCTTGCCGGCGAACCAGCGGCAGCTCTTGTCGCTGCCGCAGTACGGTGGCCGGAACGCGTCCGCGGGCGGCGTCGCGTCGAGGCAGGTCAGCACCGCGCAGCGTTCGAGCTGCGGCATCTGGCCGGCGAGCGGCACGCTGACGGTCGACACCAGCGACTGCCCCGGCTGCAGCTGCAGCGGGCGTTGGCGGGAGAGGTCGAAGGCGACGTTGAGCGCCGGGTCGTAGCGGCCGGCGGCCGCTTCGCCGAACATCGTGCTGTCGTAGCCCTGCTGCTGGACCTTCGGGTCGGGGTTGATCATCGCGCCGTTGCGCACCCGGCCGCCGTCGAGCGCGCTGATCGGCGTGATGGCGACGATGTGCACCGGGCCCACGACCCACCAATCGCCGTTGACGAAGCGCCCGGCCTGGGTCGGCCGGTCGAAGGTCCAGGTGATGCCGTGGTGGTCGACCGCGGCCTGGAAACCGGTCTTGACCGGCGGTGGCTGGCCGGGGCGCACCGAGGGCGCGGCTTCGGGTTGGCCGATGACGATGCCGTCGCTGCTGGCGACCTGGCTGCGATTGCCCTGCAGGTCGGTAGCCCGCACGCTGACGTAGACGGTGCTGCCGACGGGCAGCTCGGCCCGTTCGGTGATGCCGCGCGTGGCGCCGCCGACGTGGCTCCAGTCCTGCAGGTCGGTGGCGCCCGGGTTGGTGCCGACCGCCCATTCGTAGATCACCGGGCCGCCCTCGGGGTCGACGAAGTCGTCCCAATTCGCGAACAGGGACGTGCGGGCGTCCTGACTGTCGAGATCCGCGCCGATGCCGTCGCGAACGGCGGCGACGCGCGGCGGCGCGTTCTGGGCGGTGGGTTGTGGCGCCCCGGCGGCGCAGGCGGTGAGGCAGGCCGCGAGCGTGAGGCCTTTGACGTCGGCGAGTTTCCCGCGGCGCGTCAACCGGACCGGAGCACCAGCCACACCTTCCATCATCGGCGGAAGCCTAGCGGGCGCCGTCGCCGTAGTCTCGCGCGCCCTCGCCCGGCGCGAGGATTCGTGGGCACGGGCCTGGTGCGACGGTGCGCCGGCCCCATCTTCGGCACCGCGCGGCGGTTCGCCCAAGCTGGCGGCCGCCCATGGTCGAAAGACGGGGGAACCAGGGTCGGCAGCCGCACCCTTCGTTAGCATGAGCCGCCATCGCCGGCTGGGCACCCACGCGCGATCGCAGAGTACGACGGATGAAGAACCTCGCAGACGAGATGCAACGCACGGCGCGTCAGGCGCTGGCCGGCATGCAGCCGGTGGCGCTGGGCGACGAACCGGGCGGGCTGCCGTTCGGCCGCTTGCTGGCGGCAGTCTTCCGCGCCCGCTACCTGCTGTTCGGCACCACGCTGTTCGGCGTGCTGGTCGGCACCTTCCTCGCCATCACGACGCCCAACTCGTACGTGAGCACCGGCAAGTTCCTGTTCACGTCGACGGGCGCCGAAGCGGCCATGCTCGACCCGACGCGGGCGCGCGAGACGAGCCAGGAGACGATCGCCACCGGTGCTGCCTACATTCTCAGCACCGACGAACCGCTGCGCCGCGTGGTCAAGGAGGTGGGCCCGGGGCGCATCCTGCAGCCGTACTCGCCGGGCACCGGCGCCGAATCGGGCGTCAAGGGGCTCTTCTACAAGGTGCAGCGGGAGTGGAACGACACGCCGGAGTCGGAGCGCACCGAGGAAGGCGCGCTGCGGCGTCTGCAGCGCACGGTCACCGTCGAGCGGCCGCAGTACACCGACGTGCTGATCGCCAAGTGCACGGCCAACGACCCCGGGCTGGCGCAGCAGATCCTCGCCACGTTCATGGCCAAGGCGCGTGAGTTCCACATCGAGAAGTACGACGACCAGAAGACCTACGACCAGGCGCAGAAGCAGTTCGAGGACGGCAAGACCAAGTTCGAGCAGGCCGACACCGCCTACCGCGAGTTCCTGGCCCGCAAGGCGCAGGTGGCCGACTTCGACCAGGAGAAGAAGCGGTTGGCGCTCGACTGTGACGAGACGGCGACGCGCGTCGCCACCTACGAAGAGGACCTGCACATCCAGCAGCGCACGCTGCAGCAGCTCACCGAGCAGCTCGAAGGGCCGAAGGCGCTCAAGCAGACGTTGACGCGCGACGTGCGCGAAGGCCTCAACAGCGGGCTGATCCGGGAGCTCGAGGCGCAGCGCGCCAAGGCCGAGCTCGAACTCGTGCAGATCCAGGCCAGCCGTTCGGCGACCGATCCGGACGCGGTGCGCAAGCAGCGTGAGATCGACCTGATCTCGGGCCGCATCAAGGTCGCGCGCGAGGAGGCCCGCGACGCGCCGATCGTGCAGGAGACCGTCGACAACCCGCAGTACGTGGCGGCGTTCGACAACCGGCTCAAGATCCAGGGTGAGCTCACCATCCTGGCGGCCAAGCTGGAAGAGGCGAAGCGCCTGCACGGCGAGAAGACCAAGCAGCTCAAGGCGCTCGTCGATCTCGAGCCCGAACACGAGACGCTGCGCCGCGAGCTGACCAATGCGCGCACCAGCCGCGACAACGCCACCTCGATCTGGGACCTGGCCCAGCGTAAGCGCGCGCTCGGCATGGGCAAGTTCAGCTCGCTGCAGGAGATCGAGCCGGCGTCGTTCGCCCTCGAGAAGGAAGGCCCGAACCGCGGCAAGCTGCTGATCGGTGGCCTGCTGGTCGGCCTCTTCCTCGGCCTCGGCATCGTCGTGCTGCGCACGCTGCCCGACAAGGTCGTGCGCACGCGCGACGACCTCGAGGACATCGAGGGCCTGGCCGTGATCGGCGTCATGCCGCGCATCGACAACACCAATCTGCGCCGCCACACGGCGCTGCGCGACCAGGGCTGGTGACCACCATGCTGTTCCAGAAGGAAGCGAACAACCGCCGCTCCGAGGTCGTCGCCACCGAGCTCGGCCACCTGTGGGGCAACCTGCTGCAGCGCGGCGTGCTGGAGACGCACCGCGCCATCGGCTTCTGCGCCATCGGCGAGGACGAAGGCTCCAATACGCTGGCGGCCAACCTGGCCCTGTTCCTCGGCAGCAAGGGCATGCGCATCGCCCTGCTCGAGGCGACGCTGCGCGGGCAGGCGATGGCGCAGGTGTTCCAGGCCACCGCGACGCCGGGCCTCGCCGAGCTGCTGACCGGCGGCGCCAACCTGGTCGACGCCATGCGGCTGCAGGTCGCCAAGGGCGTCGACCTGATCCCGGCCGGCGCCAGTCCGGATCCGTTCTGGACCTTCACCGGCGACGGCCTGCGCACCACGCTCGGGCAGCTCACCGGCGACCACGACCTCTGCATCGTCGACGTGCCGCCGCTCAACCGTTCGCCGGAGGCGAGCTTCGTCGTGCGCACGCTCGACGCCGTGGTGCTGGTCGTCGAGGCCAACCGCCACCGCGCGCCGGTGGTGCGCCGCAATCTCGCCTACCTGCGCTCGCTCGGCACGCCGGTGCTCGGCTCGGTGATCAACGACGTCGTGCACGAAGTGCCGCTGCTGGTGCAGAAGCTGCTGTAGCGGCTGGCGGCTGGGCATGGAGGCCGGCTCCGTGCCATCGACGATGCGGCGCCGATCCGCGCGCCTGCGGGGCGGCTCAGGGACGGGGCCCAGCGGCGCGTTCGAGCAGCACCCTGCGGAAGGCCTCGATCTCGTCGATGTGCGCCTGCAGGCCCGAGGCCCGCACCGCGTCCGCGATCTGCCAGTTGCTGAGGCTCCAGCCGAGCGTCAGCGCCGAGAACCCACCGTCCTTGCGTGGTGCGTCCGACAGCGCGCGCTCGAGGTCCCCTCCGGCGGCCACCAACGCCGCGATGTCGAACAGGTCGCGCACCTCGGAGCGGTGCAGCAGCGCACAGAGCTTGTTGACCAGGATCTCGTGTCTGCTGTCGACGGCGATCGACACGCCGCCGACCTGTTCCTGCACCGGGGGCTCGATCGTCGCCACCGGCTCCGCCACCAGATCGACGACGACGGAGTGTGCACCATCCCGGACCTGCAGCGAGCAGAAGGACGGCGTCGAGCGCAGTTCGACGACCACGAGCCCGTCGGCGGCGAGTCGCGCCACGACTTCGCGTCGGACCTCGACCACCGTGCCCTGGCCGTGCCAGAACAGGTCCAGGTCGCGCGTGCTGCGATGCCCCAGATGGAACCCGGCGAGGGCTGCTCCCCCGGTCAACGTCCACGGTGGCTGCATGCCCGCCAATCGCTGCAGCACGCGCGACTGCAGAGGGCTAAGCCGCTTCGACATCAAAACCCCAGTGGCCCAGCAACCAACGCCAGAACGGCCTCGAACGGCCGAGGTAGCGGCGCAACGTTGGCCACGCCGCGACGATCTCCTGCACGGTGGCGAAGGTGAACACGTCGTCGGGCTTGGCCTGACGCATCAGCTTGCCGAGCAGGTAGGCCCTGCCTTCGTCATTCTCTTCACGCAGCTGCCGCTCGAACTCCACGAGGGTCATGTCGCAGTCCCACAAGAAGTAGGGACGGCCGTCCTGGTCCACGAGCGCTTCCTTGGGTGTCGGCAGCAACATGTCGAGGGCCGGAGTCTACCCGGCCGTCCGGGCGAGGCCGAACGGAACGCCTGGCTCCGACGTGCCGCGACGCAGGTGCGCGGGTGGCGGGCTCTCCCCACGACAAGGCCGGGACGCGGCTCGGGAACGGCATGATCGGTGGGTGGCTGGCGGCCCCAGGGCAAGCCGGTGCGTGGCAATGGGTGGGAAGTGCAGCCGGTAGACAAGCGCCTGCCTACCTGCGCTCGCTCGGCACGCCGGTGCTCGGCTCGGTGATCAACGACGTCGTGCACGAAGTGCCGCTGCTGGTGCAGAAGCTGCTGTAGCGGCTGGCGGGCGCCCTGCTACAACGCGCAGGTGACCGCGGCCCGGGCCAGAGCGCTGGTGATCGACGCGTCGGAGTGGTTCCACGATCCGGCGTGGCGGCAGCACGTGACCAGGCGGCATTGGCGGCGGTTGCCGGCGCGGGCGGCGGTGGTGGTGCGGCTCGCGCTGCAGGAGCTCGCGGCGGTCGCACCGGCGGCGCGGGCGACGTTCGTGGTGCCGGCCTCGCTGCTGCGCCACGACGCGGCGCTGCTGGCGGCGCTGGGGCAGGCGGGGCACGAGGTCGCGCTCGCGGCGTCGCCCGAGGCGACCGTCGACGAGCTGGTGACGGACCGTGAAGCGCTCGAGGCGGCGCTGCGGCGGCGTGTGTTTGGTGTCGGCGGGGTCGGCGCGGCGGTGGCCGCTGCGGCAGGATTCGCCTACGTCGTCGCCGAGGGCGAGGGCTTCGTCGCCTGGCGACTCGACGGTGGTCAGCCACGGTTGGTCGGCCTGCCGAAGCGTGTCTTCGCCAACCACTACGATCGCCAGCACGAGGCGGCGGCGGCGTTGCGCGCGTTCGCCGGCGCCGCCGACGGCACGCTCGCCGCGGCCCGTGGTCTCGACACCGGCGCGTCGCCGCTGCCGCCGCGGGCCAGGCCCGCGCCGCCGCCTGCCGTTCCCGCGCGCGCGGATGCACCGCGGCTGGCCATCGTCGTGCCGCTCAAGGACGAAGAACATGGCCTCGACGCGCTGCTGGTCGAGCTCGACGCCGTGAAGGGCCGCCTCGCCGACGTCGCGCGCTGCGAGTTCGTATTCGTCGACGATGGCAGCAGCGATCGCACCTGGCCGCTGCTGCAGCAGCTCGCCGGCACGCGCGCCGACAGCCGGCTGGTGCGGCACCCGCACAACCGCGGCGTCGCGGCGGCGATCCGTACGGGCCTGTTGGCGACCGATGCGCCGCTGGCGGCGTCGATCGACGGCGACCTCTCCTACGACCCGATGGAGCTGCGGGCGATGCTGGCCCGGCTGGACGAGGCCGACGTCGTCACCGCCTCGCCGTACCACCCCGCTGGTGGCGTGCGCAACGTGCCGGGCTGGCGGTTGCTGCTGTCGCGCACGCTCTCGGCGGCCTACCGCCTGCTGTTGCGGCGGCCGATCCGCACCTGGACCGCGTGCTTCCGCGTCTACCGCCGCGAGGTCGTGTCGCCGCTGCCGCTCGTGCACGAGGGTTTCCTCGGCACCGCCGAACTGCTCGTGCGTGTGCTGCGCCGCGGCGGCCGCGTGGTCGAGCACCCGTGTGTGCTCGAAGCGCGGCTGTTCGGCTTCTCGAAGATGCGCGTGCTGCGCACGATCCGTGGCCACCTGCGCCTGTTGTGGCAGGTCGCGCGCGGCCGCATCACCTGACCACGAGCGGCAGCACCTGCGGCACCGTGAGCACCTGGCGCGGGCGCCGGCACAGCTCGCCGACGTAGCCGGGGCGCAACAGGCGGCACAGGGCGCGCCAATGCAGCCGGGCGCGGCCGCCGCGGCCGGCCATGGCGAGCAGCAGCCAGGCGACGAGGCGCAGCGTGAGGCCGAGCACGAGGCAGGCGCGGATCCACTCGGTGCGCAGGCGCCCGTGCCAGGCGGCATGGTAGAGCAGGCAGCTCTCGCGGAAGGCCGTGAAGGTGCGCTCGGCGGATTGTGCGGCGCTGAGGCCGCCCGCGTGCACGAAGGTGGCGTCGGGCAGCCAGCGCACGCGGTGGCCGCGTCGGCGCACCCGTTCGCAGAGGTCGGCCTCTTCGAAGTACATCCAGAAGCGCTCGTCGAGGCCGCCGACCTCACACAAGACGCCGCGTCGCACCAGGAACACGCAGCCGCTGACACAATCGACGTCGGCGGCGCGGGTGGGTTGGGCGTGGCCGCGGCAGCGACCGAGGAACAGCGCGTTGGGCAGGTAGTCGCCGGGCCGGTGCGCGCGCCACGAACTGACCTGCAGGGTGCCGTGCTGGTCGGTGATGCGCGGGCCGAAGATGGCGACCGCGGGCTCGCGTTCGGCGGCGTTGACGAACTTCTCCAGCTCGTCCCAGCTCGCCTCGGCGTCGGTGTTGAGCAGCAGGATCCAGGCGCCGCGCGCGCGTTCGAGGCCGCGGTTGACGCCGTAGGCGAAGCCGCCGTTGACCGGCTGCGGCAGCACGATCGCCGCGGGGAACCCCGCGCGCGCGGCCTCGGCGCTGCCGTCGCTGCTCTGGTTGTCGACGACGAGCACCTCGAACGACAGCCGCGGGTGGTCGAACAGCCGCGCCAGCACCGCGAGCAGCAGCTCGCGCGTGTTCCAGTTGACGATGACGATCGACAGCACGGGGGCGTGGTTCATCGTCGCGGTTCGCTGCGGCTCGGCATCGCGACATGATGCATCGGCACGGCGGCGTTGTCGCCGGTGGCACGGCGGCTGGCGCCGGTGGCACCGGCGGTTCGGGGGCGACCCCGGCCTGCTCGCTGCGGCCGGGGTAGGCTTCGGCCGGGAGAACCATGCGCGCGCCGACCTGTCTATCGATCGTGCTCTCGTCCGCACTGGCCTTGGCGCCGCTGTCTGCGCAGTTCGTGCCGACCGCCGTCGCCGGCGGCATGACGGTGGTGGCCGGCGCCCAGTTCGCACCTGCACCGACGCCCGGCAGCGACGTCTGGCCCGGCTTCGTGCGGGATGCGTCCGGCGCCGCCGCGAGCGCCCACCTCGGTGTCGGCCACGAACAGGGCCCCGGCGCTCTCACCATCACGTGGAGCCTGACCGCCGCGAAGGGCGGCGGCAGCGGCAGCGCCACCAGCGACGGCGACGTGCTCTACGAGTGCTGGTCGTCGCTGCCGATCGTCGGCACCGTCACCATCAGCTGGGGCGCGCTCACGAACGGCATCGCCAGCGCGGGCTGCAGCATCGACCTCGGCGCCGATGGTGTCGTCGACGCGACGGGGGTGGCCGCCTTGCCGGTGGCGTTGGCGCCGGGCGAACCGCTGCGGTTGCGGGTGCGCGCGACGGCGACCGCCTCGGCGGGCACGCAGCACGGCCCGTTCGGCAGCTCGTGGACGTGGTCCGGCAGTGCCCAAGCCGGTCTGCAGCTGCGCTTCGAGCCGCCGCCGGCGAACGTCACCACGCTGCAACCCGCCTGCGGCGCGGCCTGGCTCGGGGCCGCCGCCAACCTGCTCGACGGCGTCGACTTCACCGGCTCGTTGGCCGCGGCGAACGAGCTGGCGGTGCTCGGGCTCGGCCTCGCGGCGCTGCCGGCGCCGGCGCCGCTGCCGTGGTCTTCGTGCTCGCTCGCGATCGACCCGGTCGTGTTGCTGGTGGCGCCGGTCGTGCCGGGCCAGAACCAGTGCTGGTCCATCACCGTGCCGCGCGGGCTGCGCCCGGCGACCGTCTGCGGACAACTGCTCGGCCTCGACCTCGACGCGCCGGCGCTGACGGCGAGTGCGGCGTTGGCGGCGACGCTGCCGTAGCCGCGGCTAGACTGTCGCCGCGTGCGACGCGAGCACTTCGAGATCGCCGGCGTGCTGCTGGCCCTGTTGCTGCACTTCGTGCTGACGCGCGGCGTCGGCATCCGCGGCCTCGACGTCATCCCGCTGACGCTGCTCGTGCTCACCTACGCGCTGTGGCGCGGTCGCGCCGGCGAGGTGCGCGCCGCCTGGGGCACCCGCAGCGGCGGCTTCTGGCAGTGCTTCGCCGCCTCGGGCGCGCTGTTCGCCTTCGGCACCGCCATCTGCGCCGGCATCGGCTGGCAGCGGGGTCACCTCGCGGTCGACCTGCACCTCGCCATCACGCTGCTGCTCTACCCGCTCTGGGGCATCGCCCAGCAGTTCCTGGTGCTGGCGTTGTTCGCGAACGGGCTCGACCGCCTCGGCCTGCCGCGCGCCGCCGTGCTCGCCGTGGCGACGCTCGGCTTCGGCGCCGCGCACGTGCCCAACTGGCAACTCGTCGCCGCCACGCTCGTGCTCGGGGCCTGGTGCACGGTGCTGTTCTTCCGCCACCGCAACCTGTGGCCGTTGGGCCTCGCGCACGGCGTGCTCGGGGCGCTGTTCTACCGCTGGGTGCTCGGCGTCGACGTCTGCGTGGCGATGTTCACACCGCGCTGAGGCCGCGCGGCGGCGGGCACCGGGCCGCTACTTCACCGCGAGCGGCCGGATGCCGACGCTGCGGCGCAGGCGCTGCAGGAACGGCGTCGCCACCTCACGCGCGCGGTGGGCGCCCTGCAGCAGCACCTGCTCGATGCGCGCGGGCTCCAGCATCAGCGCGTCGTAGCGCGCGCGCGCCGCCCCGAGGTGCTGTTCCAGGTACTCGAACAGCGCCTTCTTCATCTCGCCCCAGCCGATGCCGGCGGCGTAGCGTTCGCGCATCGCCGCGGTCTGCTCCGGCGTCGCCACGGCGCGGTAGATCGAGAACAAGGTGCAGGTCTCGGGGTCCTTCGGCACCCCTGGCTCCAGCGAGTTGGTCTTGATCTTCTTGATCAGCTTCTCCATCGGCCCGGGCGCCAGGAAGATCGGGATGACGTTGTCGTAGCTCTTGCTCATCTTGCGGCCGTCGAGACCGCTGAGCAGCGCGGTGTGTTCGTCGACGACGGCTTCGGGCAGCACGAAGTGATCGCCGTAGGTGCGGTTGAAGCGGCCGGCGATGTCGCGCGCCATCTCGAGGTGCTGCACCTGGTCCTTGCCGACCGGCACCTTGGCGGCGTTGAACATCAGGATGTCGGCGGCCATCAGCACCGGATAGCTGAACAAGCCCATGCTGACGCCGGCGTCGGGGTCGGGTTCGCCGGAGTCGGCGTTGGCCTGCACGGCGGCCTTGTAGGCGTGGGCGCGGTTCATCAGCCCCTTCGCCGTCACACATTGCAGCAGCCAGGTCAATTCGGTGATCTCGGGCACGTCGGATTGCCGGTAGAAGACCGCGTTGTCGGTGTCGAGGCCGAGCGCGAGCCACGTCGCGGCGATCTCCAGCGTCGAGCGCTGCACCCGCTCCGGCTCCTGGCACTTGATCAAGGCGTGGTAATCGGCGAGGAAGTAGAACGGCTGCACGTCGCGGCGGTGGCTGGCGGTGATCGCGGGGCGGATCGCGCCGACGTAGTTGCCGAGGTGCGGGGTGCCGGTCGTGGTGATGCCGGTGAGGATGACGGGTCGCTGGCTCATGCGGGGGCGGGCATCCTACCCTCGCGCCGAGCGCCGTTCGCGGCGAGGATGGCAGGATGCGCAGGACTCTCTGTTTGGTGTCGGTCGGCTCGCTGTTGCCGCTGCTGCCGCTGCGGGCGCAAGCGCCCCAACCGGTCGCCGGCGGCACGCTCGGCGTCGCGGGCAGAGCGGCGACCGTGGACGGCCGGCCGCTGCTGTGGCTCGTACACGAACCGCGCGCGGACCTCGTCGTCATGGCCCTCGCCGACGGCAAGCTGCCGTACCTGGCGCTCTGTGAGGCGGCGAAGCTCGATCGTGCCTTCGGCGGCGTCAATCAGGCTGGCTTCGGCATCGTCGTCACCGCCGTCGACGACCTGCCCGCAGGCGCCGCGGGCGAGGACAACGGCGAGTTCGTCAAGCGGGCGCTGCAGTCGTGTGCGCTCGTCGCCGAGTTCGAGGCGCTGCTGCGCGGCAGCGACGCGGCCGGCCGGCGCACGCGCGGCAACTTCGCCGTCATCGACGCGGGCGGCACGGCGGCGGTCTTCGAGGTCGGGCCGAAGGCGTTCGCGCGCTACGACGCCGAGGCGCAGGGCGGCGTGATGGTGCGTACGAACGGCACGTCGGCCGGCGGCACGACCGGCGCGGAGCGGCGGGCACGCGGCGAAGCGCTGCTGGCCGGTGCCGCGGCGAAGCCGCTGACCACGCGCTTCCTGCTGCAGGAGTTCGTGCGGGATGTGACGCCGCTGCCGGGGGCAGCGCCCGACCACGACGCCGAGCGTGACGACGGTGGCACCTTGGGTTCGGGCGCCGCCGGCGCGGCGCTCGTGCTGCAGGGGGTCAAGGGCGGCGAGGACGCGCGGCTGTCGACGCTGTGGGCGCTGCTCGGCCCGCCGCTGGCCACGGTCGCGGTGCCGCTGTGGCCGTTGGCGGCCGCCACCCCGCGCGAATTGGCCGGCGAACCACGTTCCCGCTTGGCCGATCTGGCCCAACGGCTGGCGGACGGCATGCACACGGCGCCGGGCGCGGACGGCGCGCCGCCGCGGCTGCGGCTCGTGCCGATGGCCGCCGTTCGCCGCGTCGTGCTGTTCAACGAAGCGAAGGTGCTGGCGCAGGCCGAGCAGGCGCTGACCACGTTCCGCGCCGCGGCGAAGCCACCGGCGCCGTCGTTGTTGCGCGCGGCGCAGGAACGCATCGCCGCGGACGCCGTGAAGTGGGTCGAGGAGCTCGGCGAGAAGGTCGCGCGGCCGGCGGGCAAGTAGGCCGGCGGCGTCGCGCGGCGGCTCTCAGCGCCGCGGCACCAGCACGGCGTGCACGAACGGCGCCGTGATCGTGCGGCCGGGCGGGGGGGCGGTGCCGTCGTCGAGTTCACACAACCAGAGGCTCGCGGCGGTGGCTTCGGCGCGCGCGAAGGTGGCGGCGTCGCTCGGCTGCAGCACGCCGCCGCGGGCCACGAACGGGGTCTCGCCGGCGCCGTTCGGCAGCCACCACACGTCGAGGTCGGGCCAACGTTGCAGCAGCGTGCGGGCGTCACACGGCTGGTTGCCGGGCACCACGAGCTGCAGCGTCGGCTGCTCGGCGCGCGCCGACCTGATCACGGCGTCGGTCGCCAGCACCCGTTGGTCGCGTTCGCGCAGCGCGGCGTGCGTGGTCGACAACCAGTGCCGCAGCAGCCGCGGCGCCGCCGGCAGCCGTTCGTGCGCGAGCAGGCGCCCGTCGGCCTGGGTCAGCAGCACCCGTTCGCTCGGCAGCACGAACCACGCGGTGGTGCCGAGCAAGAGCCCGGCCGCGGCGAGCAGGTTGGCGCGCGTGGGTCCGAGCGTGCCGAGGGCGCCGTGCGCGAGCACCAAGAGCGGCACCGCGACGACGAAGGCGTAGGCGCTCTTGTGGAACAGCACGAGCACGAAGAACGCCAGCGCCGGCAGCACCGCGGCCCACAGCAGCGCGGTCGGCGGCAGCGCGCGCGGGCCGCGCAGCCGCGGCAGCAGCAGGAGGCCGAGCACGCCGGCCGGCCCGAGCGCCAACGTGATCGCCGAGCCGGCGCGCAGCAGGTGACCGGCCACGGCGCGCAGTTCGCCGCCGAGCAGCAGCGATTCCCTCTGCATGGTCGCATCGAGGTAGCCCGAGGCGACGCGGTAGGCGGTGAGGCCGTCGGTGGCCACGACCATCGGCACGAACCACGCGGCGATGGTGCCGGCGAGCAGCAGCGCGCCGAGGCCACGCGCGCGCCACGGCAAGGACCACGCCACCAGCAGCCAGGCCGGCAGCAGGAACGGCACCAGGTTGGGGCGCAACCCACCGGCGATGCCGAGGGCGACCGCGGCGAGCAGCCACGGGCGCCGTTCGCCGTTGCGGGCGCGCTGCAGGAGCCACAAGACGAAGGGCACCGCCGGCAGCTCGAAGACGCTGGCCAGGCCGACGGCGCCGTAGAACCACGTCAGCGGCGCGAAGCAGGCGGCGAGCGCGGTCCAGGTGGCGAGGGCGGGTGACAGCCAGCAGCGCGCCAACAACCAGGTCGCCGGCAGCGCCAGCGCGGCGCCGAGCGCCGAGAGGGCGACCAGGGCGCGGTGGCCGTCGCCGCACAACCAGGCGGCGGCGCGGCCGAGCAGCACATAGAGCGGGTAGCCGGGCGGGTGCGGGCGGTGCTGGGTCAGATCGAAGTCGTCGAGCGCGAGCAGGAAGTTGGCGACGTCCCATTCGCTCGGCGTGCGGGCGCCGACCAGCAGGTGCAGCCCGAACGCCGCGGCCGTGGCCAGCAGCAGCAGGCGGGTACAGCGGGACGCGGTCACGAGGCGCTGGAGGCTGCGAAGGCGGCTGGGCCGGGTCAATCCGCAGAACGGTGCCAGGGGACCGGCCAATGGCGGTAGGCATCGCGTTCGCCCCGGTCCGCCCCCATGACGGCCATGCGCAACTCGCTGCCGGCTCCGCCGCCCGGTGTCGGCTGCTCACCGCACAGCCATCGCCGCGGCCATCTGCTCCATGCGTTCGACCATGCGGAACTGCACCCGCGCGCGGTCGAGGTTGTGCCCTTCGCGGTGCACCTTGAAGTAGACGTCGCCGGCGAGGTGGTCGCTGAGGAAGCGCAGGCCGATGGTGAAGGTCACCAGCCGCGCTGCGAACGGCATCAGCTCGATCTCCTTCGGGGTCAAGAAGCCGCGCGTCGTGCTCAGGTAGCCGTCGACGAGCGCCCGGTAGAGCGCGAGGTCGGTGTCGACCTTGCCGAGGTCGCGTTCGTCCTCGCTGCTGGTCGCCGCCGTGAAGCGCACGAGGTCGCCGAAGTCGTAGAGCGAGTAGCCCGGCATGCAGGTGTCGAGGTCGACGATGCAGCGCGCCTTGCCGGTGCGGTCGTCGAACAGCACGTTGTTGAGCTTGGTGTCGCCGTGCACGGTGCGCAGCGGCACCTGGCCCGCCGCGAGCAGGTCGTCGATCACGCTGCCCATCGCCCGGCGAGCGGCGACGAAGCGGATCTCGGGCAGGCACGCCGCGGCGCGCGCCACCGGGTCGCCGGCCAGCGCGTCGTCGAACTGGCAGAGCCGGTGCGGCGTGCTGAAGAACCGCGGCAGCGTCTCGCGCAGCTGGGCGGCGTCGAGGTCGGCGAGTTCGGCTTGGAACCAGCCGAACGCCCGCGCTGCCTCGTAGGCGCGTTCGGGGCTCGTGCACTGGTCGAAGCTGCTGCAACCCTCGACGTAGAGGTAGGTGCGCCACGGCCCGTTCTTCGTCACCAGGTAGCTGCGCCGCTCGCGCGTCGGCACCAGCTCCAGCGCGGTGAAGCCGTTCGGTGCGGCCGCCGACATCGCCCGGCGCCGCAGGTGGTCGCTGACGAGGTCGATGTTGTGCATCACCGCCGGGATGTCCTGGAACACCTTGTCGTTCATGCGCTGGTGCAGGTAGCGGCGGTTGCCGCCCTCCTGGCGCCAGGTCGAGACGAAGGTGTCGTGGATGTGCCCGCGTTGCAGCGGCACGGCGTTGAGCAACAGACCGTCGATGGCGAAGCGCTCGATGGCGCGGCGCACGTCGGCGGAGCTCAGTTCGGACCCGCTCATCGCAGGGGCTCCCCGGAGTTGACGTGGAAGTGCAGGTGCTTGCTGTCCTGGTAGCGGCCGAGGTTGGTCAACACGCGCGCGGCACCGTGCCGCTGTTCGACCTCGCGCGCGACCACGCGCACCGCCGCCAGGAGCTCGTGCAGCAGGTCCTCGTCGGCGCCGCCGAGATCGGTCAACGACGGCACGTGCGACTTCGGGATCACCACGATGTGCACCGGCCAGAACGGCCGTGTGTGGTGGTAGGCGAGCACCCGCTCGGTCTCCATCACCTTGCGCACGACGGTGCGGCCGCTGAGCACCTCGTCGCAGTAGAAGTCGGCCGTCATGGCCCGGGATCGAATCGCAACGGCGGCACGCGGACAAGGCAGCGGGCTGATCCCTTGACTGTGGTCGGCCCTGCCTGGGCCCGCCTTTCCGCGAGCCTGCGGCGAACTCCCGGCCGACCACAATCGAGGGATCAGTTCCGTCTGACTCCAGCGGACCGCAAAAGGCCCGCGCAACAGCGAACCCCGGCAGGGCCGACCACAATCGAGGGATCAGTTCACTCCGGCCCCCCGGCGGCCGCAGCGTCGGCTCACAAGCCGACCAGGCTGCGGGCGCCGTTGCTGGTCTTGAAGGGCTGCGAGTTCACGAGGTCGAAGCTGTACCACTGCGTGAAGTAGGTCGCCCCCGCGAAGGTCAGGTCGCTCGGCAGCGGGATGCTGGTCGACGCGGCGCCGCCCGGGCTGGTCAGCACGACGCTGGACAACACGAGGTCGTTGTAGGCATTGCATCCCGGCAGCGAGCCGATCGGCTGCAGCGCGACCGGCAGCGGCACGCTGCCCGCGCTGGTCGAGGAGAAGCCGATCACGAACATCGCCACCGAGTTCGGGTAGCCGTTCGCCAGCAGGTATCCCGGCGAAGTGGCGAGGCGCGGCAGGCCCGAGTAGGCCTGCGTGGTGGTCGGCGAGCCGCAGCCGGAGCCGATCGTGGTCACGCTGGCGAGGGCGATGTTGTCCCACGACTCCAGCGCGGCGCGCAGTTCGTCGCGCAGCACCTCGGCGGCGGCGAGCTTGGCGGCGGTGATGGCGTTGGTCTCGTCGCTGGCGTCGGCGACGAACGCGCCGACCTCGTACTCACGTTCGACGAGCTGGCCACCGAGGTAGAACGGGATGCGCACGTAGCCGCCCCAGCAGCGGTAGTAGAGGCCGTTGACGCCGTAGCCGCCCTTCTTGAAGCAGATGCGGAAGCGGTCCTTGAAGGCGTTGAGCTGGCTCGTCGTCACGCCGGCGAGGCTGGCCTCTTCGCCCATCACGACGCCGAGCTGGCCTTCGGCGTAGCCGCCGGTCGCGTAGTCCTGGCGCATGAACGAGTAGAACGTCTCGCGCTGGGCGCCGAGGTAGCCGTCGATGACGCGCTGGTGCAGGTGGGCGATGTCGCGCAGCGTGGTGACGTTGGCGGGCAGGCCACAGCCGATGTGATGGTTGACGGTGGTCGCGTCCATGCCGAGCAGGCCGGCGCGCTGATTAAGCTGGGTGAAGCCGCCGAAGTTGTCGGTGACGGTGCGCGTGCGCATGTTGTCGGACGCGTTCATCATCGCCGACAGCACGGCCGACAGCGACTCGTCGACGTAGCTGCCGGAGCCGGAGGGGCACGAGTTCGGGCCGCCGGCCGTGTAGGTGCGATACAGCGTCGACAACGTCGTCGTGCCGAGCTGGACCTGGCGCACCGCCTCGAGCAGGTGCAGGGTCTTCAGCGTGCTCGCCGGCTCGTGCGGGCGATCGCCGTTGATGTAGGCGAGCACCTCGCCGGTCGACCGCTTCAGGTAGACGCCGCTGTGGCCGTCGGTGTTGCTGCGCAGGATCTCGCTGATGCGCGTGGACAGGGCGTTGCTGTTGTTCACGAGCACCGCGTCGTAACGATAGCCGGACAAGGTGAAGTAGCGCTCGACGTCGACCAGGCGGGCGCCGATCTGCGACAGGCTGTCGGTCAGCTGCGTCGCCGTGAGGCCGAAGTAGCGCCAGTTCTTGGGCTGCCCCGACTGGCCGATCATGACGACGTTGTAGTTGCTGCCCGTGCGGTCCATGTCGTAGACGCGGGCGTTGTTGGCCGTCAGCAGCGTCGTCATCGTCGCCGCCGGGATGTTGTAGTAGTACCACCAAGCACGGGCGTCGGCGCCGGTGTTGGTGATGGTGACGGCCGCATAGCGGGTCTGGCCGTTGATGGTGTACTGCTCGAGATCGACGATGCGCTGGTTCTGCGCGACGAGGTTGCCGATCGTGGTCGTGGTCGTGTCGTAGACCCAGTTCCAGCCCTTCTGGTTGACGCCGGTGTTGGACACCATGACACAGGCGAAGCGGGTGGAGCCGGCGCCGGTGTCCACCGGCTCGAGGTCGATCAGACGCGCGTTGTTCTGCGTGAGCAGCGTCGAGATGGTCGCGCCGGAGACGTCGTAGTACCACCACCAGCCGGTCTGGTAGGTACCGGTGTTCTGCACCATCGCCACGGTGAAGGTCCACGGGCTGGTGCCGTCGACCTGCAGGTCGGTGATGCGCCAGCCCTGGCTGGTGAGCGTGTTGATGTCGGCGGCAGAGCGGCCGGAGTTCCAGTAGGTGCCGGTCGGCGCGCTGTTCTCGCGGGTGTCGGGGATCTGGGCCGGCAGTTGCGAGACGAGCATGGCGAGGGAGATCGCCGGGAGCGGGTGGATGCGCATGGGGAGCAGGTGGGGTAGACGAAGCGGGAAGTCGCTGCGCCGGGGTCAGCCCCGCCGCCGCCGCCGCGTGACGCGAATCCGGGGATTCCCGGTGCCGCGTCCCGGCACGAGCTCGCCGCGCCGGTCCAGCCTGGCCGCGCCCGGGCGACGTTGCCGACCGGCCTCAGCGGGCGGAGCGCGAGCGTGACGGGGCCGCGTCGAGCAGCTGGCGCACCTTGCCAGCGAGCGCTTCCAGCGTGAACGGCTTCTGCAGGAACGCGGTGCCGGGACGTCGCCAGCCCTGGTGCACGAGGGCGCGGTCGGTGTAGCCCGAGACGAACAGCACCGGCAGGTCGGGCCGGTCGCGCTCGACGTGACGGACCAGCTCGGCGCCGCCCATGTGGGGCATGACGACGTCGGCGATCAGCAGGTCGAGTGTGGTGGCACCTTGCTGCAGCAGGTTCAGGCCCTGGGCGCCGTCCGCCGCTTCGAGCACCGTGTAGCCGCGTTGCTCGAGCGCCTTGCGCACGACGCGGCGGATCGCGTCTTCGTCCTCGACCACCAGGATCGTCTCCGAGCCGCGCAGCACGGCCTCCTGGTCGGGCGGCGGCTGCCGCGGCGTCGCGTCGAGCGAATCGCGCACACGCGGCAGGTAGACCTTGAACGTCGTGCCGCGGCCGAGCTCGCTGTAGACCTCGATGTGCCCTTCGCTCTGCTTGACGATGCCGTGGATGGTCGAGAGGCCGAGGCCGGTGCCGCGGCCCCGTTCCTTGGTGGTGAAGAAGGGCTCGAACAGCCGGCTGCGCAGCTCGGGCGGGATCCCGGTGCCGGTGTCGCTGACGGCGAACATGACGTACTCGCCGGGCCGCACCTCGGCGTGCGCGTGCGCGTAGTGCTCGTCGAGCGTGACATTGGCGGTCTCCAGGGTGAGCTTGCCGCCGGTCGGCATGGCATCGCGGGCGTTGACGGCGAGGTTCACCACCACCTGCTCGAGCTGGCCCGGGTCCGCCTTGACGCGCCAGAGGCCGTCGGTCGCGGCGGTGACGAGGTCGATGTCCTCACCGATGAGCCGCCGCAGCATGCCGTCGAGCTCCGCCAACACGGCGTTGAGGTCGAGCACGCGTGGTTCGAGCACCTGTTGACGGCTGAACGCGAGCAGCTGGCCGGTCAGGCGCGAGGCGCGCTCGGCGGCGAGCACGACCTCGTCGAAGTCGCGCCGCGCGCTGTCGGTGGCCGGCATCTGGTCGCGCAGCATGGTCCCGTAGCCGAGGATCACCGTCAGCAAGTTGTTGAAGTCGTGGGCGACGCCGCCGGCGAGGCGTCCCACCGCCTCGAGCTTCTGCGCCTGGCGCAGCTGCGTCTCGCTCTGGCGCAGCGCCGCGTGCGCGCGTTCGAGCTCGACCGTGCGCGCCCGCACCCTGTCCTCGAGCTGTTCCTGCAGGTGTCGCAGCGCGGCGTTGGCCGCTTGCAGCTCTTGCGAGCGGCGCAGGATCTCGACCTCCATCTGGCCGGCGCGGGATTGCAGCTCGGTGGCGCGCCGATCGTGGTCGCGTTCGAGCCGGCGCAGCTTCACGAATTCGGTGACGTCCTCGACCCGGTGCACGAGGAAGACGACCTCGCCGGCGGCATCGAGCACCGGCGAGTTGACCGGGCTCCAGTAACGCTCCTCGAAGCCCCCGCCATCCGGCCGCGGGATGTCGTACTTCTGCACCGCCATGGTGTCGGCTCGGCGCGTCGCCAGTACGCGCTGCAACGAGGCCCGCAGGTTGGCGACGCCGGTGGCGCCGGGATCTCCTGGGTTGTCCGGGAAGACGTCGAAGATGCCGCGACCGACGATCGCCTCACGCCGCGTCATCGTCGCATCGAGGTAGGCCTGGCTGACGGCGACGATGTGCAGGTTCGGGGTCAGCGCGAGGAACAGCCCCGGGGCGCCTTCGAAGAGCGCTCGCCAATCAGGCCCGCCGGCGGTCTCGAATCCGGTGTGGCTCACGATGTTCCTCCTCATCGCCGCCCGTGGTCGGCGCCCGGAGAGAGACGGCGGGCGTGGCGTCAGGTGACGAACCGGCGGATCCTAGAGAGGTTCGCGAACCACACACAATGGGAAGGTGGCAGGTTCTGCGCGGTCGGGCGCGAAGCCCGTGTGCGGGGAACGACGCGGGTCGTGTGCCCCGGGAAGAACGCGCCGCCGTGCCGCGCCTCAGGCCGCTCACGAGCCTGCTTGCAGCGCCAGCGTGGCGAAGGCGGTCGACGACACCACCATGTAGCTCGAGCCGAGGAAGTCGCAGTACGACCCGTCGGCGCGCTGCGTCGCCAGCAGCTTGTCGCGCAGCTGGGCGCGGAACGGCTCGCGCTGCTGTGCCGGCAGCAGCTCGATGGCGAGGCCGCAGTAGTAGTGGCCGAAGTAGAAGAAATAGCCGGCGTTGGCGTAGTAGGCCTCGTGCGGGATCGGGCGCAGGCGCGCGATGGCGAGGAAGCGGTGGTGTTCGAAGAACTGGCGCAGCCCCTGTTCGATCGCCGCGTCGGTGATGTCCGCGTCGCCCGCCGTGCGCAGCGCCCAGTTGCCGACCTGGATGCGGCCGAGGCTGCCCTTGACGTCGTTGATGTGTTCGCCGCCTGTCAGCCGCGGCACCGGGCTGAGGTCGTACTCGTAGGCGCCATTGGGCAGTCGGCAGCGGCGCAGGTAGGTGAGCGCGCGCTCCTGCGTCGAGCGGTCGGGCAACCAGCCGAACCGCTGGGCCAGCCCGAGCGCCGGCACCACCGATGCAGTCGAGAAGCTGGTGCCCCACTTCGGCCGCCGCGTGTAGGGCGCGTCGTCGTAGTAGCCGAAGCCACCGAGCGGCTCCTGGTTCTTCGCCAGCCAGCCCGCGAACTCCCGGCCGCGCATCACGACGGCATCCCGCCAGGGATCGCCCTGGAACCGCGGGTCCATGGCGATCGTCGTCGTCGCCACGGTGCCGTAGAGCCAGCCCCACACCGCGTCGTTGTCCCAGTTCGACCCGCGCATCGTCATGCGGCAGTCGCACAACCAGCGCACCGCCTTGTCGAGCGCGGCCCGCCGCTCCGGCGTCTCCGCGGCGCCGAGCAGCGCCATCGTCGCCAGGGCGTGGGCGGCGACGCCCCAGGCGTAGTGCGTCTCGATCGAGTAGCTCATCTCCAGCGTCGACTCGCACGAGAACGAGCCCCAGCTGCCGTCGTGGTTCTGCGTGCGCACCAGGAACGCGACCGCCTTGTCGATGCCGGCCAGCGCTGCCGTGCGCGACGTACGATCGACGCCGCCGGCTTCGGCTGGCGGCGGCACCTGCGCGGCGAGCGCGCCGGCGAGGGCCGCGGCCACGGCGCGACCCGCCACCGGGTTCACGGCGTCTCCTTGGCCAGCGCCGCCTCGAGCTCCGTGATCTCCTCCGCCAGGTCGGCCAGGCGTTCGCTCGCCTTCTGCGTCGCCAGCCCGGCCTCGAGCCTGGCCTTCTCGGCGTCGCTCTCGGCCTTCTTGGCCTCCAGTTCGGCGTCGGCGACCTTCTGCCGCAGTTCCCGTTCACGCTGCGGCACCTCGAAGGTCTCGAAGTGCGCCATCTCCTGGCGGGCGATGGCGAGGCTGCGTTCGGCGACCTCGAGGTCGCGGCGGCCGCGCTTGAGCACCAGCTCCTTGGTCTGCCGGGCGAACTCATCCGCCTCGTACATGGCGGTCAGCTCGCCGAGTTCGTCCTTGCTGTGCTCGGCGCGGTAGGTGCTCTGGTCGAGCGAGAGCTTCTTCTCGGCGAGCTCCCGCGGCCTGACGTCCTTCAAGAACGTGTCGAGCTCCTGCTGGGCGTGCGCCAGTTCGGCAGCGCTCTTCGCCAGTGCCGCCGTGACGCCGAGCTGTCGCACCGTGCGGTCGAGCTCGGCGACCTGCTGCTCGACCTTCGCCGCGGCGAGCTCCCGCTGCTTCTGCCGCAGCTCCTTCTGCTTCTGCTTCTTCGCGTCGGCCTTGGCCTCGTGCTTGCCCGCGTCGGCGGCCACCGGGGCCGGCGAGGGCGTGTCCCTGGTGACGGGCGCGGCATTGCAGGCGAACAACAGCGACAGCGGGAGGACGAACGACCAGCGGCGGGCGACGTGCATGGCGAGACGTATAGCCGCGATGGGGGCCCGGCGCGCGTCCGGCGGAGACCGGCCGGACAGGCGAGCGCGGTGGCCTGTGGTGCACCGACCCCGCACCCGGCGCCGCGGCGTGACGAGGCGGTCCTGGGCACGGCAGGCGATTTCGGATGCCGTGTCACCTGGCAGTTGCCGGCGATTACTCACGGCGCCCTTTGCCGGAGAACACATGACGTTGTGCCCCTGTTTGCTCGCCGTGCCTCTGCTGATCACCCAGCTGCCAGCCCAGACCATCTTCGCCGGCTTCGCCCTGCATGGTTGTGCGCAGCCTGCCGAACTGCTGACGATGGCCCCCGCGAGCAGCGGCGCCGGCGTCGACTTCCATCTCGGCCCGACCGCCGCGCCGGTGGTGCTCGTAGTCGGCGCATCGACCTCACCCACCATCTTGGGCATCGGGCCGTTCCCGCTGCTGCCGTGTGTGCTGCTGCCGGCGCCGGATCTGTTGTTGCTCGCCGCACCCGGGCCGGGGCCGGCGCTGACCTTGCCGGTGCCCGCCGGCACGCCGCCGCTCGACCTCTGGGTGCAAGGTGTCGTCGTTGCTCCCACCGGCTTGTTGACGACGCACGCCTTCACGATCCACGTCTCCTGACCCGGTGCCGGGCGGTCGGCAGCGCGCGGCTCCGGGTCGGTTGTATCGTGTCGCGAATGCGAACCAGCCGCCTGCGGGTGCTGCCGTGGCTCTGCGCCGCTTCCCTGCTGCCCGCGCAGACTCCAGCGGCGCCGACACCACCAGCTGCGAACCTGCCGGCGGCGGCCACGGCCCCAACACGTCCGCCGTTCGCGCCGCGCGAACACGGCTTCCGCTTCGCGAATACGTTCGAGAACGACGCCGTGCCGCTGCTGGAGCTGCGCACGGGCGGCTTGTGCGGCGGCATGGTCTACGCGGCGCTGGACTACTGGCACGCGGGGTCGGCGGTGCCGCCGCAGGACTACCGGCCGGCCAACGGCACGCCG
>JAEUHT010000160.1 GCA_016793265.1 Planctomycetota bacterium
GGCGAGCACGACGTCGGCGTCGCGGTCGGCGAGCGCGGTGGTCAGGGCGGCGGCAGCCGCCGGGCGCTGGCCGGCCGGCACCAGCGCCAGCGCGTGCGCTGCCGCGGCGCGTTCGCCGGCCGCCTTCTGCTGGGTCACGGCCGTGATCAGGAACGGCGGCACCGCGGGGTCGGCGAGCGCACGTTGCCACGCCGCAGTGGTCTTGCTGCCGAACGCGTCCTCGGCGCGCGCGGCGGCGTTGAGCAGCGCCTCCAGGCGATCGGGTGGTGGCGCCACCAAGAGGCCGCGCAGCGCCGCGGAGAAGAGGTCGCTGCCCGATTCGGCGCCGAGTCGCTGCAGCAGGCCCAGCGCCGCGGCCGGGGCGGCGGCGGCCTCTTGTTCGGCGAGCTGCTCGACCGCGGCGGCGGCGACGACGGGGTCCTTGTCGCCGGCGAGCTGCTGGCGCAGCGTGTCGACGGCGGCGTCGTCGGCGCGGCCGGCGAGCGCCCGCAACGGCGCCAGCCGATCGCGGCCGCCGCCCCGCTGGATCTCGGTGATCAGGGCGTCGCGCGCGGCGTCGCCCTTGGCCTTGCCGAGGCCGACGCAGATGGCGTTGCGTCGTTCGCGCGCCTCGCCGGCGCCGCCGAGCTCGGCGATCAGCGCCTCGGCGCCGCTCGCGCCTTGCGCCGCCAGCGCCTCGGCGATGGTCTCCAACAGGCGCGAGTTGTCGCGGCTCCGCAGCAGCGCGCGCAGCGGCGGCACGGCGCCGCGTCGTTCGGCCCCGCCGAGCGCGCGCACCACGGTCTGCAGGTAGGCGGCGCCCTCGGCGCCGGCGAGTTCGGCGAGCAACCGCTCCGTCACCTGGTCGTCGGCGAAGGCGCCGAGGTCCCGCACGGCGCGCGAACGGGCGGTCTCGGGCTGGCTCGCCACCGCCGCGAACTTCTGCAGCGCTTCGTCGGCGGTGCGCGGCCGCTGCGCGACCAGGGCATCGGCCAACCACAGGGACAACAGGAGGCAGCAGCACCATCGCCAGCACATGGCGACAATCTCGGCGGCGGCGCGGGGGAAAGCAACCGGGCGCGGCCGGCGCTACGAGCCCGCGAACGCCGCCGCGATGGCCTTCTTGGCGGCGCGCCCGGCCTTGCTCGCCAGCAGCGCCTGCTCGAAGTCGCGCATCGAGTAGTAGCGCACCCGGTTGACGAGCAGGTGCTTGCCGGCGGCGTCGAGCGACTCGAGCGCCTCACCGAGCGGCTTCGCGCCGACGGCGTCGTAGAGGCACAAGAAGCGCGCGAACACGGTGTCGGCGTCGCTGGGCCCGGGCCTGACGTTCTGCGCGGCCAGCCGCTTGCGCTCGATCTCGAGCGAACGCCAGCGCCCGTCGCGCAGCTCGCGCAGCGGCCAAAGGTCCTTCGCCGACAGGTGCTCGACGATCACGACGCCGGTGAAGTGCGCCCAGGCATGCCGGTCCTCTTCGTTCTTGCGATCGC
Organism: Planctomycetota bacterium; assembly: GCA_016793265.1. Classification (GTDB taxonomy): domain Bacteria; phylum Planctomycetota; class UBA1135; order UBA1135; family UBA2386; genus JAEUHT01. Next base: position 1,467 of record JAEUHT010000160.1, read on the forward strand.
CCCACATCGCGCAGACGTGGCCGAGTTCGTGGCAGAGGCCGTAGAACAGGAACTGGCCGGCCTTGGTCGGCGACCGGAAGTGCTCGGCGTCGACGACCGGGAAGTCGATCTCGGAGTGGAACGGGAGCTCGGGCGCGAAGTGCGGCGGCCGCGTGATCTTCGCCTCCAGGTGCACCCGCAGCCGCAGCTTCTTGCCGGGCACCTTGCTGAAGTGCTCGATGCCGAAGACGTCGCGGTAGGCGTCGAGCACGAGGTCGAAGACGTCGGCGATCGCCGTGAGGCCCTGCGGCTGCATGCCCTGGGTGCCGATGGCGAGGAAGCGCGGCCGCGACACGGCGATGCCGACGGCGTCGGCGCGCGTGGCATCGAGCGCGGCGAGGCGCGCGCGCAACAGGTCGAAGTCGTCGATGCGGTCGAGCTCGAGCGCCGCCAGCGCCGCCGTGGCGAGGGCGTCCCGCACGGCCGGCGCGTCGGCGAGCTTCACCAGCTGGGCCGGGAGCTTCGCCGCCGCCGCCGGCAGCCGCCGCGCGAGCTCCCGTTCGTCGGTGGCCACCGGCTTGTTGGCGTGCGCGGAGTTGACGGCGAGCACGGCCTTCTCGTAGTCGCGCGCCAGCGTGGTGGCATCCTGCGCCGCGGCGGCCGCGGCCAGCACGACGTACGGCAAGACCAGCACGAACCTCGACCGCGGCGGCGTCATCGGGGCAAGGTACCGGGGTGAGGTGTTCGGCGCGAGGCGCTCAGCGTGGGCGCAAGGTGAAGACGACGCGCGCGGCCTTGCGTTCGACGGCGGCGCGCGCGGCGTTGGCCTGCAGGTGCAGCCAGGTCCGGCCGGCGTGGTGTTCGATCGCGCAGCGCTGCCGCGTGAACGGCAGGTCCTGCCCGTCGGGCGTCGCCGCCTTCACCTCGACGGCGAACCCTGGCACCGCGGCGAGGCCGAGCGCATCGAGGTCGACGCGCACGAGCACGCGCCAGTCGCGGGTGCGATCGACGCCGTACATGTCCCAGCCGCGCGGCGAGAAACCGGCGGCGCGCGTCACGGTGACGGTGGCGCCGCCGCCGTCCGCCGCGGCCACCACCTGCTCGGCCGCGCTCGGCGTGGCGGCGAATGGCCGCAGCGCCGGATCGCCGATCAGCACACGGTTGGCGCCGCCGCCCTGCATGACCTTCTCCTCGCCGCGGCGGTGCGGTTCGCCCTCGACCGGGAAGTCGAGCACGAGCTTGCCCTCGGCCTGCAGCAGCACGTCGTCCCAGGTCGACTTGATCGCCTCGCCGAGGCTGCTGCCGTGCTGCAGCGTGAAGTCGATCTCCATCGCGGCGCTGAGGCCGTGGTTGGCAGCGATCGGCACGATCAGGCCGGCGGCGCCGGCGGCGAGCCACGACAGCGCGAGGCTGTGCGTCGGCGCCAGGCGGTGCACGGTGGTGCAGTCGGTGCGGCCGAACGTCGACACGATGTCGCCCTCGACGAAGACGCGGTCGACGGCGCCCGAGTGGCAGGTGCCGCTCCATACGATCGGCGCCTGCCACGTGAGTTCGCGGAAGCGCGGCGCCAGCAACCGCGGCATGGCGCCGTCCTGGTCCTCGCCGACGCGCGCCGCCGCGTACGGCCAGTGTTTGTCGCGGTCGCGGTTGCGTTCGCCGGGGAACAACCAGATGCCCTCGGTATCGCCGTTGCCGCTGAAGTGCAGCACGTCTGACATCGCCGTCGCCGCCAGCGCGAGCGCGACCATCGTCTCGCGCTCGGCGTCGCCGGTGCCGAAGTAGTACTGATCGCCGTGGAAGCCGGCCGCCTTGGCGAGCTCGGGCACAGCACCGGAGTACACGGCCGAACGGTCCATCGACGCCACCGCGAGGTCGAGCCAGACGCCGCCGTGCGCACCACGTTCGCGGCGCTGCTCGATGTGCTGCCACAGCTTCTCGCAGCCGGCGCCATCCTCCGCGGTCAGGTAGCCGAAGGCGAAGTCGACGAACCAGTCGTCGTCGAGCCGCGACGACAGCAGCAGGATGCGGCGGTGGCGCATGACGTCGAGCGACTCGGGGCGCAGCACGAACAGCACGTTCTCGGGTTGCCGCTGCTGCAGTTCGTGGTCGAGCGCGACGAAGTCGTCTCCATCCCAGTCGATGGTGGTGGCGTGGTGGCGCTCGGCTGCCTTGGCCGCCGCCGCGAGGTAGCCGCGGTCGCTGGCGCGCGCGGCGTCGAGCGCGACGCGCACGACGAGGTAGTCGCCGGGACCTGCGTTCGGCGACAACAGCGCGGGAAGGAGCAGGGCGGCGTTGAGCATGGTGGGTGGCCTCGCGGTGGCGACGAGAGCAACAGCACGAGGGCAGGGGCTCAGCATGCGCCCGATGCCGTTGGTGCGTCGAGGCCTGCCTTGTGCCTACGCACTAGCGCGAGGTTTGCCGCGCGCCTTCACGAACGAGCGATGCGGTGGGTCGTATCTGCCGCGGACAACTTGCTTTGCGCGCCTTCACAGGACCTTTGTGCATGGTAGTCTGGCCCGAGCGCGTGAGGCCGCGACCACCGTCCCGGGTTCTTTCATTGCGCGTTCTTTCCTCAACTCAAACCATGAAGCGCTCCCTTCTCATCCTGCCCTCCATCGGCCTGCTGGCCGCTGCTGCCTCTGCTCAGGTCAACTACTCCCAAGACTTCGCCGCCAGCTCCGCCAGCTGGACCGGGTTCTCCTGGTACTCCGGCGCCACGGCCTGTGGCGGCTCAGGTGGCGCGGTGCGCAAGAACCTGTACGGCAGCGTTCCCACCGGCGCGCTGGTCTCGCCGTCGCTCGGCACGTCCTTCGGCGGCCTGACCACGATCGACTTCGACTACAAGGTCTGCGACTGGAGTGCGAACACGGTTGGCACCCTGGCTCCGTTCGGCACGATCGACGTGCAGTATGGCCCCAGCGCGTCCGGCCCGTGGACGACGGTGGGCTCGTTCACCGATGAAGTGCAGTCCGGCTCGTGCATCCACAAGTCGTTCGCCTTCAGCCCGGCGGCGGGCTCGCTCTTCGTCCGCTTCAACTGCACGCGTTCGACTGGCTCCACCAGCGACTCCTACTGGAACTTCGACAACGTCGTGTTGGTCGAGGCCGTCTCGGCCTGCTCCGGCACGCCGGCCCCTGGCAACGTCACGGGTGCGCCCGCTGGCGGCGCCTGCCCGGCCACGAACTTCACGCTCGGCCTGCAGAACGCGACGACCGGTTCGGGCGTCACCTACCAGTGGTACTCGAGCACCACGTCGGCGGGCGGCCCCTGGAACCCGCTCGGCACCAGCGCGACGCTGAGCGCCAGCCAGGTCGTCGACTCGTGGTACTACTGCGACGTCACCTGCAGCGCTGGCCCGTCGACGGGCAGCTCGGCGGTCGAGTTCGTGCCGATGAGCACGCCGTCGGCCGTTCAGGACTGGAGCACGGGCGTCGTCACGCCGAACTGCTGGTCGATCTCGAATCCGGTCGGCACCTACCTGCCTGCCTACAGCACCGCCAGCGGCTACGGCGTCGGCACCGGCTCGGCCGGGTTCAACTTCTACAACGCCTCGAACACCTACGAGCTCGTGCTGACGAGCCCGACGTTCGCCGCGGTCGGCGCCGGCACCGACGTCTATTTCGACGCCGCGGGTGCGACCTACATCGGTGGCGAGATCGACCACATGCTGCTCGAGGAGTCGAATGACGGCGGCACGACCTGGACGCTGATCGCGGACCTGACCAACGAGCCCGTCAACGGCGCGCTCAACACGGGCGGCGCCACCTCCAGCCCGTTCGTCCCCACGGCTGCGCAGTGGACCTCGCTGCACTACCCGCTCACGGCCGGCACCAACCGCGTGCGCTTCCACGGCGTGTCGAACTACGGCAACGTGTGCTACGTCGACAACGTCTCGATCGGCGTGCCGCCGTCGGCCCGCAACACGACCTATGGTGGCGGCTGCGATGGCTACACCATGTCGGCCGCGCCGGCGCCGGTGACGGGCAACACCGTCATCTTCAACCAGGTGGGCATCCCGGAAGCCGCCCCGGCCTCGGGTGTCTACTTCGGCGTCGTCGTGAACAGCCTCAGCCAGCTCAACCCCGGCATCCCGCTCAACGTCCTCACGGGCGGCGCGATCGATTCGCCGTGCTCGCTGCTGCTCGGCTCGCTCGACCTGATGGTCTCCTTCGTCAGCGCCACCTCGACCGACTCCACGGTCATTCTGCCGATCCCGCTCGGCGCTCCGATCGGCGCCGAAGTGTTCACCCAGGGCTTCGCCCTGATCGTGCCGGTCGCCCCGAACAACGCGGGCATCGTCACGAGCAATGCCGTGCGCAGCTACATCAACACGTTCTGATGTCGGCCGCCGGGA
>JAEUHT010000096.1 GCA_016793265.1 Planctomycetota bacterium
GCCGCCCCCGCGCGCTTCCCGGCGATGCGTTGGGGCGACGCCCCCCCGCGGCGCGGCGAACTCGACCACCGCGGCGCCCGCGGGACGCTCGGCGCCGAGCGCGCCACCGACGTGCTGACCTGGGTCGACGACGAGAACGACGCCGCCGCCGCGTCGGCGATCGCACCCGGCGACCTGCACGTCGCCTACCTGCGCCACCACCAGCTCTGGCTCGCGGCGGCCGATGGCCGCGTGCGCCAGCTCACCTTCGACGGCAGCCCCGACATCGTCTACGGCGGCGCCGCCCATCGCGCCGAGTTCGGCATCACCGGCGGCCTGTTCTGGAGCGCCGACGGCCGCTTCCTCGCGTTCTACCGCGAGGACCAGCGCCCGATCGCGCCGTACCCGTACCAGGACCTCGACCAGGTGCCCACGGCGCCCGTGCACGGCCGCTACCCGATGGCCGGCCGGGTGCACTCGAAGGTGCAGGTCGGCGTCTGCGATACCCGCGACTTCGCCGTGCGTTGGCTCGAGCACGACGACGACGCCGACGTCTACTGGACCAACGTCACCTTCGGCCCCGGCGACAGCGTCTGCGTGGCCCTCGTCAACCGCGGCCAGGATCACGCCCAGCTGGTGCGCTTCGATGCCAGGACCGGCAAACGGTTGCAGGTGCTCGTCGACGAGAACGACCCGGAGTGGGTCGAGCCCGAGCACGGCCCGACCTTCCTGCCCGACGGCCGCTTCTTGTGGTGGTCGGCGCGCGACGGCTACCGCCACCTCTGGCTGTGCGCCGCCGACGGCAGCGTGGTGCGCCAGGTGACCAAGGGCGCCTTCGACGTGCAGCGCCTGCTCGGGCTCGCCGCCGACGGCAAGACCGTCTGGTTCGAGGCCAGCGGTGAGGATCCGCGGCAGTGCCACCTGTTCGCCGCCAGCGTCGACCGCGACGAGGTGCGCCAGCTCACGCACGAACGCGGCACCCACCACGGCGAACTGTCGCCCGACCAGGCCTGGGCCAGCGCCACCTGGTCCAACCTGGAGACGCGGCCGAGCGCGCGCCTGCTCGACCTGCAGACCGGCGCCGTGGTGCCGCTGCCGACGCCCACGGACCCGCTGCGCGCGTTCGCGCTGCCGACGCAGCGCCTGTTCCAGGTCAAGGGTGAGAACGACACCCTGCTCTACGGCCACCTGTCGCTGCCGCCCGACCTCAAGGAAGGCCAACGCTGCCCCGTGCTGCTCTACGTCTACGGCGGTCCCCACGCGCAGCTCGTCACCGACCAGTGGCTCGGCGGCCGGGCGTTGTGGCTGCAGGCGCTGGCGGCCGAGGGCTATGTCGTCTGCAGCCTCGACAACCGCGGCACGCCGAACCGCGGCGTCGACTTCGAACAGGCGATCCACCGTCGTCTCGGCACGCCCGAGGTGCAGGACCAGCTCTGCGCCATCGACTGGCTCACGCAGCAGCCGTTCGTCGACGCCGCGCGCATCGGCGTGCACGGCTGGTCGTACGGCGGCTACCTGACGCTGCGGCTCCTGCTGCTGGCGCCGAAGAGGTTCGCCTGCGGCATCAGCGGCGCCCCGGTCACCGACTGGGCCATGTACGAGACCGGCTATGGCGAACGTTACATGGACACGCCGTTGGAGAACGCGCAGGGCTACCTTGGCGCCAGTTGCCTGCCGCTCGCCGACCAGCTCGCCACGCCGCTGCTGCTCGTGCACGGCACCGACGACCGCACCGTGATGTGGAGCCACAGCCTGGCCTTCGTCGCTCGCTGCATCGAACTCGGCCGCCCGCTGCGCTACTTCCCCTACCCGATGCAACAGCACGGCCTCGTCGGCCGGGACCGCGTCTACTTCCTGCGCCAGCTGCACACGTTCCTGGCCGAACACCTGCACCCGGAGCACCGCCCGATGGCGCCGAAACCGGCCGAACCGCCGAAGCCCGACGACGCCAAGCCGGACGCACCGCCGAAGTAGGGCTCTGGGTCCACTCGCCGATGAGGAACATCCTGCTCACCCTGCTGCTGCTGCCGCTCGCCGCGGCCCCGCTGCGTGGTCAGCGCCTGCTCGCGTTCGACAGCGACCGCACGGTCTACGAGCTCGACCGCACGACCGGCGCCCGCACGCGACTCGGCACCGTCAGCAGCAACGTCGGCATCGCGGCCGGCCTCGCCTACGACCTCCTGCACGGCAAGCTCTACCTGTCCTCGACCAGCACCGACTCGCTCTACCTGCTCGACGTGACCGACTGGAGCGCGACGTGGGTCGGCGGCTACGGCGGCGCCTTCCTGCTGATGCACGGCATCGAGTACGACCCGACCACCGACCAGCTGTTCGGCATGTCGTCGCACGTCAACCGTCTGTACAGCCTCGACCGTTCGACCGGCGCCGCGACCCTGATCGGCGCCACCGGCCTCATCAGCAGCTACGCGAACCTGGTCTTCGACCTGACGCGCGGGATGCGCATGACCGACGGCAGCAGCGACGGCCTCTACACGATCGACACCACGACCGCCGCGGTGACGTGGATCGGGCCGCTCGCCGGCCCGGCGCCGGTGTGCACGAGCGCCAACGGGCTCGCCTACGACCTCGACCACGACACCCTCTACATGGTCGACAACCAGACCGACCATCTCTACACGATCGACCCGCTCACCGCGGCCACGACGCCGATCGGTCCCGTCGGTTCGAGCAACCTGCTCGGCCTCGTCTACATCCCGGGCACCGGCCGCCTCGAGCGCAGCGCCCACGGCTGCGGCGCCACCACGATCCACGTCACCGGCCACCCCGAGATCGGCAACGTCATCGAGTTCACGCTCGGCAACACCACCGGCTTCCCGCTCGTCGGCTTCGGCCTCACCAACATCAGCGTCCCGTTCTGCGCCTGCACGATCGGCCACGAATGGGCCGTCGCCATCTTCGGCAACACCGTGCAGCTGCCCGTGCCGCCGAACCCGACCCTGATCGGCATGCAGGTGCTCACGCAGGGCATGGACTTGCTCGGCGCCGGTGGCTGCGCCGACCCGCTGCTGACGCTGACCGACACGATCACGCTGACGCTGTGAGGCTACGAACGCGCGGACCGGCGCCAACCCGTGGCGCACCGGCCATCGACGGCTAGGCCGACAGGTGCTCGACGAGCGTCTTCACGCCGAAGCCGATCAACACAACGCCGCCGGCCAGGTCGAGCCGTTTGCCGAGCAGCGGCCCGAACAGCCGGCCGACGCAAAGGCCGAGCCCGCTCAACACCGCCGTCGTGATGCCGATCGTGGCCACCGCGAGGCCGAGCGGGGCGCCCAGCATCGGCAAGGTCAACCCGGCCGCCAGCGCGTCGATGCTGGTCGCCACCGCCAGCGCGAGCAGGATCGCCGGCGCAAAGTGGCGCCGTTCGCACACGGCACGCTCCGCCTGCCCCGCCGACCGCGCTTCCCACAGCAGCTTGCCGCCGATCACCGCGAACAGCAGGAACACGATCCAGTGGTCCCACGGCTCGACCAGCGGCCCCAGTTGTGCACCCGCGACGAACCCGAGCACCGGCATCAGCGCCTGGAAGCCGCCGAAGTAGAGCGCCACGAGCACGACGTGCCGCACCCGGATCACCGGCGCCGCGAGCCCACGCGCCGCCGCCACGGCCATGGCGTCCATCGCCAGGCCGACAGCGAGTGCGAAGATGGCGGAGAAGCTCATGCGGGAAGCAGTGGCGTACGCATCCTGAAGGCCGCGCAGAGTAGCGAACCCCACCCCGTCGACCACGTCCTTCTCGCCACAAGCCCGCCGCCCACCCCCGCCGCGGTCCACCGCAGCCCGCAGCGGATTCGCCGGTGGAGCCGGCTGCGGCAATGGCCGCAGCGGGCGACATCCCCGTGTGCTCCCGGCCCGACCTCGCGCCGCCCCGCGGCGCGGATGGTCGGGCCGAGAGGATTCGAACCTCCGACCTACTGGTCCCAAACCAGTCGCGCTACCAGACTGCGCTACGGCCCGACGGGCAGGAACGGTAGCGACGCAGTGCCTGCGGGGGAAGCGCGGCGGCGACAAGAACCACAACGGCGTCCTTCCGAAGCAGCCGCCGGCTACATTCTTCGCCCCCATGTCGAGCCGCCGCCCGCGCGAAGTCCCCGTCGAACGCGACGACGAAGTGTTGGTCGACGTGGTCGGGCTCGGCGACGGCCCGGACGGCCTGACCAAGTTCGGCGACTACGTGATCTTCGTGCCCGGCGTGCTGCCCGGCGAGCAGGCCCGCGTGCGCGTCAGCTCGGCGGCGCGCAAGTTCGGCCGCGGCGACGTGCTCGGCATCGAACAGGAGTCGCAGGACCGCGTCGACCCGGAGTGCATGCACTTCCTGACCTGCGGCGGCTGCCATTGGCTGCACCAGTCCTACCCCGCCCAGCTGCGCCACAAGCAGGAACGGCTGCAGCGTTCGCTCGGCTTCGCGCTCGGCGAACGCTGCCCCGAGGTCGCGCCGACCGTGCCGGCGCCGTTCCCGTTCGGCCAGCGCCACAAGGTCGCGCTGCACCTGCGCAACGGCGAGCGCGGCCTCGAGGCGTGCTTCCACCGCGCCAGGAGCCCCGAGCTCGTACGCATCCACGAGTGCCCGGCCAGCGAACCGCGTGCGTTCGCGCTGGCGCAGGCCGCGGTGCAGCAGCTCGACGGACTGCGCCACCGCGCCTGGCATCCGTTCCTCGATCCGCACGGCCTGTTGCGCAGTGTGTTGGTGCGCCGCACCACGATCGGCGAGAGCGTGCTGGTGCTGGTGGCGCGGCGGCCGCAGATCCCCGGCCTCGAACGCGTGATGGACGCGCTGCATGCAGCCGGGGCGACCACGATCGTCGTCAACCACAACGACGGCGACCTGGCGCGGCTGCTCGGCCCGCACGGCGAGGTCGTCTCCGGCCCGCCGCGCATCGCCGAACGGCTCTGCGGCACCACCTACCTGATATCGCCGAACACGTTCTTCCAGACCTCGCCGCCGATGGCCGAGAAGCTCGTGCAGCACGTCGTCGACTGGCTCGGGCCGACGACGCGCGACGACGTCGGCGACCTGTATTGCGGCGGCGGCCTGCTGACGCTGCCGCTGGCGGCGCGCGCGCGCTCGGCGTTCGGCATCGAACAGAACGGGGCGGCCATCGCCGACGCGGTCGCGGCCAGCGAGGCCAACCTGCTGCGCAACGTGAGCTGGCGCACCGGCAGCGTCGCGCGCTGGCTCGGCGCCTGTGGCCAGGGCGACCTGCCGCGGCCACAGCTCGTAGTGATGGACCCGCCGCGCGACGGCCTCGAAGCCGGCGTCGTCGAGCGCCTGCGCGCGCTGCAGCCGCGGCGGCTGGCCTACGTGTCGTGCGAACCGAAGGCGCTGCAGCGCGACCTGCCGGCCTTGGCCGAGGCGGGCTTCGTCGTGCGTTCGCTGGTGCCGTTCGACATGTTCCCCGGCACCGCCCTGGTGGAGTCGCTGGCCTGCCTCGAACGCGCCCGCTAACCTGCCGCGGCGATGCACGCCGCCGCCACCTTGTCCCTGTTCGCGCTCGCCGCCTGCGCCACGATGAACGCCCGCCCCTTCCTCCCCAGCCGCGACTTCGGCATCGCCAAGGACGGCAGCCCGACCACGCTGTGGACGTTGCGCGCCGGCGGGGTCGAGGTCGACGTCACCGACCACGGCGCCACGCTGGTGGCCGTGCGCACCAAGGACCGCGCCGGCTTCGCCGCGGACATCGTGCTCGGCTTCGACGACGTCGCCGGCTACGAGTCGGCCGCGAACCAGTACTTCGGCTGCACCACGGGGCGCGTCTGCAACCGCATCAAGCACGGCGAATTCGAGCTCGACGGCCATCACTACGTGCTCGCCGTCAACAACGGCCCGAACCACCTGCACGGCGGTGCGACCCGCAGCCTCGACAAGGTGCAGTGGCAGGGCGAGGTGGTCGCCGCCACGCCGGCGGCCCAGGCGGTGCGGTTCACCTATCGCAGCAAGGACGGCGAAGAGGGATACCCCGGCAACCTCGACGTCGAAGTGACCTACACGCTGGCGGCGAACGGCCAACTGACGATCGACTACGTGGCGCGCACCGACCGCCGCACGCCGGTCAACCTGACCAATCACGCCTACTGGAACCTCGCCGGCGCCGGCGCCGAGACCGTGCTCGACCACGTGCTGTGGATCGACGCCGGCAAGTACACGCCCGTCGACGACACCCTGATCCCGACCGGCGCCATCAGTGATGTCGCCGGCACGCCGCTCGACTTCCAGAAGCCGCTGCCGATCGGTCTGCGCATCGACGCGCTGATCGGCACGCCGACGCTCGGCTACGACCACAACTACGTGCTGCGGAAGGGCGACGGCCTGCGCCAGGTGGCGACCCTGCAGCATCGCCAGAGCGGCCGTTCGCTCGCCATCGAGACCACCGAGCCGGGGCTGCAGTTCTACAGCGGCAACTTCCTGCACGGTCAGCAGGGCAAAGGCGGCCGCAGCTACGCGTTGCGCAGCGCCTTGTGCCTGGAGACGCAGCACTATCCGGACAGCGTCAACCAGCCGCGCTTCCCGACCACGCTCCTGGCCCCCGGGCAGACGTTCCGGTCGACGACCCGGTTCACCTTCGCCACCGAGTGAGGCCGTCGTGCCCAGCCCCAGGACGGTGCGGCCTGTGCTGAGCCGGTTCCCCCACGGGGTGACCAGGCGCGACGATCGCCACGCCGCCACGCGGGAAGCAACCACCACACGGTCGACGCGACCAGCCCCGCGGCGTCGTCTGCTCCTGGGCGTGCTGCTGGCCACGAGCGGCCTCGTGGCCCAGCAGCGGCCAACCCCCGCGGCCCAGGCCGAACCACTGCAGCCGGCGTGGCGCTGGCTCGCGGAGCCACCGCCGGGGCTGCCGAAGATGCCGCTGCCGGCCGACTACACGCCGACGGCGGCGATGTTCAGGCTCGGCGAACGGCTGTTCCACGATCCGCAGCTGAGCAGCGACCGCACGATCTCCTGTGCGTCGTGCCATCCGGCGGCGACCGGCTTCGCCAGCCCGGCACCGCGACCGCGCGGGGTCGGCGAGCACCGCGCCAAACGCCACGCGCCGGCGTTGTGGAACCGCGGCTATGGCACGCTGCAGCGCTGGGACGGCAGCTCGGCGGACCTCGAGACCTTCGTGCTGGAGCCGATCGGCGACCGGGACGAGATGGCGCTCGGCGTCGATGGCGCCCTGCAGCGGCTGCGCGAGCAGCCGGACTACGCCCGCGAGTTCGAGCAGGTATTCGGCGGGCCACCGACCCGAACGGCGCTGCAACGTTCGCTGGCGACGTTCGTGCGCGGCATCGTCGCCGGCGACGCGCCGTACGATCGCTTCCTGCGTGGCGACGCCGAGGCGATGACGGCCGAACAGCGGCACGGCCAGTGGATCTTCGAGAGCAAGGGCGGCTGCTGGAAGTGCCACACCCCGCCGCTGTTCACCGACGAGCGCTTCCACAACACCGGTGTCGGCGTCGTCGACGGCAAGCCCGAGCCCGGGCGCGCGGCGGCGACCGGCGACGATCGTGACGCCGGGCAGTGGAAGACGCCGACGTTGCGCCTGGTGCGGCTGACGGCGCCGTTCATGCACGACGGCTCGCTACCCGACCTCGAGGCGGTGGTCGACTTCTACGTTCGTGGTGGCAACCCCAACGACCACCTCGATGCCCGCATGGCGCCGCTGCCACTCGACGCCGCCGACCAGAAGGCGTTGCTCATGTTCCTGCGCTCCTTGTAGCCTCGGCGAGGCTTCGTCAGGACACGGTCACAGCACCGGACCGAGGTCCAGCGCCGGCGCCAGCGGGTCGCGCCAGTGCGCGCCAGCTGCTGCGGGCGCCGCGACGGCGAGCCGGTAATGGCAGGTCGCCGGTCCCGGGCTCAGCACACGCAGCTCGCCGCCCAGCAGCTCGCCGAGCCGCTGCGCGATCGACAGCCCGAGCTGCGGCCGGCCGGCGGCGTCCACCACCGCGAATGGCCGGAACACGTAGCCGAGCTCGACGTCGCCGAAGCCGCCGCCATTGGTGACGAGGTCGAAGCAGAGCCGCGGCCCGTGGGCGCCGCGGCCGTCGTGGAACGACACGCCGAGGTCGATGCGACCCGGGTAGCAGCGGGTGGCGGCGACGCGCAGCACGGCGTCGAGCGCGCGCAGGGCCAGGCCACGATCGCAGGTCACCGAGCTCGGCAGGAAGCTGCGCGGTTCGGCGCGCAGTTCGCTGCCGTGCCGCAGCGCCACGGCGCCGAGCCGCTCGGCGATGTCGGCGCCAAGGGCGGCGAGGTCGTGATCGCCGGCGACGACCTGGACGCGGTCCTGTTCGAGCTCGCCGAGCAAGGCGAAGTCGGCGGCGAGTTCGGCCAGGTAGTCGCGGTGCGAGGCCATGGCCCCGAGCGCCATCGCCGAGCAGGCGGTGTCCTTGGTCTCGACGGCGACCTCGAGCAGGGTCTGCATCGCCGCCACCGGCACGGCGATCGCCTGCAGGAAGTGCTGCACCGTCAAGCGCTCGGGATCACTGCGCAAGACGACCCCCGGCAGCGGCACGAGACGCCCGACGCGCGGGCGCCGCGGCGCCGGCGGGTAATGGGGTACGGCGGCTCCGGCAGCGGGGCCTGGAATGGGCGAGTTCATTGGCGAGAGGAACCGGCGAGGCTCCTTGTTTCGGCCGGCGGCAGCGATCGCTGAAGCGGATGCGGGAAAACCCGCACCCGGATCGAGCCGCCGCGGTGCGCTCGCCGCCCCCTGCGAGCCCGGGCCGGCCCGCGCCCAGCCGGTTCGCTTCCGGCCTTGCCAACGCTACCATCGCCTGGCCATGCCGGAAGACCGAGGGATCGTCGCTGCCCAGCATCCCGTGTTGCGTTTGTGCCGCGACCTGGCCAACAGCGCCTCGTTGGAGCCCATGTTCGCGGCCGTGGTCGCCGCGCTGGTGGAGACCACCGGCTTCGATCGCGCCGCCGTGTTGACGTTCGACGCCGCCGGCGTCATGCGCTTCCGCGCCGCCCACGGGCTCTCCGCCGCCTACATGGCCGCCGTCGACGGCCACTCGCCCTGGCGCCACGACGAAACTGCCGCGCGGCCCCTGCTCATCGACGACGTCACCAAAACACCCGCCTTGCAGCACCTCGCCACGACGCTCGCCGCCGAACAGGTGCAGGCACTCGCCTTCCTGCCGATCGTGGGCGGCGGCCGCCTGCTCGGCAAGTTCATGCTCTATGCGAAGCAGCCGCTGCGCTGGAGCGAGGTCAACCTCGACTTCCCGCTCGCCGCCGCCGATCTGCTCGCCAGCTTCCTGCTGCGCGAAGAGGCCCAAGAGCGGCTGCTGCGGGGCCGCCGCATGCAGAGCCTCGGCCTCTTGGCCGGCGGCGTCGCCCACGACTTCAACAACCTGCTGACCACCCTGGTCGGCTACCTCGACCTGCTGCGCCAAGGGACCGCGCTGGACAGCCCTCTGCGCGGCTACGTCGAAGAACTGGTGCACACGGCCGCGTGCGCCGGCGAGATCACGCGGCAGCTGCTCGACTTCGCCCGCCCCGGCCAGAACCGCGGCGACGCCGTCGACCTCGTCGCCTTCCTGCACGAGCTGCTGCCGGGCCTGCAACGGCTCTGCGCGGAGCGTGTGACCATCTCGCTCTGCACGCCCGCCGAGGCACTGCCGGTCCCGGTGGGCCGCGCGCAACTGCACCAGTTGCTGCTGAACCTCGTCACCAATGCCCGCGACGCGATGCCCGCGGGCGGCTGCGTGACGATCACCGCCTGGGCGGTGACCGACGACGGCATCCGCCTCGAAGTGAGCGACCCTGGCATCGGCATGGACGCAGCGACCCAGGCGCGCGCCTTCGAGCCGTTGTTCACCACCAAGGGCGACCGGCAGGGCACCGGGCTCGGGCTCGCGATCTGCTACGCGGTGGTCGCGGCCGCGGGCGGCGACATCCAGCTGCGCAGTGCGCCGGGTCGCGGCACGGCGGTGCTGGTGCAGCTGCCGCGCGCGCGGCCGCCGGCCCTGGCGGCGACCAACGCCGCGCCGCCGCGGCGCCGGTTGCTGATCGTCGACGACCAAGAAGGCGTGCGCAACGTGCTCGCGCGGGCGCTCGGCGGCTTCGGCTACGTGGTCACCACGGCAGCCAACAGCGACGAGGCGCTGCGGCGGCTCGCCGCCGAGCCGTTCGACGCAGTGGTCACCGACGTGGTCATGCCCGGCATGAACGGCTTCGAGCTCGCCCGCGTGATCACCACCCGTTGGCCCGAGCTGCCGCTGCTGCTGATCACCGGCTTCGCCGGCGAGACCCACCACGCGCCGCCTGGCGTGCCGCTGCTGCTGAAGCCGTTCTTGCCGCGCGAACTCGACCACCGGCTGCGCCAGTTGCTGCCGGCGGGCTGAGGGCCGGCGGCGCGCGAGCTCACGCGAGGCGGCGGCGTTGCGCCCACGCGGCCGCAGCCCGTTCGCCGGCGGCGAGCAGCAACAGCAGCCAGCCGAGCCAGCCGGCACGCTCGGCCACCGCCGAACGCACAACGCGCTGCGTCTGGACCGTCGCCGCCGGCAAGGCCTCGGGCGCGACCGGCGCCGCTCCGGCCAGCGCCGCGAGCTGCCCCAGGTCGGCCGGCGTCGGCGCCGGCGGTTGCACGACCACCCCGCGCAGGCCCGGCGCCGTCTGCGCCAGCGGCAGCGCCGGCAGCACGCTGCCGAGCCACCTCGTCAGCCGCGCCGGGAACTCCGGGTCGCGGCGGAAGTCGACGCCATCGTCACCCGCGAGGTCGGCGGCGAACGCGGCGACGCGGCCGAGGCCGCGGTTGGCGAACGCCAGCACCGGGTAGCCCGCGGCATCGGCGACCGCGAGCAACACCATCGCTTCGAGCCTGGCTTCGTTGGCGCGCACGCCGCCGAGCGCCGGCCACGCCAAAGGCGGCAGCGGCTGCAGCAGCGGCGATTCGGGCTCTGTGGCGACGACCGGGTGGCGCGGCGGGATCGGTGCCTCGGCCGGCGGCGGCGATGCGGCTGGCGGCGCCGGCGGCGGCGCTTCGTGGCGCGGCGCTGGCTCGGCTGGCCGCGCCAGCGGCTCGCCGCCGGTGCCCGCCTTCGGCTTGCGCCCGGCGCTCTGCAGCGCCCGCGTCACCTCGCCACTGACGAGCGCCGGCACGTGGCTGACGTCCCGCGCGGCGAAGAACTGGCCGCCGCCGTCGCCGGCGATGCGCGCCGCGATGCCTTCGAATTGCGGGTCCGATTGGCCGTCGATGATGGAGATCACCGACACCGTGATGTGGTCGTCCTTGCGCATCACGTTCGCCACGCTGCCGAGCGCGACCTCCTCGCCGAGATCGAACTCGCCGTCGCTGATCACGACGACGTGCTTGACCGCGGCGCGCACCGCCTGCAGTTGCGCGCGCGCCGCGCGCAGCCCCGACAGCAGGTAGGTGAACTCCTGCGCCGCCCGCAGCTTCTCGATGCCGGCGCGAACGGTGACCAGGTCGGTCGCCGGCGTCAACTGCAGCTCGACGCGCCCGGCGTCCTTGTTGCCGAACGTCACCAGCCCGACCAGGTCCCCTTCGCCGAGCGCCATCGCCGTGTGCAAGGCGCTGGTCTTGGCGAAGCTCATCTTGGTCTCGCCGCTGCCGAGCCGCTGCCCCATGCTGCCCGAACGGTCGACGACCAGCACCATCGCGATCGTGTGCTTGTCGACGTCGATCGGCTGCTGGCTCAACGGCCCCGCCGCCGTGGTATCCCCCGCCGGCGGCGGCGCCTCGTCCGGCGGCGGGGGCGTGGAGGGGGGCGCCAACGGATCGACCGCACCGGCGCCGCCCGCGGCCGCGCGTTCGCCGCCGCGCTCCGCGGTCGGCAACAAGGTCAGCGGCAAGAGCCCGCGCAGCGGCTCCCCATCGCGGCCGAAGCCCGGCGCCACCACGAACAGGCCGAGCCCGTCCTCGACCGCCGTCACCACCGCCGTCTGCTGCGCCGCGTCGAGCGGCATGCCGAGCACGAGCGCCGCCCGGCTGGCGAAGTCGGCCGGCAACGCCGCCGCCCGTTCGACGGCGACGCCCTGGGCGGCCAGCGCCGCGGCCAGCGTGCCGCTCGGCTCCAACACCAGCACCGGCGGGGGCGCGCCGACCACGAACGCACCTTCGCCACGCAGCGTGTGGCCCGCGACCGTGGCCGACAACACGAGCTGGTGCCGGCCCGGCACCGCCGGCAGCAAGGACGCCTCGCCGACGCCGTCTCGCACGGTCACCGCCACGCGGTGCGGCTCGCCGCCGTCCGGCGTGCAGACGAGCTCGACCACGAGCTCTGCGATCGCCGTCGGCAGTTCGACCTCGACGCGCAACGGCCGGCCGACGGCGGCCTCGCCGAGGCAACGCACGAGCACCGCGTCGGGCGCGAACGGCAGCGGCGTCGGTGCGGCGGCGACCGCGCCGAGCGGACCGCGGGTGACGATCGCCGGCAGCGGCGCGGCCCAACGCACGGCCAGATCGACCGCGCGCGGCCCACTCTGCGCCGCCGCGACGAGCAGCCGTTCGCGCGCCGCCGAGGTCACGACCGGCAGCTCGACCGTGGTGGTCGCGGCAGCCGTGCTCGTGAACTCGACCTGCGGCAGCGGCAACGCGACGATCACGAAGCAGATGCCGATGCACCAGGTCAGCCAGCGCGCCGACGCCGGCGCCGAGCGCCCGACCAGGAGGCCGGTGCCGAGCACAGCGAGGCAGGCGAGGGCGATCGTCATGGACGGCGCGGGTTCGTCGGCAAGAACAGCGGCGACAGCCAGTCGACCCGGTCGCCGAGATCACGCCCACGACCGAAGTCGACTTCGAGCGTCAGCGTATCGCCGGCCTTGACGGCGACGAGGCCGGTGTCGCCGGGCGCCGACGCCGGCGTCAGGTTGGCCTGGAACACCAGCGTGTCGTTGACCAGCACGCGCACGTCGACGTTCGCCACCACCGGCAATGCGCTCGCCGAGCTCGACAGCGACACCCGGGTCCAGAACGACCCCGCGCCAGGCGGCACGGCGAAGCTGAGCCGGCTGCGGCTGTGCACGCCGAGGCCCTTGCCGTGGCTGTGGCCGCCGCCGCTGAGCGGTTCGCCGGTCACACCAAGATCCCGCTGCCACGGATGCACCACGTCGCCGTCGAAGCCGCTCTCGCGCACGGCGCTCGGCGCCAGGTCCGACAACCACGTCACGCCGGCGCGCCAGCCGAGCCCGGCCACGTCGCCCCAGCGCACGTCGACCTCGGCGCCCCCTTCGAGTCGGCAACGGACCCCTTCGGCGCGGCATTCGACGGCATCGACACCGACGTGGTCGCCGGCCCGCGTCCACAACTCGGCCTCGGCCGGCTTGGCCCGGCTGCTGGCGTCGCGCAGGCGCAAGGCGACGAACTCGCGCACTGCGAACCAGCGCGGCGCCTCGCGACCTTCGGGCTGGAAGCGCACGCCCTCGGCGCCGAACTGGAACAGGCTGCCCCCCTGGATGTCGAAGCCGATCGCAGCCGGCACGAACAGCGCCTCGTCGACGCCGTCCGGCAGCACGAAGCGCTCCGGCGGCTCGCGCCCCACCACCACGGCCTGCAGCCGGTCCACCGCCACGTTGAGCTGGCCGAAGCACGGCGACACTACTTCGACCCGGTTGCCGCCGGCATCACCGCCGGTCAGCGCCGCGCGCACGACTTCGCCCCCCTGCAGGTGCAGCACCGGCAGATCGACCGGCAGCGCCGGCGCCCCATGCACGAACAGCACGTCGCTGGCGGCGAGCTGGTGGCGTTCGCCGCCGCTCACGACCTCGTAGCCACTGCTCTGGCTGCCGACCAGCGACTGCGCCGCCAGCACGCGGCCATCCCGCAGCGTGAGCTCGAGGGCCAGCGGCTGCTGCGCCACCGCCGCAGCGCACGCAAACAGGCCGAGCAAAACGACGAATGGCCGCATGCCAGAATGACGCAAGGCGCACCGCCACCAGCGGCCACCGCTGCCAGATTGGCATCGCAGGTGGCCCGGCGAGGCCGCCACCGACGCCACTTCGCACCCAGCAAGTTGCTTCCATTCCATCATTTGCGTCAGCCTCAAGGAACCAGGACGAGAACCCTCGAGCAGTCGGCACCACGTTTGCTTTGCGGCGCGCCCTCGCGAGCCAGCCGCGCCACCTTGGTGCGGCGGCTCGATCGCTCGCGCCGCCTCGATCGAGGCGGCCAGCGGCCACCCCCATACGAAGTATCCAGGTTCCTCACCGAGGTTGTGATGGTCAAACAACTCGTGTTCGAAAACGACGCCCGCGAAGCCGTGCTGCGCGGCGTCAGCAAGCTGGCGAAAGCCGTTGTCTCCACTCTCGGCCCCCGCGGCCGCAACGCCGTGCTCGACAAGGGCTGGGGCGGTCCGACGGTCACCAAGGACGGCGTCTCCGTCGCCGAGGAGATCGAGCTCGAAGACCGCTACGAGAACATGGGCGCCAAGCTGGTGCGCGAAGCCGCCAGCAAGACGTCCGATCTCGCCGGCGATGGCACCACGACGGCCACCCTGCTCGCCCACGCGATCTGCGAAGAGGGCATGAAGTACCTGACCGCCGGCGCCAACCACGCCGAGCTGATCAAGGGCATCCGGGCAGCGACCGCGGCGCTGGTCGACGAACTGCAGCGCATGAAGAAGAACGTGCCGGGCAACGACCCGAAGGCGATCATCCAGGTCGCTTCGATCGCTGCCAACAACGACCCCGAGGTCGGCAAGATCATCGCCGAGGCGATGAAGAAGGTCGGCCAGGACGGCGTCATCACGGTCGTAGAGGGCAAGGGCCTGGAGACCGAGGTCAAGGTCGTCGAGGGCATGCAGTTCGACCGCGGCTACCTGTCGCCGCACTTCGTCACCAACGCCGAGGACATGACGGTCGACCTGCGCGACTGCTACGTGCTGGTGCACGAGGACAAGCTGTCCAACGTGCGCACGCTGGTGCCGCTGCTGGAGAAGCTCAAGGACAGCAACAAGCCGCTCTTGATCATCGCCGAGGACATCGAAGGTGAGGCGCTGGCGACGCTGGTCGTCAACAAGCTGCGCGGCGTGCTGAAGGTCTGCGCGGTCAAGGCGCCGGGCTACGGCGACCGCCGCAAGGCCATGCTGCAGGACATCGCGATCCTGTGCGGCGGCGAGGCGATCTTCAAGGAC
>JAEUHT010000122.1 GCA_016793265.1 Planctomycetota bacterium
CTATCCCAAATCCTGGGTGGCTGCGCGCTCGTCACCCGTGGCGCAGACTCCTAGGCGGCGCCAAGACTGCCGTTCGCCCCGGTGCCGAACCGCGGGGCAGTCGCTACCATGCGCCACCCCGGATCGGTCGCGACGCCCTGGCGCCGGCCGGGCTCCCGCCGCGATGTTCACCCTGCAGATCCTCGACCGAGGTCAGACCTTCCTGCATACGATCGCCGACCGCCCGCTGCTGCTCGGCAGCGCCGCCGACGCCGATGTCCGGCTGGCGGAAGAGGGGGTGGCGCCCCGGCATGCCACCCTGCGCATGGTGCAGGGGGAGTGCCGGCTCGAACCGTCGGCGCCGGTGCGCGTCAACGGGGTTGCGGCCGGCGCCTGCGTGCTGCGGCTCGGGGATCGTATCGAGCTCGGCGGCGCCATCGTCGTGCTCGGTCAGACCGTCGCGCGCGCGGCCAGCGCCGACGACGTACTGCACGAAGCGCCCGTGCGCGCCCGGCGGCCGGCGCCGCGCCGGTCGCGGCCGTGGCTGCCGTTGCTCGCCGCCGCCGGCGTCGCCGGGCTGGTCGTTTGGTTCGTGCTCAGCGACGGCGGCAGTTCGGCGGTTCGCAACGAGCTGGCGCGGGTCGCCCACCTGCGGGAGACGGCGCGGCTCGACGAGGCGGCGGCGGCGATCGCGCGCTTGCGCCAGGCTTGGACCGGCGCCGTCGACGACCGCCTGCAGCGTCTGCAGCAGGAGCAGGCGGCGTTGACCGAGATCGAGACCACCGAGGCGCGTCTGCGCAGCGCGGTGCTCGATCCGGCGGACACCCGCAAGTACGGCGAGTGGTCCGAAGAGCTGCAGCGGCTCGAACAGCAGGGCTCGCCCGCCGAGCGCATCGCGGCGCGCGTGCTGCGCGGCAACCTGCGCGACACCTACGAACGGCGGCCGCAGCCGGCGCCCGTGGCCACGGCGCCGCAGGTGCCCGCGGCGAAGTCGGTCGTGGTGCCGGCGCCGGTGCCGGTGTCGCCGGCCAACGTGCCCGCCGCGGCCACGACGGCGGCGGCCGAGGTGGTGCCGAACGCCGCCGCCGACGCCTGGCGCACGACGGTCGCCGAGGCCACGCGGCTCGGTGATGCCGGTCAGTTCGCGCGCGCGGTCGCGGTGCTGCAGTCCGCGCTCGGAGAAGTGCCGGACGCCGCCGCCGCCGCCGAGGTGCGCGCGGTCGAGGCCAGGTTGCGCACGGCGGCCGTCGCCGCCTTGGCGCCGGTGCTCGAGCAGGTGCGGGCGCGGCTCGGCGCCGGGGAAGCGTCGGCGGCGCGCACGCTGCTGGTCGAGGCCCGCCCGCGCTTCCCGGCCGGTCCCGACTTCGTGGCGCTCGACCACGAATACGCGCGGGCCGAGCGTTCGATCGCGGCGGCGAACCAGCCGTCGCGGCCCGCCGCCGCGCCGGCGCCCGTCGACGAGGCCGTGCGCACGGCGACGCTGGCCGGCCTGCGCGCGCAGATGGACAGCATCCGGGCGGCCGAGGAACGCGCCGCCTACGCCGAGGTCAAGGACCAACTCGTCGCGGCGGCCGCGGCCGTGCGCGACCGCGACCCGGACTTTGCGGGCCGCCTCGAAGCGCGGGCGGCCGATGCCGGCCTGCTGGCGAACTTCCAGGCGGCGTTGACGATGGCGCTGCAGGCCGGCCGCAAGGTGCAGGTGACGACGGCCACCGGCGCGCGCGTGGCGCTGGCGGCGGTGGCGGCGGGTCGGCTGCAGCTCGCGGCCGATGGTGCGTCGCTGGCGTGGAGCGACCTCGGTGCGGAGGCCTTCGTGGAGATCACCACGCAACTGGCGCTGACGGGCGACGCCGCGCTCGGGGCGGCGACGTGGCTCTACAAGCGGGGCGACAGCGCCGTCGCCGAACGGCTGCTCGCGATCACGCTGCGCGGTGATGCCGGCGCCAAAGCCGCCATCGATCAGGTGATCGCCCGCGGTCGCGGCGAGCCGTTCGACCCGCGCGGCTACACGCTCGGCAAGGACGGCTTCGTCAGTGCGCGTTCGACCGCGGTATTGGCCGATGCCAAGAAGCTGCTGGCCCGGCTCGAGGCCGTGCTGCGCGACAACAACCCGGCCGCCCGCGAGGCGTTCGCGAACGAGGCCCTGGCCGCCGGCGGCGACGGCGCGGCGGCGCTGGCGACGGCGCTGCAGACGGAGCTCGGCAAGCAGATCCAGAAGCTCGATGCGAGCCCCCTGCGCAAAGGGGTCGAGAAGCTCGCGGCGCAGCGGGAGCTGCTCGACAAGGCGCGGCAGCACGCCAAGGAGCTGATCTTCGACGAGGTCCGCTACTTCTACCCCTACAAGCCGCCGGCGGTCTCGGGCGACAAGGCGGCCGAATACCACCGGGTGCAGGCCGAGATCGACGAACGGGTCGCCGCGCTGCGCACGCTCTGGCAGGACGACCGCGTCAAGCTGCGGGTGCCGGCGACGCTGCGCCAGGACCTCGATCGCGTCGACTGGCTGGCGCGGGTGCTGGCCAACCTCGGCGCGCTCGATGCTTCGGCGCTGGCGCCGATCGAATGGGTGCGCGCGTTGCCGCCGGGCGAGACCGTCACCGTGCGCGACTACTGCGAGACCGTGGCCGAACGCACGCGGTTGGCCGATTGGCGCACGATCGAGGCCTACAACACCATCGTCGGCCGCAAGCTCGCGTCGGCGCAGCGGGAGCTGCTGAAGGTCACCAACGAGTACCGGTTGATGTTCCAGCATCGCCCGCTGGCGATCGTACTGACCTGCACCGCCGCCGCGCAGGGGCACGCCGAGGAGATGTCGAAGCTCGGTTACTTCGCCCACATGTCGCCGACGCCGGGTCGCAAGACGCCGTACGACCGCATGCGCCTGGCCGGCTACCAGTCGGGCGTCAGCGAGAACATCGCGCTGGTCGACGGCGCGACGGGGGCGCACGTCGCCTGGTGCCATTCGTCGGGCCACCATCGCAACCTGCTGGATCCAGGCCACACCGAGATCGGCATCGGCAGCGTCGGGCGCTACTGGGTGCAGAACTTCGGCGCCGGCGATGGCCATCGTGAGGACGCTGCCTGGCAGCAGGCGTTGGCGGGCAAGAACTGACGCCGGCGCCGCCGTTCGGGTGGACGTGGCGACTGGCAGCAGGACCACGCTTCGCTACGCTTGCCGCCGAGTCGTCGGCGCTTGCCCCACCAAATCGAGATCACTGCAGCAGCGGGAGCACGTCGCCGGGTGGCGGTGGATGCGGCCGGCTGCACGATCGGCAGTGGCCAAGCGGCGTCGTTGCGGCTCGACGAGGCCAGCCTGGCGGCGATCGAACTGCGCATCGTGCCGACCGGCGCCGGCATGCGCGTCGAACCGGCGCGGCCCGGCGCCCTGGTGCAGGTCAACGGCGAGGCGTTGTTCTGCAAGGACCTCGTGCACGGCGACGAGATCACGCTCGGCAGCCACCGCCTGCGCTGGCTGCTCGATGCCACCAGCGTGGCGGCGGCGGCCCCGCAGGTGGTGCGCGCAGGTGTGGGTGGCGGCGGCAGGCGGCGCGCGCCGGCGGCCCGCGCCGCGGCGGCGGCAAAGCCGGCCCGCGCGGCACGGCGGCGTGGCGGCATCCCGGGGCCCGTGCAGGTGCTGCTGGTCATCACCGTGGTGCTGGTCGCAGTGCTGCTGGTGCTGCGCCGGCTCGGCGATTCGACCTGGCCGAGTTCGCCGCAGGACTACGTCGAGCTCGCCCGCAGCCAGCTCGCCAACCGCCAGGCGCAGCGCGCGCTGGAGACGTTGACGTTCGCGCTCGGCGACGCCACCGGCGAGACGCGGCGGCAGGCGCTGGTCCTGCAGGAGGAGATCCACCGCATGCTGGTCGGCCTCGGGGAGGCGCCGAAGGTGCAAGTGGCGCAGAAGGAGCACGACCTGCTGCTCGGCTTCATCGACCGCTACCTGCGGGCGGGCGCGACCCGGGCGGCGGCGCGCGAGTTCGTGCGCGGCTGCGACGAGTGGTTGCAGCAGCACCGCGAGCTGTGCGCGCGCAACGTCGATGGCCAGCCGCTGCTGGCGACGATCGAGCAGCGCCGGGCCAGCTTCGCCGCCGCCGCCGAGCTGGAGTCGCCGGACACCGCCGCCGACGTGATCTTCGCCGCCGGCACGCGGCTGCGCTTCGTCGTGCGCGACTATCGCGGCGCCGTGGCGCGGCTCGATCGTTTCCTGCAGCAGCAGCGGCCCGATGCCGCCGAGGTCCAGGCCGAACGTGATCGCCTCGTCGCCGACGGCGAGAAATGGCTGCGCGGCCGGCTCGATCTGCTGTCGCAGCTCGTCGCGCGCGGCGACGTCGCCGGCGCCGAGCGGGAGCTGGTGCAGCTCGAGAAGTGGGCGATGCTGCCGGCCTGGCAGCCGTTGTTCGCGGCCGCGCGCGAACGGTTGGCCGCCGGGCGCTGAGCGCCGGCGGGCGCCTCAGACCTTGAACTGGCCGACGACGCCCATCAGTTCGGTGGCGAGCTGCGCCATCGCCTTGCCGGCGACCGAGGTCTCTTCCGCACCGGCCGCGGTGGTGCCTGCCAGCCGGTCCACTTCGGCCAGCGACTGGCTGATCTCGCGGCTCGCGGCGACGCCTTCGTTGACGTTGCTGCCGACGGCTTCGACGAGGCGCATGCTGCTCGACAGGTTGCTGGAGATCTCCTGGGTGGCCGAACGCTGTTCGGACACCGAGCTGGCGATCGCCTGCGAGCTGTCGTTGACCTTGCCGATGATCTGGTCGATCGCCGCGATCGCCTGCACCGACTCCCCGGTGCTGCTCTGGATGCGCTCGATGCGCTGGCGGATGTCCTGGGTGGCCTCGGCGGTCTGGCGGGCGAGGTCCTTGACCTCGTTGGCGACCACGGCGAAGCCCTTGCCGGCCTCGCCGGCGCGCGCCGCCTCGATGGTGGCGTTGAGCGCCAGCAGGTTGGTCTGCTCGGCGATGTCCTGGATCGTCTCGATGACGCGGCCGATCTCGTCGGCGGCGGCGCCGAGCTCGGTGACCTTGGCGTTGCTCGTGCGCGTCAGCTCGGCGGCCTGGCCGGCGACCTGCGCGGCGTGATCGGCGGCCTTGGCGACCTCGGCGATGCTCGCGGTCATCTGCTCGACGGCGGCGGCGACGGTGCGGAAGGTGCCGTTCATCGACTCGCTCGATTGGTTGACCGACGCCATGTTGGCGTTGAGCTCCTCCGAGGCGGCGGCGACCTGCGTGGTCCGGGCCCTGGTCTGTTCGGCACTCAGGGTCAGGGCCTGGGATATCGAGGCCAACTCTATCGCCGATAGACCGACGCTGTTGCTCTTCTGGGCGATCGTCATCACTGTGTCGCGCAGCTTACGCAGGAACTGGTTGAACCAGCGCCCCAGCTCGCCGAGTTCGTCCTTGCGGCTGGCGTCGAGCTCGGCGGTGAGGTCGCCTTCGCCGGCGGCGATGTCGGCGAGCGCCGCGACCGTGCGGTGGATCGGTCGCATCAACTGCCGGGCGAAGAACCAGCTCACGGCGCCGATCAGCGCGGTGATCACGGCGACGATCACGACGGTCGAGCGCAGCGACGCGGCCAGGGTCGATTCCTGGTGCTGTCGCATCGCTTCGATGTCGGCGAAGATCTCGCTGTTCTCGATCTTGCAGAGCATCGCCCAGCGGGTGCCGAGCAGGTCGAGCGGCTGCCAGGCGCCGAGCTCCGGGTCGCCGTCGACGTCGGTCAGCTCGCCGGTGCCGGTCTTGCCGGCCAGCGCCTGCTTGACCTGTTCGGTCGCCATGGAGCCCTTGCCCGGGTTGCGGAACGACGCCAGCACACTGTGGGTGGTGCTGTCCTGGCGCGAATCGCTGCGCATCTTGAAGTCGCTGCCGACGAGCACGAGCTCGCCGGTCTTGCCGAGGCCATCGGTGGCGCCGGCGATGCCGCTGATGCGATCGACCGGCAGTTGCACGATGAGGGAGCCGACGCGGCGACCATCGGCGAACACCGGGGCGCCGACGAAGCCCGCCGGGCCGTCGTAGCTGGGACGGTAGAGGGCGAAGTCCTGCAGCATCGCCGCGTCCGGGGCCGCCGATTCGAGGCGGCGGTTCAGCTCGCCGAGGCCGCTCTGCGCCCACGGGCCGTTGCGCAGCGAGGTCGCATAGTCGAGCTCCTTGAAGACCGTGTAGACCACGCGGCCGTCGGTGTCGACGAGGAAGACGTCGTAGTAGCCGAAGCCTCTCTGCACCGCCGCCAGCGAGTGGTGCATGGAGGCGTGTTCGCCCGAGTAGTCGCTGCCGTCGTCGGCGAACGGCAGGTCGTTCTTCTTGCCGAGCGGGTGCGGGTTGCGCTGCACGTAGATCAGCTGCGCGATG
>JAEUHT010000137.1 GCA_016793265.1 Planctomycetota bacterium
CACCACCGGGCTCGACGACTTCTATCTCGGCCGCCGGCGCCGCGCCCCGGCGGCAGCACCGGCGCAGGCGCTCACGAACGACGACCGCGACCGCATCGCCGAAGCGCTCGTGCAGGCGCTCGACAGCACCGGCAACCGCGACGTCAGCACGGCGGCGATGATCGCGCTGGCCAAGCTCGGTCGCGCACCAAAGGGCGTCGACCTGCCCACGCTGTTCCAGCGCCGCCTCGCCGACGGCGACCAGGAAGTGCGCGAATCGGCCGCGTTGGCGCTCGGCATCTGCGGCGACAAGCAGGCGGTGCCGCTGCTGATCGACCTGCTGCAGGACACCGCCGCCGGCCGCAAGGCCTGTGGCCGCGCCGTCGACGACCGCACCCGCACGTTCGCCGCCTGGAGCCTCGGCCTGTTGGCGGCGCGCTGCGCCGACATCGCCGACAAGCAGCGGGTGCGCGACGCCCTGCTGAGCTTGCTGCTGGACCACGAACTGGTCAGCCGCGACCTCCGGGTCGGCCTCATCGAGGCCCTCGGCCTGCTCGGCGGCGGCGAGGCGGGCGCCAGCAAGCGCCTGGCCTGGCAAACCGCGGCCAAGTTGTGGGTCTACTACGACCGCGACCTCGGCAAGGGCGACCAGCTCGTGCAGGCGCACGTGCCGATCGCCATCGCCCGCCTGCTCGGCCGCGGCGACAGCGACGAACACCAGCGTACCAAGGAGCGGCTGATCGCCGAACTGCAGCCGCAGCTGCGACGGCACGCCAACGTGCAGCAGTCCGCCGCCATGGCGCTCGGCAGCTTGTGCCTGCCAGGGGCCGACGGCGACGACGGTCCCGACGCCCGCGCCGCGGCGACGCTCGCCCGCAGCTACCGCGACGCCACCGACCAGCTGACGCGCTTCTTCGCCGCGTTGTCCCTCGGCCGCATCGGTGGCGCCGCCAACCGCGCCGAGCTGCTGCGGCTGTGGCCCGACTCGAATCGTACGATCGAACGGCCCTGGCTCGCCCTGGCGCTCGGCCTGCAGGCGCGCCGCGGGCTGCGGGCAGGCGGTGACGTCGACGATCAGGTCGGCGCCATGCTGCTGCGCGAACTGCGCGCCACCGGCAACGACGACACCATGTCGGCGATGGCGATCGCGCTCGGCCTGACCGGCTACGTCGACGCCGCCGACACGCTGACCCTGCACCTCGACGAGGTCAGCTTGCACTGGCAGTTGATCGGCTACTGCAGCATCGGCCTCACCCTGCTCGACCAGCAGCAGGTCGCCGACAAGCTGCTGGCCCTGATCGAGAAGCACCGCCGCTTCCCGTTCATCGTCCAACAGGCGGCGATCGCGCTCGGCAGGTTCGGCGACCCGCGGGTGGTGCCGGCCTTGTTGGGCCAGTTGGAGAAGTCGGACAGCACCGCGGTGCTGGCGTCGCTGGCCAACGCGCTGGCCCAGGTCGGTGACCGCGACAGCGCCGGGCCGCTGATCAAGGTGCTGCTCGACGGCGGCCGGCCGCTCTTGGCACGCGCGTTCGCGGCGGCGGCGCTCGGCAGCATCGCCGACAAGGACCCGCTGCCGTGGAACACCACCATCGCCGTCGGCATGAACTACATGGCCACGGTCGACACCCTGACCAATGGCTCGACCGGCATCCTCGACATCCTGTGAGCGTCAGCGCCGGTGCGGCATCACGCCGGCGAAGCCGAACTTCGCCTTCAACACGCGGAAGAAGTGGGACGGTCCGAGCCCGAGCTGGCGGAAGCGGGTCGCCGCCGGGCTCATGACGACGCGGGCGCCGAGCGGCACCTGCAGCTGCACCTGGCCGTCCACCATGCAGTAGGCGTACTTCTTGTTCCCGGTCTCGACGACTTCGATCTCGACGCCGTCGGCGTTGGGCAACACCAGCGGGCGTGCGCTCAGCGAATGCGACGCCAGCGGCGTCAGCACCAGTGCATCGAGGTCCGGCGTCAGCACCGGGCCGCCGGCCGCCATCGAATAGGCGGTCGAACCGAGCGCCGTCGCGGCGATCAGGCCGTCGCCGCGGTAGGTGGCGAGCTCGACCGCCCCCCGCAAGGCGCGCAGCAGGATCATGCCGCCGACTGCGGCACGGCTGACGACAACATCGTTGAGGCCGAGCACGGGCTCGCCGATGGAGCCCTCCGCCCCACGCACATCGCACGCGAACATCTGCCGCTGCTCTTCGTGCAGCTCTCCGCCCAGCAGCATTTCCAAGGCCTGGCGTGAGTGCTCGGATTCGAGCGCCGTGAGGAAACCGAGGCGGCCGCGGTTGATGCCGAGCGTCGGCAGCTGGTTCTTGCCCATGCGCCGCGCCGTCGCCAGCAGCGAACCGTCGCCGCCCCACACCACCACGGCGTCGGCGTCGCGATCGGCGAGCGAGCTCTCACGATCGGTGACGATCTCGCAGCTGCAACCGCGACCCGCCAGCCACTCGGCGTGCTGCTGGATCGAGGCCCGGAAGTCGCCTTTGCGTTCGTCGCCGACGAGCAGCAGCTTCCGGATCAACGGCCGGGAACTGGACACGGCGTCACCGGGAGACGCTGGCGTCGCGGCCGACGAGGAATCGCTCGGCGACGTGCGCCGCGGTGAGGCCGCAGTGCTCCAGGATCTGGTGGCGGCTCATGTGATCGAGGATCTCGTCCGGCACGCCCATCACCTGCACCTGCGCCCGCACCGGACCGTTCGCCGCGAGGCACTCGAGCACCGCGCTGCCGAAGCCACCGACGCGCACGTGGTCCTCCAGCGTGACGACGCGGTCGTGGCGGTCGCACAGCGCCAGCACGCCCTGCTCGTCGAGCGGCTTGCAGAAACGGGCGTTGACGACCTCGATGTGCACGCCGCGCTTGTCGAGCAGCGCCGCCGCTTCGAGCGCGGTCTGCACCATGTGCCCGTAGGCGAGCACGGCGCCGTCTTGCCCCTCACGCAACACCTCCATGCGGCCGAGTTGCAGCGGCTGGTGACGGCCGTGCCAGCCGAGCAGCTCGTTCGGCGCCGGCGCGTTGCCGCGCGGGTAGCGGATGCCGCTCGGGGTGTCGAGCGTCAGCGAGAACGCCAGCATCTCGTGCAGTTCGACGCCGTCCTTCGGCGCCATCAGCACGAGCCCCGGCATGCAGCGCAGGTAGGCGATGTCGTAGAGACCGTTGTGCGTGGCGCCGTCTTCGCCGACGAGGCCGGCGCGGTCCATCGCGAACACCACCGGCAGGCGCTGCAGGATCACCTCCTGGAACACCTGGTCGTAGCCGCGCTGCAGGAACGTCGAGTAGATCGCGCACACCGGGCGCATACCGCTGGTGGCGAGGCCCGAGGCCAACGCCACGGCGTGCTGCTCGGCGATGCCGGCGTCGACGAAGCGCTCGGGGAACTCGTCGCGGAACTCCATCAGGCCGGTGCCGTCCGGCATCGCCGCGGTGATGGCGATCAGGCGCGGGTCCTTCTTGGCCAGCGTGCGCAGGCCGTCGCCGAACCACTCGGTCCAGGTGCGCCCGGGCTTCTGCAGCGGCACCACCGGCTGCAGCACGCACGGTTCGACCGGCACCTTCTCGGCCTTCTTCTTCACCGGCTGGGGTTTGGCGGCGTGGGCGCGGTCGTAACGATCCTCGCTGCCCGGCACCCCCTTGCCCTTCTCGGTCAGC
Organism: Planctomycetota bacterium; assembly: GCA_016793265.1. Lineage (GTDB taxonomy): Bacteria > Planctomycetota > UBA1135 > UBA1135 > UBA2386 > JAEUHT01. The sequence continues at coordinate 3,628 of JAEUHT010000137.1, forward strand.
ACGTGCAACAGCACGACGCCATCGAGCTTCTTGATGCTCTCCAGCGCTTCGAGCACCTGGCCGACGTCGTGGCCGTCGACCGGCCCGAAGTAGCGGAACCCGAGCGCCTCGAACAGATGGCCCGGCGAGACCATGTTCTTGAGCATGTCGACCGCGTCGCCGAGGCGCTGGTCGAGGTCTTTGCCGACCAGCGGGATCGACTGGATCAGCGCGTGCATGGTGTCCTTGGCGCGCTGGTAGAACGGCCCCGCCCGCAGCTTGTTGAGGTAGCGCGACAGGGCACCGACGGTCTTGGCGATCGACCAGCGATTGTCGTTGAGGATCACCAGCAGGCGCTCGTGCTCGAGCGAGCCGGCGTGGTTGAGCGCCTCGAAGGCGACGCCGCAGCCCATCGCCGCATCACCGACGACGGCGACCGCGTGGCGCTGGCGACCCTGCATACGATCGCCCATGGCGATGCCGAGCGCGGCCGAGGCGGCGGTGCCGGCGTGCCCCATCAGGTACGCGTCGTAGTTCGACTCCCACTTGTTGGAGAAGCCGCTGAGACCGCCCTTCTGCCGCAGCGTGTGGAAGCGCTCCTTCCGCTCGGTCAGCAGCTTGTGCGGGTAGCACTGGTGGCCGACGTCCCAGACCAGCCGATCGTCGGCGAAGTCGAACACGTAGTGCAGTGCAACCGTCAGCTCGACCACCCCCATGCCGGAGCCGAGATGTCCGCCGGTGATGGACACCGTGTCGAGGATGACGCGGCGCAGCTCGGCGCACAACGCCGTCAACTGCTCGCGCGGGATCTTCTTGAGGTCGTCAGGGTTGTTGACCTGATCGAACAGCGGGGTCGGCGACGGGGTGTCCAAGTCGTTGCTCCACGCGGAGGTGGCAGTCGATCCGCGGCGCGAAGCGGCGACCCCGGAGGATCAGCGGCGACGCTCCACGGCGTAGAGCGCCACATCTTGCAGCAAGGCCGCGGCCGCGTCCAGCGTGCTCCGCGGGACCGAAGCCGCTGCGGCAACCACCGTTGCCACCGTCGTGGCGAGCCCGGCGGCCCGCTGCGCCAGTTCCCGCGCGGTGCGCTGGCTCGCTTCCAGCCCGACCATCGCCGGCCAGGTCAGCTTGCCGAGCGCCACGTCGGCGAGCGGGTTCTTGCCGAGTTCGGCCGCGGTGCCGGTCAGGTCGAGGCAGTCGTCGGCGATCTGGAAGGCCCGGCCGAGGCAGTCGCCGTACTCGCGCAACGGCTCGAACATCACCGCCGGCCCGCCGGCGGCGTGTGCCCCGACCAACAACGACGCCGTGATCAATGCCCCGGTCTTGTGGTCGTGGATCCAGCGCACCCGATCCAGCGTGTGGCCGGCGGCATCACCCTCGGCGGCGAGGTCCTCGACCTGACCACCGACCATGCCGAGGCTGCCGGCGGCGCGCGCGAGCTCCTTGACCGCCGCGGCCCCGGCGGAGGCGACCGCTTCGAAGGCGACCGTCAGCAACGCATCGCCGGCCAGCAGCGCAGTGGCCTCGTCGAACTGCTTGTGGCAGGTCGGCCGGCCGCGGCGCAGGTCGTCGTCGTCCATGCACGGCAGGTCGTCGTGCACGAGGCTGTAGGTGTGCAGGCACTCGAGCGCCGCCGCCGCCGGCAGCACGTTCGCCGGATCACCGCCGGCGGCGCGGCAGCCGAGCAGTACCAGCATCGGTCGCAGCCGCTTGCCGCCTGGGAACAACGCGTAGTGCATCGCCTCGTGCAAACGGGCGGGCGGCGCCGTCACCGGCGGCAGCAGCGCCGCGATGGCGCGTTCGACCGGTGCAGCCCAGTCGCGGGCGAACGCCTCGAAGCCGCCCGGGGCGGCGGGAGCGGTCACCGGGTCACGACCATGCCGAACATGGCATCGGTCGCCTTCTGGGGAGTCAGGTCGGGGAGCAGCATGCGCAGGCCTTCGGCGGTGATGGTCGACTCCACGCCTTCGCGACGCAGGCTGCCGTCCTGCAGCAGCAGCGAGACCACGCCGGCCGTACGATCGACCTCGATGGCGAGCTTCGCCGCGTGCGCCGTGGCGATCACGTGGCGCTTCGTATCGGTGCCGACCAGGTCGACATCGAGGAAGCGGCCCCCATCCATACCGACCAGGCGGGTCGCGCGCCATCGCAGGTCCATGCCGGCGTCGCCGAGCACGAGGTCGAGCCGTTCCAGCCACTGCCGCCGCGTGAAGCCGTCGAGGTTGGTGTGCGGGAGCACCGACGCAGGCGACGGCGCCGGATAGCTGCCGACCGCCTGCACCAGGAACGGCAACCGGGCCTCGAGTCGATGGCCGTCGATGTCGCAGAAGCGCAGCGGCAGGCCCGGCTCGGGCAGCGGCGCCGCCTGGCCGCCGACGCTGCGCGTGCCGTCGAAGAACCTCAGCTCCAGCTGCCCGGTGACGCGGTCGAGCGTCGCCGTCATGCGCGCGGCCTGCACGAAGGCGACCTCGAGGCCGTCGGCGCTGGTGTCGAGCAGCTCGACCTCGTGCAGGCCATCCGCTTCGAGACTGCCGGCGCCGAGGAAGCGCTGGTTGGCGAAGCCCTCGCTGCGCAGCCACTCGTGCAGCGCCTGCAGGCACGCCCGCACGCCCTCGGGCATCGGCGCCCGCCGCTGGGCCAGCTCCCGCTCCTGCTCCTGGCGCCGCGCCATCTGCTCGTTGCGCTGCGCCAGCGTGGCCGTCACCGCGGCGAGTTGCTGCCGCGTCGTCTCCAGTTCGAGCCGCAGTTCGGCGTGGGCCACGGCGTCGACGGCGACGGTCGGGGGCGGCGCGGCGGCGGCGGCGGTGGCCAGCCGCTGCTGCAGTTCACGCTGCGCGACCTCGGCGCGACCGAGCGACTCGGCCAGGCGGTGCGTCTCGACGACGAGCAGGCCGATCACCAACAGGGCCAACGACCACGAAGCGACGCGGAGCCAGGCACGCATGGGGCGTCAGGGACGGCGGCCGGTCGCGGATCTTCCGGCCGGCCCGACCGGGATCACCAAGGCTGGCTCTTGGCCTTCTGGTGCCAGGCCTGCCAATCGCGGAACGCGGTGAAGTTCTGGCCGGTCAGCCTGGCCAGCGTGGTGTTCCACTTGTCGGCCAACGCAGCGAGCCGGTCCTGCGCGTTCTGCCCCTGGATGTTGGAGCCGGGCTGCGACGCCTTCTCGGCCAGTTCGCCGTACTTCACCAGCAGGTCGGCGACGATCTCCTTGCGCAGCGCCTCCTTCGACTCCTCGAAGTTGCCGAGCGCCTCGCCGGCGACCGCCTGCAGCGCCGCTTCGGTGTTGTTGCTGGCCTCCTTGATCAGGAACTTGATCATCGACTCGTCCTTGGTGCGGCCGAGGTTCTTCAGCAGCGTCTCGCGCAGCCGCACCCAGTCGGGCTTGTTCGGGAAGCGCTTGCTGTCGAACGCCTCCTTGAGCACCTTGGCCGCCTCCGGACCGCCGATCGAACCGAGCGCCGTGGCCGCGCCGACGTAGAGCTCGGTGCGGTCGTGCGGGCGCAGCTTGCCCTGGGTGAACACGCCGTCGAGCGCCTTCATCACCATGGCCTTGTCCTTGCCTTCGAGGCCGGCCTGCGCCTTCTGCAGCAGCTTGTCGATGGTGTCGACGCCCTCGGCGTCGCGCGCCATCTTCTTGTCGGCGACACAGTCCTTGAGCCGCTCACACAGCTCGACGACCTCCGGGTCCGGGCCCTTCGGCGCCGGTTTCGGGTCCTGGGCGCGGGCGGGCGACAAGGCGACGAAGGCAACCAAGGCGAAGGCGGCGGTGAACGGGCGGTGCATGACGGATCTCCGTGGCTGTATCGGCAACCAGGGGGGCTCGGCTGCCGGACGATCGGCGCGCACCAGCGCGCCACGGCACACCGGAAACAAATAGCGTTCCCGTGGCTCCGGCGCCTGCCTTTGCTGGCGGTCCGGGCGTTCGGCCGCGGTCAGCGCCGCGCCAACAGCCGCTCGGCGGCGGCTCGCACCAACGTCGCCTCCAGTTCGTGCCAGCGGCACGGCGCCGCCGCAGCGACCTCGACCCCCAGCGCCTGCAGTTCGGTGGTGAGATCCTGCGCGAGCTGGCCGAAGCCGCGGTGGTGCGCCGAATCCGCCCCGGGCTCGCCGAGGAAGTCGGCGACGTGCGCCAGCACGAGCTCGGGGTGCGGTGACACCGCCAGCGCGGCGAGTTCGGCGCGGCGTTCCATCTCGGCCTCGATCGCCGACGGCGAGAAGCCGAACTGCAGCAAGAGGCCGAGCCCGCGCCAGACGTTGCGTTCCACCGGCAGGTAGTGGAACGAGTCGACGAGGTGCTGGCGTTCGTGGCAGCGGATCATCGCCATCACGGCGCCGGCGAGATCCTTGTCCTGCACAGGGGACAACACCGCGAGCCGCCAGGCGACGTCGACGGCGGCACCGCGGGCGTCGGCGGGCAGCGGGTCCTGCCGCAGCGCGCCACCGTCCTCGGCGGCGATGCGGCGGCGGTCGGCGAGGCTCCGCGCCCAGTCCTGCACGGCATCGTGGTCGATCAGGAAGTGGTTCAGCAGCGCGACCCCGGCGAGGTCACCGCCGACCACGCCGCCGAGCGACTTGATGTCGCGGTCGATGCCGACGACCTCGAAGCAGCGCGCCGGCAGCGCCAGCTCCGCGGCCGCCGGCAGTTCGGCCACCGACAGGCGGGTCAGCAGCAGCCCTTCGACGGTGCCACCGCTGCGCCGACCGAGCACGAGATGGCGGTTGCAGCGGGCGAGGTGCTCGGCCAACGGCCCCGTGAACGGATCGACCATCTCGCCGACCATCGGCACCGAGTAGACGGTCGGCGCGCCGACGACATCACGCCCGAACACCTGCTGCGACAGCGCCCGCAGGGCGGCGAGCACCGCGGCGAGGTCGCGCGTATCGCGGCGGTCGTAACCGCCGTAGAGCAGGCGACGCAGGCCGGCGGCGAAGGCCAGCTCGCGGCGCGCGTCGTCGCGCCGTTCGGCGGCCGCGGCGGCGTCCGGCCAGCGCTGCAGCACGAGTTCGGCCAGCAGTTCGACTTCCTGCAGCAGGCCGACCGCGAACAGCGCGTCGAGCAGCGCCAACGCCTGCGCCGGTGACGCCAGCGGCTCACCACGCTGCCACGGGCCGTCGAGCAGCACGAGCCAGCGCCCGCGCAGTTCGTTCGCCTCGGCGGCGACCAGCTCGCGCGGCACGCTGGCGGTCACCATCTGCAGGAAGGCGTCGACGTCGCCGACCGCGAGCGCGAGCCGCCGCGCCAGCCGCTGCAGTTGGGGTGTGGCGCCCGGGCCGACGCCCGCCAGCACGCGGCGGGCAGCCGTCGACTGCCCCTGGCGCTGCAGCAGCGGCGCCAGCACGGTGGCGCCGTCACCACGCGCGAACGCGGCGAGCCGCGCCGGGTCCTCCCGCAGCACGTCGAGCACCATCACCTCCTGGTCCTCGCTGGCGCCCGACGCGATCCAGCCGGCGATCAGCGCTTGCACGCCGGGGTCGAACGGCCGCTGCCGCAGCGCCGACAGCAAGGCC
>JAEUHT010000162.1 GCA_016793265.1 Planctomycetota bacterium
GCCGCCGCGGTGGAGCAGCTGACGCTGTGGGCCGAACGCATGCACGTGCCGATCGTCAAGCAGGCGACCGGCGCCGACCCGGCCGCGGTCGCCTTCGACGCCGTCTCGGCCGCCGTCGCGCGGCAGGTCGACTACCTGCTGCTCGACACCGCCGGCCGCCTGCACACGCAGAAGAACCTGATGACCGAGCTCGAGAAGATCGTGCGCGTGGTCAAGAAGCAGGTGCCCGACGCGCCGCACGAGACGCTGCTCGTGCTCGACGCCACCACCGGTCAGAACGCGATCCGCCAGGCCAGCGAGTTCGCCCGCTCGGCGCCGGTGTCGGGGCTGATCCTGGCCAAGATGGACGGCACCGCCAAGGGCGGCGCCTTGTTCGGCATCCGCTCGGTGCTGCCGGTGCCGGTCAAGTTCCTCGGCCTCGGCGAAGCTGTGGACGATCTGGAGCCGTTCCGCGTCGAAGGCTACGTGGACGCGATCCTCGACTTCGACAAGCACGGCAAGGCATGAGCGCCGGCGCCGCGCCAGCGCCGACGCAGCACGCGGTGCCGGGGTGGCTGCCGTGGTTGTTCTTCGGCCTGCTGGTGCTGCCGATGCATCCGCTGTGGGCCGACTTCGAGCAGGTGCGGCGCGGCCTGCTCCTGCTGCTCGCCGGGGCCTGCCTGATCGGCCTGCCGCGCCTGCCGCGGCTCGCTGGTGAAGGCGCGTGGCTGGCCTTCGTCGGCTTCCTGGTCGCCAGCGCCGTCATCAACCTCGCCGGCCAGTGGATCGCGCGCACGCCGGACCAGCCGCTGTCGTTCCAGTGGTGGGACGCCGCCTACCGCCTGCAACACTGGTTCGCGCTCCTGGTCGTGCTGCGCGTCGGCGCCGCCACCGCCACCACCGCCGCGCTGCCGCTGGCGCTCTTGCTGATCGTGAGCTCGGCCTACGGCCTGCTGCAGCGGCTCGGCCTCGCCGAGTGGCAGGGCTACGGCGTCGAACGGGAGCCGGTGTCGCTGTTCGGCAACCTCAACGTCGCCGCCGAGTGGACCGCGGCGGCGGCGACCGCGGTCGCGGTGATGCTGCCGCGCCTGCTGGCGCCGCGGGCGCGGCTGCTCGCGCAGGTGGCGATCGGGCTGGCCGCCGCCTACCTCGTCGTCGACCGTTCGCGCTCGGGTCTCGTCGCGCTGCCGCTGGTGCTGCTGCTGCTCGGCCTGTTGACGCGGCGCCGCGAGGCCTTCGTGCCGCTGCTGCTGGCCCTCGCCGGCGGCCTCGCCGGCCTCGCCGTCAACCTCGCCGCGCCGCTGCCGCCGCCGGCCGACCCGGTCGCCGCCACCGCCGAACGCCAACGTGGCACGGCGACGCTGCAGGTGCGGTTCGAGATCGCCAAGGGCAGCTGGCACCTCTGCGCCGAGTCGCCGCTGTTCGGCCACGGCCCGGGCCAGTTCGCGGTGCAGTACCCGCGTGTGCGCAGCCAGGACGAGATCGAACTGTCGAGCGACCGCCGGCGTTTCCAGAGCGAAGTGCGCACCGCCCACGACGACTGGCTGGAGCTGGTGGTCGACGGCGGCCTGCCGGGACTCCTGCTGTTCGCCGCCGCGCTGTTCGCGCTGCAGCGCGCGCAGCGGGAGAAGGTGCTCACGCTGCCGCTGCTGGCCGTGCTGCTGATGATGCTCGTGCGCTCGCCGCTCACCAACGCTCCGGCCGCGGTGGCGGCGTTGTGGTTCGTCGGCGTGCCGGTCACCGCCGCGGTGGCGGGCCGCCGCCGCCGCATCGGCCAGGTCCTGCTCGGCGTCGTCATGATCGGCTTCGGTGTGTTGCCGGTGCTCGGCAACTCGCTGTTCGTGCCGTACCTGGCCGCCGCCGCGCGTGGCGAGCCGCGGCCGGCCGGGGCCCTGGCCGCCGCCGCCGCGGTGATGCCGTTCGAGCCGCGCTGGCTGTCGCTGCTGGCGCAGCAGGAGCTGATCCTCGCCGACGCCGCCAACGCGCGCTTCGATCGCGACGCCTACGCGCGCCACGTCGACGACGCCGCGCGCTTCGCCGCCCGCGCCGTACAGTTGCGGCCGTTCGACCCGACCCTCTACCAGTGGCTGGTCGAGGCGCTGGCCAAGGCCAACAAGTTCCCGGCGGCGTTCGAGCTCGCCAACCACGCGCTGAAGCTCGACCCCAACAACCCCGACCTGCGCCAGGCGCTCAGCGCCACGCTGGCCCAGCAGGGCCGCAGCGACGCCGCCATCGCCGCCGTCGTGGTCGAACCGCACCCGCGGCTGCGCGAAGCGCTGACGCGCCATTTTGCGGGCCTGACCGCGGCCGCCAAGGCCCGCCGCGACGACCAGGGCGCCGCGCGCTTCGCCGTCGAACACCACTTCCTCGCCGCCGTCGACGGCCTCGGCGACGTCAACCCGGCGGCCCTCGACCGCACCGGCAGCCACGTGCAGCAGATGGTGTCCTCGATGCGCGAGGTCGGCATGCGCCCCGATGTGCGCACGCTCGCCGTCAGCGCGCTGCACTACCTCGACCTCGGCCGACACGACGACGCCATCCAGCTCGGGGACACGGCGCAGAAGCTGACCACGCCGCTGGTGCCATGGCAGCGCGCGCTGTTCGGCGACCATCTGCTGCGCCTCGATCGTTACGGCTCCTGGCCGACCGTGTTGTCCCGCTGACCCCGGCGCAGCCGCGCAGCTACGAACATGCCCGCACCCGCGCGGCACCGATTGCGCACGCCACGCCCTCCTTCACCCGACGCGACAGCCGCGCGCCGTCACCTACGATTCGCCACGTCGGGTCGGTGCCCGGCAGCTCCGCCGGCACGTGCCTGACCACTGTGAGGACACCATGGTCGTGAGCTGCCCGGGGCACTCGAAGGAGTTCGACCCCAACCTGATCTTCCGCCGGATCCTCGTCCCGATCGACTTCAGTGCCGCTTCCCGCCACGCGCTGATCACGGCCTGCGAGTTCCGCTGCCGCTTCGGCTCCGAGCTGCACCTGTTCGTCGCCACCGAGCCCGGCCACGCTTCGGCCCTGCGCGGCCTCGGGGTCCATTGGGGCGCCGAAGGTGCGATGCAGGACGCCAAGGACCGCCTGCACTTCTTCGCCGAGAGCATCTGCGCCGGCATGCCGTGCGTCGCCGACCACGCCACCTTCGGCACCAACCTGATCGACGGCATCGCCGAGACCGCGCAGGCCTGCGGCGCCAGCCTCGTGGTGCTCGGCACCCACGATCGCCACTCGCTGCTGCGCACGCGCGTCGAACGCATCCTGAACTCCCTGCACATCCCGGTGCTGGTGCTGAAGCACACCGAAGACCTCGCCGACAGACCGGCCGGCGCCGCCGGTCCGGCGGCGGCCGCGGCCGACGGCCCCTGATCAGGCCTGCAGCGCGTAGAGGAAGCCGATCGCCTGGAACGCCACCAACAGCACGACGGCGAGTTCGATCGTGTAGAGCAACCGCGCCGGCACCTCGCGCGCGGCGAGGTAGAGCCCGAGCAACAGGGCCAGCGTCGGCAGCAGCGCGGCGAACACGAACCAGCCGCCGTCAGCGCGGACCAACACGGCGACGAGCACACCCGGCTCGATCGGCGAGCTGAGCCAGAAGTGCGTCGCCGCCTGCGTGCTGCCGTTGGCGAGCATGCCGAGCCCGACCGGCGCCAGCACCGGCACCCACAGCGTCGTCGCCGCGTGCAGCAAGGCCGTGCGCCGCGGCCGTGGCAACCCGCCCGGCAGCTCGATCCTGGTCACCGGCCGCCCTCCCGCCCCGCCGGCGCCGACTTGCCGGCCGCGTCCGGATCGCCCACCGTGTCCGCCACCGGCAGCAGCGCCTCGAGTTCCCCTTCGGCTCCGACCGCGGCGACGAACTGCTCGATCGTCCACTGCTGCTCGTGCAGCGGATTGCCCGCCGGCAGCAGCGCGCGCAGCAGCGGCTGGATCGAGAAGCCGAGGAAGGCCATGCCGAGCCGCGTCGCGTGCAGGCGGTCACCTTGCTGCAGCGCCCCGGGCCGCGTGCGCTTCTCTCCCGCCGAGAGCGGCAAGACGACGCCGTCGACCTTCATCTGCCGCACCAGCTGCGCCAGCGGGGCCACGCGCACGTTGGCGCGCGGCTGCGCCCACGCGGCGATGCGCGCGTTGAGCGCCTGCAGCACCTCGGGCGAGGGGATCTGCCGCGGGCTCAGCATGCGCCGGTCGGCCCCCTGCATGTCTGGCAGGTCGCCGATCAGCAGTGGCACCTCGAAGCCGGCCAGCAGGTCGAGGCCCTGTTCGAGCAGCGCGGCGCGGGCCGCCGCTTCGTCCTGCCCGTTGACGTAGCCGTAGGCGAACCAGAACAGGAAGTCGACCGCCACCACCGCGTCGGGCTGCTTGCGTTTGGCCTGTTCGACCTCGCGCGTGCCGATCTCGAGCGGCTTGGTGAACAGCGCCATCATCTCCAGCGTGCCGTGCGTCGAGGCGCGGGCGTGCTCCCCGCACCAGCCCTTCAGCACCGTCAGCAGCGGCACCGAATCCCCCTGCTCCTTGGCGCCCATCAACGGCCCGTCCTCGAAGCCGCCGCTGACGCTGGCGCCGATGATGTGGATGCGGAACGGCTTCGCCGCGGCGGCCTCTTGGGCGTGGACGGTGGCGACGACGACCGACAACAGGGCGAGCGTTCGCAACAGCATGCGGGGTCTCCTCGGCGGGGCGCCGGATCAGCGCAGCGCGGACATTACCAGATCGTGCACGGCGCGGCGCACCGCGGTGATCTTGTTGTTGACCCGCGTCGGGTGCACGCGGTTGGTCAGCAGCACGACGCAGAGGTCGTGGCGCGGATCGCACCACAACGAGGTGCCGGTGAAGCCGGTATGGCCGAAGGTGCCCGGCGGCACCACCGAGCCGGCGTAGCTGCCGCTCTGCAACAGCTGCAGGCCGAGCCCGCGCGTGGTGTCGTCGCCGATGCCGGCGGGTTGCGCGGCCGATGCGACGAGGTCGCGCGGCAGCACGCCGCGGCCGCCGGCGAGCAACGCCACCCCGTAGCGCAGCACGTCCTCGCCGCGCGCGAACATGCCGGCGTGGCCGCTGACGCCGCCCATCGCGAACGCGTTCTCGTCGTGCACGTAGCCGTTGACGATGCCGCCGCGCGCCTCGTCGCGCTCGGTCGGCGCCGCCGGCACCGGCGGCCCGTCGGTCGGCGCGAAGCGCGCGCCCGCCATGCCGAAGCGATCGAACACCTCACGCTGCACGAAGCGCGCGAACGGCTCGCCGCTGGCCTTCTCCACCACCGCCATCAGCAGGATGAAGCCGAGGTCGGAGTAGGTGGCGCTGCTGCCGGGCTCGGTCATCAAGCCCTCCTTGGCGGCGGCGGCGACGATCGCGGCCTTGCCCGACAGCGTGCGGTAGTAGCGTTCGTAGGCCGGCAGGCCAGCCTGGTGCGCGAGCAGGTGGCGGATCGTCACCTGCGCCTTGCCGTCGCCCTGGAACTCCGGCAGCCACTTCTGCACCGGATCGTCGAGCGCCAGCTTGCCCATGGCGACCAGCCGCAGCACCGCCGGCAGCGAAGCACAGACCTTGGTCAACGACGCCAGGTCGTAGCGCGTGCCACGCGTCACGGCGGCGGCGTCGGCGTCGTAGCTGACGTGGCCCACGGCGAGCTCGGCGACCACCTCGCCGCGGCGCGCGACCAGGCACACGGCCCCGGGGAAGGCGCCATCGGCGACCGCTCGCTGCAGCAGCGTACGCAGATCCGCCGGCAGCGCGGCGTCGAGGTCCTGCGCCGCCGGCTCGGCGCGCGGCAGCTCGTCGCCGACCAACTGCGTGAGCCCGGTGCCGGCTCCGGCGACGCCGGGGATCGTCACCGGCAACCGGCCGTACAACGGTGCTTCGCCGCGCAGCGCCGCGGCAGCCTGCCGTTCGACGCGCGCGGTGTCGACGAAGGCGGCGACGTAGGCGTCGACCAGCGGCAGGTGCTGCAGCAGGTAGGGGTTGCCGAACGACACCAGAACCACCTGCTGCTCCGGCCGCAGCGCGGCCAATACCGGCCGCAACGACGGCGGCACGCCGATGCCACCCGAGTACTCGCGCACCGCGAAGCTCAGGGCCAGCACCACCCGATCGGCCTTGGCCACCCGCGCCGCGACCGCGGCGATGTCGGCGGCCGGGCTCGCCGCCGTGAGCCGCAGTTGCGCCGCCTTGCCGACCACGTCGCCGAGCCCGTCGGCGAACGCCTGGCCCTGCGCTTCTTCCTTGTCGACCAACGTCACCAGCACGGTCGACGCCGCGCCGGCCGCGCCCAGCGGCAGCACCTCGTCGCGGCAACGCACCAGCGTGAGCCCGCGCCGGGCGATGGCGTCGGCGACCGCCTCACCGTCCTTCGTCCGCACCCGCCGTCGCCAGTCCGCCGCCACCCGCCCACCACCGTCGAGCAGACCGACCCGGTGCTTCATGCGCAGGATGCGCAGCACGGCGTCGTCGAGCCGCGCCAGCGGCACGCGGCCGCTCTGCACGGCCTCCACCACCGCCGCGCGCGCCACCAGCGCGTCGGGTGGCATCAGCAGCACGTCGGCGCCGGCCAGCAGCGCGCGCACGGCGACCTCGCCGGGCGGGAACGCGTTCTTGACGCCGCCCATCTCCAGCGCGTCGGTGACGACGAGGCCGGTGAAGCCGAGTTCGTCGCGCAGCACCGCGCCGAGGATGCGCGGGCTCAGCGTCGCCGGCAGCGCCGCCGACTCGCCGAGCCCCGGCACCGCGAGGTGCCCCGTCATCACCGCCTCCAGCCCTTCCTTCGCCGCGCGCGCGAACGGCAGCAGCTCGACCGCTCGCAGCCGCGCCGCGTCGCCGGGCACCGTCGGCAGCGCCAGGTGCGAATCGCGGTCGACGTCGCCGTGGCCGGGGAAGTGCTTGCCGCAGGCGAGCAGGCCCTCGCCACGCACGCCCTGCGCCAGCGCCGCGCCGAGCCGCGCCACCAGCGCCGCATCCTCACCGAAGCTGCGCACGTTGATGATCGGGTTGTCCGGGTTGCTGTTGACGTCGAGCACCGGCGCGAACACCAGGTGGAAGCCGAGCGCCTTGGCTTCGCTCGCGGTCACGCGCCCCATCGACTCGGCCAGCGCGGCCGAGCCGGTGGCGCCGACCAGCATCTGGTTGCCGAGTTCGGCGGCGCCTTGCAGGCGGAACCAGACCCCGCCTTCGAAGTCGCCGGCGAGCAGCAGCGGCACCTTCGCCGCCGCCTGCAGGGTCGGCACCAACTGCGCCGCATCGTCCACCGAGCCGAGGCTCAGGATGACGCCGCCGAGACCGGCGTCGGCGACCGTGCGGCGCAGGGCCTCGTGGTTGCTTTTGCCGCCCGCAGGCGCCTCGCGCGACAGGCTCCAGGCCATGAACAGCTGGCCGGCCTTCTGCTCCAGGCTCAGCGTCGCCAGCAGGCGGCTGGCGGCGTCCTGGGCGGCGAGCGGCAGGATCGAGACGAACGACGACACGAACAGCGCGGCGAACACTCGCATGACCGCGGCACGTTACGCGCCGCGCCGCGCCGCGTCGCCGGCGCCGTGCCGATCCTCGCCTGCCGCCGTCAGGCCGAGGCCTGGCCGAGCATGAGCAGGCTGGCGGCGTCGTGGTCGAGCAGCACGAGCACGTCGGCGTGGCGGCGCACGAGGCTCGCCGGGCACGCCGGCGAGAGGTCGCCGGTCAGCATCGCCCGCACCGCCTCGGCCTTCGGCTTGCCGAACGCACACAACACGAGGCGCCGCGCGCGCAGGATCGTCGCCAGCCCCGAGGTCACCGCCTGCAGCGGCGGCTCCTCGGGCGCAAAGCGCGCGCGGGCGTCGGCGCGGGTCGTCTCCGCCAGCGTGGTGACGTGGAACTCGCTGTCGAACGGCGTGCCCGGCTCGTTGAAGGCGATGTGGCCGTTGCGGCCGATGCCGAGCAGCTGCAGGGCCACGCCGCCGGCGCGCTGCAGCCGTTCCTCGTGGGCGCGGAGCGTCGCCGCGTCGCCGACGCGCGGCACCGGCAGGAAACGACCGCGCCGCAGCATGTCGAGCACCGGCGGGCAGCTCTGGCCGAGCTCGTGCACCATGCCGCCGCGGCGATCGGGGCCGAAGCCGAGGTACTCGTCGAGGTGGGTCGCCAGCAGGCGGTCGGCCGGCAGCTCGGCGGCCAACGCGCGCAGGAACTGCGTATAGGTGCCGCCGGTGGCGAAGCCGAGCAGGGCGCCGGGCTCGCGCTGGGCGAGGCCACGCACCTCGTCGAGCAGCAGCGGCACCGCGGCGGCGGCATCGGCCAGCACGCGGACGGCAGGCGGTCGGGGCGTCATCGGCCGCCACTGTGCAGCGGCGGGGCGGCGGGGGCAAGTCGGGAGTGCACGCGGCACGCGCCGCCGGCACACTGCTGCCATGCTGCCCGCGCGCGTGTTCGACCGCATCCAACGCCTGCGCGAGCGCTTCCTCGCCGACGGCCGCGACGGCAGGGCCCTGGCCGACTACTGGCGCGACGCCGACGACCTCGACGCCTACGACGCCGTGCTGGCCCAGCGCATCGGGTGGAAGTGGGATGCGGCGCTGGCCGAGTGCAAGGACCGCGGCTTCGCCCGCGCCGACGGCGACACCGTGCTCGACCTCGGCTGCGGCACCGGCATCGCGGCGCGCCGCTTCGTCGCCGCGTTCGGCGGCCGTGAAGTGCTCTGCCACGACCGTTCGCCGCTGGCGATGGCCTTCGCCGTGCAGCGGCTCGCCGCCGAAGCGCCGGCGGTGGCGGCCCGCGCCCTCGCCAGCGTCGACGCGGCGGCGGCCGACGTGCTGCTGGTCAGCCACGTGCTCGGCGAACTCGATGCCGACGGCGAAGCCAAGCTGCTGGCGCTGGCCCGGCGCTGCCGCCGCGTCGTCGTCGTCGAGCCCGGCCAGCGCCAGGTCGCGCGCCGCCTGGCCGCGCTGCGTGATGCGCTGGTCGGCTCCTTCCGCGTCGTCGCGCCGTGCCCGCACCAGCTGCGCTGCCCGACGCTGCTCGCCGGCCACCAACACGACTGGTGCCACTTCTTCGCCGCGCCGCCGCCCGCGGTGTTCACCGACGGCGACTGGGTGCGCATCGGCCGCGAGCTCGGCATCGACCTGCGTTCGCTGCCGTACGCGTTCCTCGCCCTCGAACGTGACGCCGCCGGGCCCGCCGCGGCCCCGGCCCCGGCCCCGGCCGCCGCCGCGCCGACGAACCGCGTGCTCGGCCGGCCGACCATGCTGCCACACTCGGCCCGCGTGCAGGTCTGCCGCGCCGGCGCGCTGGCCGCGGTCGAAGTGACGAAGCGCCACGACGCGACCTTGTGGAAGACCCTCAAGAAGAACGCCACCACGGTGCGGTCGCTGCCCGGGCAGTACGGCTAGGCCTTTCGTCCCGCGGCCCCTACGTCGAACCGCGCATGACGCCGCCTTCTTGGCCGGCTGATGCTGGCGCCATGAAAACCGTGCTCGAGCCGTTCCGCATCAAGGCGGTCGAACCGTTCCGCATCACGACCGTCGACGAACGGCAGCACCACCTCACCGCCGCGCACCACAACCTGTTCTTGCTGCGCGCCGAGGACGTAATGATCGACCTGCTGACCGACTCCGGCACCGGCGCGATGTCGGCGCAACAGTGGGCGGCGATCATGACCGGCGACGAGAGCTACGCCGGCTGCAAGTCGTTCTTCGAGCTCGAGGCCGTCGTGCGCGAGCTGACCGGCTACCGGCACGTGTTCCCGGTGCACCAGGGCCGCGCCGCCGAGCGCATCCTGTTCAACGTCATGGTGACGCCGGGCCAGTCGGTGCCGAACAACGCCCACTTCGACACCACGCGCGCCAACATCGAGTACCTCGGCGCCGCCGCGGTCGACTTCGTGGCGCCGCAGGCGAAGGACCTGCGCACGCTGGCGCCGTGGAAGGGCGACCTCGACGTGGTGGCGCTCGAACGCTGGCTGGCCGCGCAACCGAAGGGCAGCGTGCCGCTCGGTGTGCTGACCATCACCAACAACCGCGTCGGCGGCCAACCGGTGTCGATGCAGAACCTGCGCGCGGTGGCCGACCTCTACCACCGCTACGGCCTGCCGTTCTTCCTCGACGCGGCGCGCTTCGCCGAAAACGCCTGGTGGATCCACCGGCTCGATCCGGAGTGGCAGCAGGTGCCGCTGCCGAAGGTGGCGCGGGCGATGTTCGACCTCGCCGACGGCTGCATGATCTCGGCCAAGAAGGACGGCCTCGTCAACATCGGCGGCCTGTTGTGCGTCAACGACGACGCCGTGGCGCAGAAAGTGCGCAACCTGCTGATCCTGACCGAGGGTTTCCCGACCTACGGCGGCCTCGCCGGCCGCGACCTGGCGGCGCTGGCGCAGGGCCTGCGCGAGGTGCTCGACCCCGACTACCTGCACTACCGCGAAGCGAGCGCCCAGTACCTCGCCAGCCACCTCGACCAGCTCGGCGTGCCGGTGGTGCGGCCGTTCGGTCTGCACGCGGTCTACGTCGACGCCCGCGCCATGCTGCCGCACATCCCGCCGACGCGGCTGCCGGGGCAGGCGCTGGCCTGCGAGCTCTACGTGCAGGGCGGCGTGCGCAGCGTCGAGATCGGCACGCTGATGTTCGGCCACGACGACCCGAAGACCGGGCTGCCGGTGGTCGCCGACAACGACCTCGTGCGCCTGTGCCTGCCGCGCCGCGTCTACACGCAGAGCCACATCGACTGGGTCATCGAGACCTTCGCCGAGGTGCACGGCCGCCGGCACGACTTGCGCGGGCTCGAGATCACGCAGCAGGCGCCGTTCCTGCGCGCCTTCACCGCCCACATGCGGCCGGTGGCCGAGACCGCGCCGGTCGGCGACCTCGTCCAACGCGGCTGAACGGGTGCACCACCCGGGCACCGGCCCGTGGACGAGTGGACCATGGCGAACGCGCCGGCGGCGCGGCAGCCTGCGCCTCCCGTGAACTGCCCCACCGCCGAGCCGGAGTCCTTCGTCGCCACGATGATGGGCCTGCACGAACACCTCGACCTGCACTTCTTCCGTCACCAGCAGGCGCTGCTGGACCGCGACATCGAGCGGGCGACGGCGCACCTCGCGGCCTACACGACGCGACTGTTCGACCACATCCACGACGAGAACACGCACGTGCTGCCGCTCTACCAGCAGCTCGGCGGCGACCGCACCGACGCGCCAACGCGGCTGTTCCTCGGCGAGCACCAGAAGCTGCGCGACTTCGTCGCCGACTTCGGCATGCGGCTCGCGGTGCTGCGCGCCGAGCCCGCGGACCGCTTGCTGCTCGACCTGTTCGACCGCCAGGCGACCTTCAAGAACCTGTCGCTGCACCACGACCTGCGCGAGCGCCACGGGCTGTATCCGTTCCTGGCGGCGCGGCTGTCCGGAGAGCAACGCAGAGCGGTGCTGGCGGCGCGGCGCTGGTCGGGCGACTGACCACGGCCCGGCCCGCGGGCGGCGTCGCGCAGGTCCGCCGGCTCACACGCGCAAGACGATGCCGCGGCGGAACAGCGCCAAGAGCACGAGATACCAGCCGAGCATCCAGGTCACCGCGTAGGCCAACGACGCCAGCCGCGGGTCGCCGATCGGCTCCAGCAGCGCGCGGCGGAAGAACCACTGCTGCGCCGACAGCGCCTGGTCCCCTTCGCCGACGGTCCACAGCCGGCCGACGACGCGCGCCAGCATGCCGCTGCCGACGAAGACCAGCAGCGCGTTGGTGCCGTAGACGCAGAGCGGACGGGCGAAGCGCTCGCGGCCGGGCGCCTCGAACACGCTGGCCAGCACGCCGAGCGCCAGCGTGGCGATGCCGGCGGTCCACACCGTGTAGCTGCTGGTCCACAGCGGCTTGTTGAACGGCAGCAGGTGGCTCCAGGCGTAGCCGAGCAGCATCAGCGCGGCGCCGCGCCAGGCGAGGCCCGCGAGCCGCCGCTGCGGCGACGGCTCCCGCTGCAGCACCAGGCCCGCGGCGACGCCGAACAAGCACGTCGCCACCGCCGGGATCGTGCTGAGCAGGCCTTCGGGGTCGTACTGGTCCTTGACGTGGATGTGGCGGCCGAACACGGCGCGGTCGACGTACCCTTGCAGCGTCGTCAGCGGCCCGCCGAGGTCCGGCGCGCCGACGCCGGGCACCGGCACCAGCGTGATCAGGGCCCAGTAGCCGAGCAGACAGGCCCAGGTGACGGCCGTGAGCGTACGTTCCGTCACCAGCAGGAACAGCACCGCGGCTATGCCGTAGCAGACGCCGATGCGCTGCAGCACGCCCGGGAAGCGCGTGCGCCACAGCGGGGCGAGCAGGTCGTCGCCGGCGAACGTCAGCAGCGGGAACGCCGACAGCAGGAGGCCGAACAGCACCAGCAGCACGACGCGCCGCCCGATGCCTTCGAGCAATGGGGCCAGCGGCAGCCCGGCCGCGCGCTTCTTCGACAGCGCCGGCACGATGGCGACGCCGGCGCAGAACAAGAAGGTCGGGAACACCAGGTCGGTGAAGGTGCAGCCGTGCCACGCGGCGTGGCGCAGCGGGGCGTACTGGTAACGCTCGCCCCACGCCCCGGGGTTGTTGACGAGGATCATCGCCGCGATCGACAGCCCGCGCAGCGCGTCGAGCCCGACCCAGCGCGCCGGCGCCGGCTTGGCGACCGGCGCGGCGGCGCTCACGGCGCGGCCAGCGCGGCCCGCACGCTGCCGTCGTGGGTGAACAGCAGCGTGCGCGCCACCGCGGCCTCGACGCGCTTCTGCTGGGCAATGATGGCGACCTTGACCTCGCCGTCACACGCCGCCAGCAGCGCCGCAGCGGCCTCGGCGGCGACGCCGGTGGCCTCGGCGACGATGCGCACGCTGCGCGCCTTCAGCTTCTGGTTGGTCGCCTGCAGGTCGACCATCAGGTTGCCGTAGACCTTGTTGAGCCGCACGAAGGCGCCCGTGCTGAGCATGTTCAACACCATCTTGGTGGCCGTGCCGGCCTTGAGCCGCGTGCTGCCGGTCAGCACCTCCGGCCCGGTGTGCAGCGCGATCGTGAGCTCGGCGGCGTCGGCCACCGGCCCTGGGCTGCAGACCACGGCCAGCGCCAGCGCCCCCGCCGAACGGGCGTACTGCAGGGCCCCGACCACGTACGGCGTGCGGCCGCTGGCGGTGATGCCGACGACGACGTCCTTGTTGTTGAGCTCCAGGTGCTGCAGCTCGCGCGGCGCCAGGGAGGCATCGTCCTCGGCACCTTCGATCGCCCGCAGCATGGCGCCGGGCCCGCCGGCGATGAGCCCGATCACCTGCTCCGGTCGCGCCGAGAACGTCGGCACGCATTCGGCCGCGTCGAGCACGCCGAGCCGGCCGCTGGTGCCGGCGCCGCAGTAGATCAGCCGGCCGCCCTTGTGCATGCGCGCGGCGATCGCGTCGATGGCCTCGGCGAGGCGCGGCAACTGCTGGCGCACGGCCTCGGCGACGCCGCGATCCTCGTCGTTCATCGCCGTCACCAGGTGCAGCGTCGACATCGCATCCAGTTCGGCAGTGCGCGGGTTCTGCAGTTCGGTCGCCACGTTCGACAGATCGACTCGGCTCATGGGTTCACCTCGGTTCGCATGGTATAGGAACGCCGCGCCATGGCCATCTCCGCGCTCGACCTCACCGTGCTGACCGTCTACCTCGCGGCGACGGTCGCCTTCGGGCTGTGGATCGGTCGCGGCCAGAGGACCGCGCAGGACTACCTGCTCGGCGGCCGCGACCTGCCGTGGTGGGCGCTCTTGCTGTCGATCGTCGCCACCGAGACCAGCACCGCGACCTTCCTCAGCGTGCCCGGCATCGCCTACGGCGGCCAAGGCCTGCTCTACCTGCAACTGCCGCTCGGCTACCTCGTCGGCCGCACGATCGCGGCGTTCGTGCTGCTGCCGCTCTACTTCCACGGCCAGCTGTTCACCGCCTACGAAGTGCTGCGCCAGCGTTCGGGCGCGGTGGTGCGCACCCTCGCCAGCGGCCTGTTCCTGGTCACGCGCACGCTCGCCGACGGTCTGCGGCTCTACCTGGCCGCGCTCGTGCTGCAGGTGATGTTCGACTGCCCGCTGGCGGTGGCGGTGGCGGCGCTCGGCGCCACCACGATCCTCTACACGGCCATCGGCGGCATCAAGTCGGTGGTCTGGACCGACGTCATCCAGTTCGCCGTCTACATGGTCGGCGCCCTGGTGGCGTTGCTCGTGCTCGGCTCGAAGCTCGACTTGGGCCTCGGCGGCGCCCTCACCGCCGCCCACGACGCCGGCACGCTGCGGCTGTTCGACTTCGCCTTCGACCTCAGCCGGCCGTTCACGTTCTGGGCCGGCCTGATCGGCGGCGCCGTGTTGTCGATCGGCAGCCACGGCGTCGACCAGATCATCGTGCAGCGCTACCTGAGCGCCCGTTCGCTGAGCGACGCCAGGAAGGCGCTCTTGTGGAGCGGCCCGGTGGTGCTGCTGCAGTTCGTGCTGTTCCTCGTCATCGGCGTCGGCCTCGCCGCCTTCTATCGGGCCCACCCGCCGGCGGTGCCGTTCGCGAGCAACGACCGCGCCTTCGCCGACTTCATCGTGCACCACCTGCCGACCGGCCTGATCGGCATCGTGCTCGGCGCGGTGTTCTCGGCGGCGATGTCGACCTTGTCGAGTTCGTTGTCGGCGACCGCCTCGGCGCTGGTCAACGACTTCATCCTGCCGCGCACGGGCCACCGGCCGGACCACCCGTTCGCCTTGCGGGCCGCCCGCCTCGCCACGCTGCTGTTCGGCGGGCTGCAGATCGGCGTCGGCCTCAGCGGCCTCGGCGGTGGCGAGGCCGTCGTCAACCAGGTGCTCGCCATCGCCACCTTGACGACCGGCATCATCCTCGGCCTGTTCTTGCTGGCGCTCGGGGAACGGCGCTCGCCGCGCGCCTCGGCCTGGGGCCTCGGCGGTGGCCTGCTCGGCATCGTGCTGCTGCTGGTCGTGCTGCCGTGGCGCGGCGCCACGATCGCCTGGCCGTGGCACGGTGTCGTCACCTGCGCCATGACCGTGCTGGTCGGCAAGGTCGCGCTGCGCCTGCCGGCCGGTGCCCGCGACAGCTGAAGCCGCGGCCCTGGCAAGGCGCCGCCACCACCAACCCACCGCCGCCGCCGCGTTCGTCAGCGCGCCGGCTGCCAGACGTTGCCGTCGGCTCCGGTCGTGCCGACCGCCGGCGGCGCGTCGACGATGACGTCGGGCGGCACCCCGACCAGCGCCGCGCCCGCCGGCGGCACCGCGGTGGCGCCGCTGTAGCTGGCGGTGCGGCAGACCAGCAGCTCGCCGGTCTGGTTGACGAAGAACGTGGCGTTGCCGGTGTTGCCGCGCTGCAGCGGCCAGGCCAGACAGGTCCACGCGTTCTCGGCGAGGTCGGCGTCGATGCTGCTGGCGTTCGCCGCGCTCGCGGCGATGCCGACGCCGCCGGCGTCGGGCAGGTAGAGGCACAGCAGGTAGCCCTTCTGGTGGGCGCGGCCGTTGGCGTCGAGCGCGCCGAGCGACGCCGACAGCCCCGGCGGCCGCAGCCGGCCGGCGCCGTTGCGCAGGTCCTCGGCGCCACACAGCTCGCCGAGCCCCACGCCCTCGCCGATGCCGTCGTGGTCGAGGTCGACCACGCCCGACAACCGCGCCTGCGTCTCGGCGGTCGCGATCGACCGCATGGTCGCCAGCACCGCGCTCTCGTTGGCCACGGCGCGGCTGCCGAGCAGGTTCGGCACCGCGACGCCGGCGAGGATGCTCAGCACCGCGGTCACCACCATCATCTCGACGAGCGAGAAGCCGGCCGCGGCGGCGGCAGCGTCCGGCACCGTTCGCGCTGGAACCTTCATGGGCCCCGTTTCGGCAGCCGCCGCGAGCGCCGGCCGGCCGGTGGCTCGCAACCGGCGACGGCATCGCCGCCAGCGAATTCCGACTTCGCCTCAAGCCGCTACGATCGCCCCCCGCATGCGATCCACCGTCCGCCGTGGCCCTGCCGCCGCGCTGCCGTTCCGGCTCATCCCGTTCGTGCTCGCCGCCGCCCTCGCGCCGGTCCCAGCGCCGAGCCAAACCCCAGCGCCCACCCAGACCGGCGCCGACGTGCTGGCCGCCGACGGCTGCCTCGCCCTGCGGGGCCGGCAGGTCGGCCTCGTCACCAACCACACCGGCCGCACCAGCGACGGCCGCCGCGTCGTCGACGTGATCGCCGCCGCCGAGGGCGTCACGCTGGTCACGCTGTTCTCGCCCGAACACGGCTGGGAAGGCGCCGTCGACGAGAAGGTCGGCGACAGTCGCGACGCGGCCACCGGCCTGCGGGTCTGGTCGCTCTACGGCGAGACGCGGCGACCGACGGCGACGATGCTGGCCGGCGTCGACACGCTGGTGTTCGACATCCAGGACATCGGCTGCCGCTTCTACACCTACGTCTCGACGCTGCGCAACTGCCTCGAAGCCGCCGCCGAACACGGCCAGCGGGTGGTCGTGCTCGACCGCCCCAACCCGCTCGGCGGCCTGGCCATGGCCGGGCCGGTGCTGGCGGATGAGCGGCGCGACTTCGTCGGTGCCCATCGGGTGCCGGTGCGCCACGGCATGACCGCCGGCGAACTCGCGCGCATGATGGTCGGCGAGGACGGCATCGGCTGCGAGTTGCAGGTGATCGCCTGCCGCGGCTGGCAGCGCGCCGACTTGTGGGCCGACACCGGCCTGCCGTGGATCAACCCGTCGCCGAACATGCGCACCGTGACCGCGGCGCTCTTGTATCCGGGCATCGGCCTGCTCGAAGGCACCAACCTCTCGGTCGGCCGCGGCACCGATACGCCGTTCGAGGTGCTCGGCGCGCCGTGGTGCGACGGCGTGCGGCTGGCGGCCGCCCTGCGCGCAGCGCGACTGCCCGGGGTCGCCTTCGTGCCGGTGTCGTTCACGCCGACGGCGAGCCGGTTCCGCGGCGAACGCTGCGGCGGCGTGCACTTCGTGGTCACCGACTGGCGCAGCTTCGAACCGCTGCGGCTCGGCATCACGGTGGCGACGGTGCTGCGCCGGCACCACCCCGACGCCTGGCAGCTCGACAAGCTCGACTGGCTGCTCAAGCACGCGCCGACCGCCGAACGCATCCGCGACGGCGCCGAGGTCGACGGCATCGTCGCCGCCTGGCAGCCGGACCTGCAGCTGTTCCGCCGCCGCCGCCAGCCGTTCCTGCTCTACGAGTAGCCGCGCCGCGGCGGTCGGCACCGGCCGCGTTGCCGACCGCTGCGGCCAGCTCCGTTGCCCGCCGGTTCTGCCGCGAACCGACTTTCCACTGGCAACCGGGCCTTCCTGGCCTATGATGCACGGCAACATCCACGATATCGCATTCATATCGCATTCGTGGGCCCGCTCGGTCGACACCATCAAGTCGGGTGACATCGTGCTGCATCGCCGGGCAATCGTGATGCCGCGGCACCATATCATCATCGGCAATTGCAGCGCCATGAATGACCAAGCGGTTTCTCATCGGCAACATGCCTGCTGATACCACCAATAAGCCAATCGTGGCGACCACTGGCAAGTCTGGTGGTAGGTCTCGCGACCGCGCTTCATGAGCAACCGTCGACTCCATCACCGGGCAGCCTCCGCCGAGCCGCGACCAATGGCAGCGCAGCACCTCATTGCGGGCTTTGGCCGCCGCGGCGCCAACGGCCGGTCGAACGGGGCGACCGCCGCGATTGCCGCCCCACCCCCTGCTACCCCACCCCTGGAGAGCGAGTTTTGATCACCGAAGTGCAGACCAGCAAGGGCCGTGACGCCATGACCTCCGATCAATGGCACGTCATCCACTCCAGGTTCACGTTCCCCGGCGCCCGGCGCCCGTACTTGCGCAGCATCCACAGCGAATGGAGCGACCAGAAGGCGTGCCGCGCCGCCGCACGCAAGCTGCGCGCCGAGCTCCTGCTGGGCAGCAAGGGCGTGCCGGTTGCCGAGCGGGACGAGGTGTTCGTTCGCCGGCCGAACTTCAAGTCCCTCAAGCTCGCCAAGGCTGCCCCCTAGAAGGCATGCGCAAGCCGTCACCGAGGCCGGGCTGCCGCCGAGTCAGCGTGATGCACCGACGCCGCCACGGATTCGGACGCAGCTGGTCAGAACCGGGGCGCGGCGCCGCGTCGGCGCACGCTCACAGCCCGATCGACGCGGTCCACGTCGACGTTCAACAGCTCCGCCAACGCGTGGATGGTGCGAAACTCGACGGCATGGCCGGCGCCAGCACGCAGTCTCCGCAGCGCGGACTTGCTGATTCCCAGGGCCTCGCTGCGACGCACCAGCTGCTCCTCCGTGCCAAAGGCCTGCAACAGGTCTTCGAGGCTCTCTTCCGGTGCGGTCATCATCGTGCCGCATGGGCTGCGAAGGCCACATGGCCAAGGGCACAAGCCGGCAATCGACCTGGTGCGGCCGCAGAAGCGCCGCGGCCGATGCCGCCGCGGGTGCGGGCCGATGGTCGCCACCCACCACGATCGGGAGCTCCTG
>JAEUHT010000177.1 GCA_016793265.1 Planctomycetota bacterium
ACAGCATGATGTCCTGCGCCAGCCAGTCCTCGGCCTTCAGGTAGTGAACGTCATTGGTGGCGACACACGGGATGCCTAGCTGCTGGCCGATCTGCCGCAGCGCGTGGCTGACCTTGCGCTGGCCTTCGAACCCGGTCTCCGCGACCTCGAGGAAGAAGTTGTCGGCGCCGAACAGGTCACGCAGCGTGCCGGCCGCGTTGCGCGCCGCGGCGAGGTCGGACTGCATCACCGCGGTGGCGACCTGCGACGAGATGGTGCCCGACAGGGCGATGATGCCCTCGTGGTGCTGTTGCAGCATCTCGAGGTCGACCCGTGGCCGGTAGCTGAAGCCCTCCAGCCAGGCCCGTCCACTGAGCTTCTTCAGGTTGTCGAAGCCGGCGGCACTGGTCGCCAGGAGCGTCAGGTCGAAGGTCGGATTGTCGGCGCCGGCGGTCTCCTTGGCCGTGCGGCCGGCGACGTAGGTGGTCTGACCGAGGATCGGCTTGACGTTCTTGCCCTTGCAGGCCTTGTAGAACTCGACGGCGCCGAACAGGTTGCCGTTGTCGGTCAGCGCCAGCGCTGCCTGGCCATCGGCGGCCGCCGCCGCGACGAGGCTCGACACCTCACTCGGCGCTGCGAGCAGGCTGTAGTGCGAGCGCACGTGCAGGTGGACGAATGGGGGCGGCTCGCTCATCGCCCCGACAGGCTACGCCGCGCGGCTCGCCAAAGCACCCCGCGGGCGCCCGTCACTTCGTGAGCTGGAGCACGATCGGCTCGCCGGTGCTCGCCCCGACCGTGAACCCGGCTGCTCCGCGCGCGCCGTTGCACTCGACCTCGACGCGGTAGCTGCCGGGTTCGAGACCGAAGGTCGCCCGGTCGGCGCTGAGCATGAGCTGCACCAGCTCGGAACCGGCGCGTGACAGCTGCAGCGAGCAGATGCCGCGGCTGCCCCACACGAACGAGGTCGGTGTGCCGCGCTGGGCCGCCACCGGCAAGGCCGGGTTGTTGCCGGTGGTGGTCAGCGGCAAGAAGGTAGGGGTGATGTCCTCGCCCCAGACCAGCAGCTCGAAACGACCGTTCGGCATGTTCTGCACGGTGATCGTGCCGCCATCGAGCACCTGCGGCATGCGCCCGAACCGACGTTCCTGGTCCGGTAGCGCGAGCCCGAGCCACGGGGCCGTGACGCCGCCGCCGTCCGCGGCCGCGACCACGACCCGCAGGTCGCCCGGCGGTTGCAGCGACATGGTGCCGGCGTCGAGGTCGGCGCCGGGGGCGAGCACGAAGCGCTGCATCGTGCCGAGCATCTCGCGCTGCCCGCGCCGGAACCCGAGCAGGTAGGTACCCGACGGCAACCGCGTGAACACGAAGGTGGCGTCTTCGGTCAGCGCGACCCGGTCCCCCTGGATTTCGCCAGCGCGTCCGTCGGGATCGAGGCGTGCACACTCGGCGACGACGGCCGTGAGATCGAGGCCCTCCGGCGCCATGACGCGGCCGTGCAGCGTGCAGGTAGGCATCGCCGCCGCCGGCACCTGCAGCACCATGCGCTTGCCGAACACAGCCGGCGCCGTCAGCGAGGCCAGCTTGCTGCCAGCGCCACGCACCTGCAGCATCGCCGCCTGCACGGCGAGGTCGCCGAAGCGGGCGATGCCGTCGGCGTCGGTGCAGCTCTCCCGCAGCGGGCCGGCCTCTGGCCGCAGCGTCACGGTCCAGTCGGGCAGGGGCCGGCCGGCGGCGTCGACGACCTGGACCTCGAGCCCGGCGGCAGCGCCGAGCCGCCATTCGAGCTGCAGGCGCTGCCCGTCGTGGACCCGCACCTTCTCCTTGCGCACCTCGGTCGGCAGGAAGGCCTGCACTTCGTAATCACCCTCGAGCTGCGGCTGCAGCACGGCGATTCCGTTCGCATCCGTGGTCGCCTCACCCGTCATCGCCGCCAGGTGCACCCACAGCTCCGGCTCGGGCTGCAACACCGCTGCGATCGGCTGCTGCTGCACCGGCTTGCCATCGGCGCCGAGCAGGTGGACTTCGATCTGCGCCCCCGGCCGGAAGCGCACCTCGACCTCGGCGCTCAGGCCCGCGATTGCGCTCGCATCGAGGCGCGCGGTGCGCGTCGAGCGTGCGCCGAGCGCATCGTAGGCCAGCACCGTGAAGGCCCCGGCCGGCACGTAGCCGCAGGCGAAGCGCCCTTGCGCATCCGCCACCAGGGCGAGCGGGCGTTCGCCGCCGTGGCCCTTGCCGCGCGGCTGGATCACCACCTGCGCGTTCGGCACCACGCTGCCGTCGAGGTCGCGCACGGTGCCGGCGACCGTCGCCGCATCGGCGCCGAGCACGAGCCGCACCTTGCCTTGTTCGCGACGAACGTCAGCCGGTGGCGAGCTCGCGAAGCCATCGTGCACGGCGCGCACCGGCACGCTGCGTTCGACGAACTGCTCGCGCCAATGGCCGTCGGGCCCGGTGCGGCCGAGTTCACGATCGACGACCACGCCGACGTCGCCGAGGCTGCGGCCGAGCACGCGCGCGCCGGCGACCGGATTGCCGGCGGGGTCGACCACCAGCACGTCGGCATCGACCTGGATCGGCAGGTCGATGCTGAGTTCCGCCGTCTGGCCGGGCCGGATCTCGGCCTGCAGCAGCCTCGCCGACGAGTCGATGAGTGACGAACCCACCGTGACGAACCCCGGCGGCAAGGTGAAGGTCGCCGTGCCGTCGGCGTCGGTGCGGCCGAAGTAGACCTGCGGCGGGTTCTTCACGCTGGAGGTCTGGGGCCCCGGGCCGTGGACGGCGTGCTCGAGCCCGGCGAGCAGCTCCAGCGAGAGGTTCGCGACCGGTCGCGACGAACGCTCGGTGCGGGCGACGACGTGCAGTCGGCCCTTGGCGGTCGTCGGCACTGCGGCTGCCTCGCGCTGCACGTCGGCCTCGGCCGGCGCCTTCGCCTCGTCGTGCCCGTCGCCGATCGCGGCCGCGGCGACCGCAGGTGCCGTCGCCATCGTGATCTGCCCGGGCGGCGCCGTCTCCGTCCGCGGTTGCCACATCAGCCAGGACCCCGCGAGCACGAGGCCCGCGACCAGTACCGACACCGTCGTCTTCTGCATGAGCGTCACTCCGAGGATCGTCGCCAGGAAGTGACCCGAACCCGCTCCGACGACCGCCACCTCGGCGCCGCCGGGCACCGCCGCCAGCACCACCTGCCGCATCGCCGCCAGCGACTCGCGCGTCAGCACCGCCGCGGTCAGCCCACCGGCGATGCCGACCGGCAGCCGCCGACGCAACTGGTCGAGGCCCCGGTGCAGTCGCATGCGCACGGTGCCGGCAGGCACGCCCGTCGCGGCGGCGATCTCGGCGGGGCCGAGGCCGTGCACGAGGTGCTGACGCAAGGTGTCGCGGAACGGCTCCGGGATGCGTTGCATCGCCGCCTGCACGACCTGACCGATCTCGCCACCACTGGCGAGGTCCGCCGGGTCCCGTTCCCCGACCGGGCTGGCGACGCGGGTCGCCTCCGGCGCCCGCTGCCGTCGTCGCGTCTCGCGCACGCGGTTGACGAGCAGGCCCAACAGCCACGGCAGCAGCGGCCGGGTCGCATCCCAGTCGTGCTGCGCCTCGATGGCGACGAGGAACGTGCCCTGCACGGCGTCCTCGGCGGCGTGCCGGTCGCGGCACAGGTGCGAAGCGACCTTCCACAGTTCTGGGGCCGTGCGGTCGAACACCTTCGCCAGCAGGCGGGGGTCGCCGGCCCGGCGGAAGCGGTCGAAACAGCGGTCTTCACGAGCTCGGATCACGGTGGCTACTGGCGGGAGCGGCCGGCAGTGTCACCGGAATCTGCACTTTCCGCGAAGGCCAGCGCCTGCGTCGTCCGTGCGGGTGCCAGGCCGGAGCCGCAGCGACCGCATCAACGCCCGGCGGCCGACGCCGAGTTCGGCGGCAGGTCGGTCAGCAGGCCTTCGCGGCGGCCGGCTTCGGCGAAGCGCGCCAGCACCTGGTCGATCTGGGCGTCGGTGTGGCTGGCGATGTAGGAGGTGCGGATCAGATCCTGGCCGGGCAGCACGGCCGGTTGCGTCACCGGGTTGGTGAACAGGCCGCAGTCGAACAGCGTGTGCCACATGCGCAGCATGCGGTCCTGATCGCCGACGATGACTGGCACGATCGGGCTCGCCAGCGTGCCGGCGGTCTGGAAGCCGATCCCGGCGAGGCCCGTGCGCACGCGGTGGGCGACCTGCAGCACGCGGCGGCGCATGTCCGGGCGCGTCTCGATCAGGTCGAGCGCGGCGAGCGCCGCGGCGGCCGCGGCCGGAGTGATCGACGCCGAGAACATCAGCGCCCGGGCGTGGTGGCGCATGTAGTGGATCACCTTCGCCGGGCCCGAGATGAAGCCGCCGAGGCTGGCGAAGCTCTTGCTGAACGTGCCCATCACGAGGTCCGGCGTGATGCCACAATGCTCGTGCGCGCCGCGGCCGTTGTTGCCGAGCACGCCGACGCCGTGGGCCTCGTCGACCATCAGCCGCGCGCCGTACCGATCGGCCAGCGCGCGCATCTCGGCGAGCGGCGCGAGGTCGCCCATCATCGAGTAGAGGCCGTCGACGACGATCAGCATGCCCTTCTGGTGGTTCGCGCCGTAGCTCAGGTGCGACTCCAGATCGGCGAGGTCGTTGTGGCGGAACTTGCGCACGTCGGCGAACGCGAGCCGGCAGCCGTCGATGATCGAGGCGTGGTTCTCGCGGTCACAGAGGATCAGGTCGCCCTTGCCGCAGATTGCGGAGATGGCGCCGAGGTTGGTCTGGAAGCCGGTCGAGAAGCACAGCGTCGCTTCCTGGCCCATGAAGACCGACAAGCGCCGTTCGAGTTCTTCGTGAAGCTCCAGCGTGCCGTTGAGGAAGCGCGAGCCCGAGCAGGAGGTGCCGTACTGCCGGATGGCCTGGATGGCGGCGTCGCGCACCTCTGGGTGATGGGTCAACCCGAGGTAGTTGTTGCTGCCGATCATGATCAGCCGCTTGCCGGCGATCTCCACTTCGGTCCCTTCACTGCCGTGCAGCGGGATGAAGTAGGGATACATGCCCATCTCCTGCAGCTGACGGGCACGGACAAAGCCGTCGCACTTCTCGAATATGTCCAAGGTCGGTGGGGATGGTAGATTCCGACCGCGACCCTGACCAGTGGTTTGTACCCGCATGCTGCCGACCGACGTGCCCGAAGCCCCGGCCCGAACGCTGCTGATCACGGGCGCCACGGGGTTCGTCGGTTCGGCCCTGGTGCGGCGGCTGCTCGCGCGCGGCTGGCCGGCCGAACGGCTGCGCTGCCTCGTGCGGGATGCGGCCCGGGCGACGGCCTTGGGGCTGCCGCCTGCGGGCCTCTGCCGCGGCGACCTGGACCAGGACGACGGTCCGGCGCTGCGAACGGCGTTGGCCTCCGTCGACGTCGTCGTGCACCTGGCGGGGGCGCTGAAGGGGCACGATCAAGCTGGTTTCGACCGCGTGAACGTGCACGGCACGCGGTCGCTGCTCGCCGCCGCCGCCGCGGCCGGCGGTCGCCCGCACGTCGTGCAGGTGTCGTCGTTGGCCGCCGCGGGGCCGAGCCTCGACGGCCGCGGCTCGGCGGCGGTGCCCGCCGAGTGCCAACCGGTGTCGCACTACGGCCGCAGCAAGCTCGGCGGCGAACTCGCCGTCGTCGCGAGTGGCTTGCCCTACACGATCCTGCGGCCGCCGGTCGTCTATGGCCCGGGCGACGCTGCGACGCGGCTGTTGTTCCGGCAGGCGCTGGGCCTCGTCACCGCCGTGCCGCCAACGCCGCGACCGTTGTCGGTGATCCACGTCGACGACGTCGTCGATGCCGTCGCGCGCGCGATCGATCAATTGCCCGTGGCCGCAGTGCTGCCGCTCGACGGCAAGGAACGCACCGATACGCACGCGTTCTTGCGCGCCATCGCCGCCGCCTGCGGCCGCCGCGCGCGGCTGCTGCCGGTGCCGCTCGTGCTCGCCGGTGCCGCCGCTGCTGCGTGTGATCTGTGGGCGCGGCTGACCGGCCGCGACGGCTTCTTCAATCGCGACAAGGTGCGTGAGATCCGGGCGCGTGGCTGGGTCGCCGACGGCAGCGCCGCCCACGAACGGCTCGGCTTCGTGCCGCGGGTGGCGCTCGCCGCCGGCCTCGCCGCGGTCGCCCGCGCCGAGGGCTTCGCGCCGGTCACTTCAGCAACTGCATGAGCAGCGCCTTCTGCACGTGGGCGCGGTTGGCGGCCTGCTCGTAGATCAGCGAGCGTTTGCCGTCGAGCACGGCGTCGCTGGCGGCGACGTTGCGGCGCACGGGCAGCGGGTGCATCAGGAGCGCGTCCTTGGTGGTCGCCATCAGCGCTTCATCGACCTTCCAGTCCTGCAGCGACCGTTTGACCATCGCCTCACGCTCGGCGTCGTCCCAGTACTTCGTGCAGCCCCAGGAACGCGCGTAGACGACCTCGGCGCCGTCGGCGGCCGCGCGCATGTCGTTGACGACCTGCAGCGAACCACCGGCGTCGCCCGCCATGCGCCGGCTCTCGTCGAGCACCTGCTGGTCGACCTCGAAGCCGAGCGGGTGCGCGAGCGTGACGTTCATGCCCATCAGCGCCGCCAGGTGCAGCACGGAGTGGGTCGGGCCGAGCGACTTGGGCTCGGGGTGGTTGCACCACAGCAGCGTCAGCTTGCGGCCCTTCAGCGACACCAGGTTCTCGCGCAGCGTCAGCATGTCGGCGAGCGCCTGGCACGGATGCGCGAAGCAGGTCTCCAGGTTGATGACCGGCACCGACGAGTACTTGGCATAACTGCGCAGCAGCAGCTCCTGGCGGTCGCGTTCCCAGGTGCCGGTGCGCGACGCGGCGCGGATGCCGAGCGCGTCGACGTAGCGCGACAGCGTGCGCGCGGCGTCCTTGACGTGCTCCTCGGCCGGGCCGTTCATCACCGCCTGGTCCTGCGGTTCGAGCTCATAGAGGTCGTCCGCGGACAGGTTGATGACGTGGCCGCCGAGCTGGACCATCGCCACCTCGAACGACACCCGCGTGCGCAGGCTCGGTTGGAAGAACAGGAGGCCGAGCGTCTTGCCGGCCATGACCTGGCCGGGGCGCTTGCCCTTGACCCGCGCCGCGAGGTCGAGCAGGTCGTCGAGTTCGTGGCGGGTGAGATCGGCAGTCGAAAGGAAGTCGCGCTTGCTCACAGGTCCCGGATTCGGTGGAGTGCCGGACCATAGATGAGCTCCCTGCCACCGACAAGCGCGGAAGATGCCCGTTGGCTCGCGCGCTGCCTCGAACTCGCGCGCGAGGCTGCCGCGGCCGACGAGGTGCCGGTCGGCGCGGTGCTGGTCGTCGACGGGGTGGTGGTGGGGGAAGGGCGCAACCGCGTCGAAGAGCGGCAGTCGCCGTTCGCCCACGCCGAGATGGAGGCGCTGCAGCAGGCCGTGCAGGTGCTGGGAGCCAAACGCCTGCCCATGGCCACGCTCTACTGCACGCTGGAGCCGTGCTTCTTGTGCGCGGGGGCGGTGCTGCACGCGCGCGTGCGCCGCGTCGTGTTCGGCGCCCGCGACCCCAAGTTCGGCGCCGTGCGCTCGCTCGGCTCGGTGCTGGAGGACCCGCGGCTGAACCACCGCTGCGAGGTGCTCGAAGGCGTCGAGGCCGAGGCCAGCGCCGAGCTGCTGCGTGCCTTCTTCCGCGGCAAACGCGGTGGCAACGGCGGCGCTGCGGGTGGCGGTGCTGGTGGTGGCGGAAGCCGAGTTGGCAGTTGAAAGTGCGGCCGGGCGCCGGCACGATCTTCGCCTCGAACCACAACCCGCGCCCCCGCGCGGGACACCTCGCGGAGAGGTGGCAGAGTGGCTGAATGTACCGGTTTCGAAAACCGGCGTGGGGCAACCCACCGGGGGTTCGAATCCCCCCCTCTCCGCCATCTTTCCTGCCGGTTCGTTCGCCGGCGCCAGCTGGTACCCGGCCGCGCCAGCCGGTACCCGGCCGCGCCAGCCGGTGGTCCCACGCGCGAGCTACTTCGGCCCGCTGCGGCTGCGGTTGTGCAGCGCCTGCACGGCCTGCCTGGCGGCGGTGGCGATCTCGACGTCGGCGTCGCGCGTGAGGTCGATCAGGTACGGCAATGAGGTCGGCTCGCCGAGCACGCCGAGCGAAGTGATCGCCAAGAGCCGCTGCGGCTTCGGTTGATCCGGCTGCGCCTGTGCGAGCAACCTGGCGGCGGCGCCGGCCGGGCTCGTATCGATGCCGTGCTTGGCGTTGACCCAGTAGGCCTGCTGCTCCCGTTCCTGGCGCAGCGAGTCGAGCAGTTCGACGGCCGTCTTGCGCCCGAGTTCGGTCTCGTCGCGCAGCAGCGACAGCAGGGCCGGCACGGCGTCGTAGCCGAGGCTGCTACGCAGGGCCTTGCCGGCCGCCGCACGCACCCCGGGCTCGGGGTCGCGCAGCAGGCCTTCGAGCTCGGGCCGCAGCTCGGTGGCGAGTTCGCGCGGGATCGCCAGCATGATCGTGGGGCGAGCCTCGGCATACGAACCGAGCAGCGAGCGCCAGGTGGCGACGTCGAAGGCGACGCCGTCTTGGCGCAGGCGGCTCCACCAGCGCTTGTCGGGCGCCCGGCGCAGCGCGACACAGGCGGCCTCGCCGAAGGCTGGCTGCAGGCCGCTCGGCAACAACCCGAACACGGTCAGCGCGAGGTCGCTGTCGTCGGCGGCGAGCAGGCGGTCGAGCATCGATCGTTGATCTCTGGACAGCGCGGTCGGGTCGCCCGGCAGTTGGCCAAACGTCGCGAACGCGGGTGGCAAGCCATGGCGCTGCTTGTCCGACAGCCGCGACCAATGCGTCAACAACACGTCGGTCAACACCGGCAAGGCACCGAGCGGCACCGTCTGCCCCTCGAAGCGGTTCGCGCGCGGCCCCGGAAGAGGTGCGTTCGTGCCCGACGACGGGGTGGGGTT
This sequence comes from Planctomycetota bacterium, assembly GCA_016793265.1. Taxonomy (GTDB): domain Bacteria; phylum Planctomycetota; class UBA1135; order UBA1135; family UBA2386; genus JAEUHT01. Next base: position 8,893 of record JAEUHT010000177.1, read on the forward strand.
GTGCTGCGTGCTGCTGACGAGGTCCCCGAGCAGGCTCGGGCCAGGGTAGTGGGCGGCGAGCTGCTGCCAGGCCAGGACCAGTTGCTCCGGCGGGTAGCCGCACCGGCCGTTCGCCTCGGGTTGCATGAAGAGACCCAGGCCATCGGTCGTGAAGAAGCTCCCGGACTTGCTGCTGCGGAACTCGAGTGCCGTCGTCTGCGCCAGCCCACGCGCGAAGGCCTGCGGCAGCAGCGGGATCGCCGGCACGTCCCCGACCCGCACCAGCTCGGCGAGCACCTGGGTGCGTTCGTAGGGCTGCAGGCCATCCGGCTCGGCGAGGTCGAGCACGAGCAGCTCGCGCAGCAGGTCCCGCGCCGGCTGGCTGTCCACGCATTGCGACATGCAGATGGCCCACACGGCGACGCGCGAGGTCAGGATCGGCCATTGCCCTGCCACCGGGCGCAGCTGGGCAGCCGCCGCGTCGGTGCCGATCATGGCGAGCAGCTGCAGCAGCTTGTCCGGCACGGGCAACGACCCAGCGGATTGACGGAGCTGACCTGGGGACCGGCTCTGGCGGTAGCTCGCGAGCAAGTCGCTGCCTCCCGCTTCCGCCATCGCCACCCCGAGCAGTTCGCGCCACGTCGGCAGGGCGTCTTCACGCAAGCGGCGTGCGGTGAGCGTGTCCAGACCTTGCCACTGCACCTTGGGCAGCGTGCGCAGCAGGGCCGGCAGGTCGTCGTCGTTGGCGACCTGGGCGCTGTACCCAGCCAGCTGGTAGAGCGCGTTGTCGAGCATCGGCCGCGCGGTCGGCGGCAGCTCCAGGTTGACCAGCGCGATCCAGTCGTGCACCCCGGCGGCCGTCCATGCTGGTTTGCCAAGCAGCACCTGGGTGACGATGTTCGTGATGGCCTGGCTGCGCGCCACGTCGCTGGACGAGGTGCTGCGCAAACACGCGAGCGCCAGGGCCAGATCGGCATCCTCGATGCCGGGTTGGGGTTGTGGGTTGATGCTGAGGAACTGCTCCGGCACGTTCGGCAGCAGCGACAGGAACAGCCGGCGGCTGTGGGGCGTGTTCGTGTTGCCGAGCCGCTTCACGAACTGCCAGGCGGATGCGCAGCGCGGGTCGTGACTGGCGAGCGTCGCGCGCAGCGACGCCTCCACCGCGGCGAGGGTTGTCGCGTCGTCGAAGCGGTACCAATCGCAGCGCAGGGCGTCGAATGCAGCGCAGCGCACGCCTGTGTCCTCGTCGTTCGCCATGCGCACGAGGTCCTCGGGCGGGAACGACCGCAGCCCCTTCAGCGCCGCCGTCCAAACCTCGCCGGTGGGGTCCTTCACCTTCAGGAAGCGGATCAGCGTCGGCCGCAGCGACTCGGCGCATCCGGCACTGCCGCGGGCGAGGAAGCGCAGCCACTGCACGGGCTCCTGGGCGACCTGCTGCTCCAGCCAGGTCTTCGCGCGCGGCGTGCCGAGCTGCCACAGCTTGCGCAGCAGGCGCGCCTCGGCGGGGATGGTGAGGTCGCTCGACCACGCCTCGTTGCCGTGTCCCGTCGAACTGTCGAGGTCTTCGAGGATCGCCTGCACCGCGGCGTCGCCGAGCCAATCGAGGCCGTTCTCGTTGACGGCCAGCGCCTCGGTGGTCTGCTGGTCGTAGTTGCCCTCCTCCCCGTGCTTGCTGTTGGCGAGGGTGTTGATGCGCCGCACCATCGCCCGCGCCCGTTCGAGCCGTTCGGCATCGCCTTGGCCCTGCAGCACCGCCGCGGCCTTGGCGGCGAGATCCCCGCCCGCGGCCACCGCGCGGTCGAGCAGAGGCCGCGCTTCGTCACGCCGGTCGAGCCGCCACAACAAGGCGCCGAGCCGCAGCGCCGCCGCGTCCTGCACCGCCGCCGCGGCCTGGTCGGCGAGCAGCGCGCGGTAGGCTCGTTCGGCCTGGTCGAGGTCCCCCTCCTGCTCCTCGATCAAGGTCGCGCGCGCCAGCAACGCCGCCGGATCCTGCGCACAGAGAACGCCGAGCGCGCAGAGCGCGACGGCACACCATCGGGTCATCGGGTTCATGCTGGCATCGAAGGGGAACGGTCGCCGCGGCCGGTCGCGTGGTGGTGGAAACGGTGTCGTGGGGATGTCGCGGTCGGCGTCACGGCTCGACCTGCAGCCGGTAGCCGACGCCGTGCACGGTCAGCAGGTGCCGCGGCGCCTTGGGGTCCTGCTCGAGCTTCTGCCGCAGGTGCAGCAGGTGCGTATCGATGGTGCGGTCGCCGATCGGCGCCCCGCCCCAGACGTCCTGCAGGAAGCGCGCGCGTTCGACGACGCGGCCGCGTTCGCGCCACAGCACCACCAGCATCGCCGCCTCGGTCGGCGACAGGCGGTGCGTGGTGCGTCCGCGCCGCAGTTCGTAGGCGTCGAGGTCGACGTCGCAGGCGCCGATGCGGAAGCGGCCGGAGCAGG
>JAEUHT010000135.1 GCA_016793265.1 Planctomycetota bacterium
CCTGCGTCGCAGGGTCGAGGCTGCCCGCCGCCGTGGCGTCGGCGAGCTGCGTGCGCAGCGCGGCGTGGGCCGCGCGGATGTCGTCGATGCGGCGGGCTACGCCTTCGACCGCGTCGTTGAGGCAGGCGACCTCCTCGCCGAGGTAGTCGCCGGGCCGCGTGCGCAGCGCCTCCGGCAGCCGCCCGGTGGCGAGCAGGCGCAGGTTGCGCTTGTAGCGCACCAACGGGCCGGCGATGCGGTGCGACGACCGCACCGCGCTGAAGACGACGACCACGGCGCAGGCGGCGACGATGCCGAGGAAGCGCTCGTGCATGTAGAGCATGACGATCGACAGCTCCTCCTGCTGCTGGTCGGCGTAGCGGCCGATGTTCCAGATCAGCGGCAGGAAGATGCCGATCGCCAGCGCCACCAGCACGAAGCCGCCATAGAACAGGCCGTGCAGCACGAGGCTGCCCTGCAACTTCCAATCGACGATGAACCGCCGCCGTGTGAGCCAGGTGCGCATGTCAGTACTCCGCGGCGGTGCCGTAGTAGCCGCCGTTGTTGGCCCGGATGACGTCGTCCTGCCCCACCGTCTCGCCGAGCGAAGCCGCGGTGCGCCCGTCCGGTCCGAGGCTGAACAGGTCGTAGTCGGTGTTGAGCGGGAACATGTAGCGGTCGCGGCGGCGCGTCGGTTCGGTCGGCACACCGGCGTAGAAGGTCAGGTTCGGCGACTCGGTGAGCACGCGCGCGAGCGATTCGACTTCGGTCTGGGTCGGCTTGCGCGTCAGCGCCGCGACGACGTCGGCGACGGTCTGCTCGGCCTCGGCAGTGAGCCCGGTGAGGGCGCGGACCAAGTCCTGCGGCCGCCGCCGGCCGAACATGCTGCCGTGGCTGACCTCTTGGCCCCCACCGGTCGCCGGCGTGCCCTTGATCACCGCCGGATCGACGATGCCGGCCGCGATCGCCCATTCGAGCCCGTCGCCGCAGCCGTCCTTGTAGTTGAGGTAGCAGTAGGGGATGCCCCAGGGGTCGCGCCGGCCGCCGAAGCCGACCTGGTAGAGGGTCATCGGCAGGTGGCCGTTGTTGGTGTCGGCGTAGGCGTCGATCGCCTCTGCCATGATGACCAGCTCGTGCTTCGCCTTGCCGATGCGCGCCGTGCGCAGCGCGGCGACGTACTGCGGCACACCGATCGAAGTCACGATCGCCAGGATCGCGACCACGATCAGCAGTTCGAGCAAGGTGAAGCCACGCTGGCGAACGCGGCGGAAGGCGAGGTCCATGGCCTCGCTTTTCGACCCGCTGACGCGCGCGCATTGAGCCCTTCTCACCGCCATCGTGCCACAGAACCGCGCCCGGTCAGTACTCCGCGGCGGTGCCGAAGAAGCCGCCGTTGTTGGCCCGGATGACGTCGTCCTGCCCCACCGGCTCACCGAGGGAAGCCGCGGTGCGCCCGTCCGGCCCGAGGCTGAACAGGTCGTAGTCGGTGTTGAGCGGGAACATGTAGCGATCGCGGCGCCGCGTGGTCTCGGTCGGCACACCGGCGAAGAAGGTCATGGCCGGCGCCTGCAACATCGCGTCGGTCAGCGACTCGGCCTCGGCCTCGGTGGTGCGCCGCGCCAGCGAGGCGAGCACTTCCCGGGCCCTCTCGCTGGCCTCGTTGCGGGTGACGTTGTCGAGCGCCTGCAGCACGCCCTGCCCCTGCCCCTGCCCCTGCGGCCGTTCCCACGAAAGGAAGCGCCCCTTGCTGGCGGCGCCGGCGGTCGCCGACGAGCCCACGATCGCCGCCGGATCGACGATGCCGGCCGCGATCGCCCATTCGAGCCCGTCGCCGCAACCGTCCTTGTAGTTGAGGAAGCAGTAGGGAATGCCCCACGGGTCGGAACGACCGCCGAAGCCGACCTGGTAGAGGGTGAGCGGCAGGCGGCCGTTGCTGTCGGCGTAGCTGTCGATCGCCTCGGCGAGGATCACGAGCTCCTGGCGAGCCTTGCCGACGCGCGCGGTGCGCAAGGCCGCGACGTACTGGGGCACACCGATCGCACCGACGACCGCGAGCACCGCGACGACGATGAGCAGTTCGAGCAGCGTGAATCCACGGTGCCCAGGTTGGTGGGCGGCGAGCACACAGCCACTTCGGCCAGGGCGAGCTGCCGCATTGAGCGCCGAGCAGCGTAGGGGATGGCTCTGTGGGGAGACCTGCCGAAGCCGGCCGTGGACCAGCCGGCGGCCCGACCGCTCAGCCCCCAAGCAAGTGGTGCCCAGGACAGGATTTGAACCTGCAAGCCCTTTTGGGGCGCTAGCACCTCAAGCTAGTGCGTCTGCCAATTCCGCCACCTGGGCGCTTGGGGAGGGCGGGCAGAGTAGCGAGCCGGAGCGCCTTTTCAACCCTGTTGCCCTTGCCGCAGCCCCCCCGGCCCGCCGGTCGGGGGAGCACATGCCCGAGCCCCCGCATCAGCGGAGGTTGGCCATCAGCCGGATCTGGAACCGCATGAACGTCGGCGCCAGTTCCAGCGAGATCGCCCCCGCCTTCAGCAGCTGCGCCACGCCGCGCAGCGTCTGCATCTTCTTCTTGTCCTCGACCGTGAAGTTCGTGCGTTCGCGCCGCCACTGCTCGCGCAGGTAGGCGGTGACCTGCTGGTCGAACTCGCCGCCCGGCGCCACCAGGTTGGGCGGCATGCTGGCCTTGCTCGGGTAGGTCGGGAAGCGGATGCGGCGCACGGTCTCCTCGGCGGTGCCGCGGCTGGTCAGCATCCACTCCGGGTCCGGCTGCTCGCTGGAGTTCTCGGCGAACGCCGCATAGTCGTCGAGCACGCTGACGAGGTTGGGGCCGTGCACCCAGATCAGGCCGTTCAGCTCCGCCGGCAGCTCGCGCTCGACCGCCTCGTACTCGGGCAGGTCGCGCACCGAACGCACGTGGGTGAGGTTCGGGTACTTCGCGAACAGGATGTCGCGGATCAGCGGCCCCGAGTTCGACAGCACGAAGAAGTCGCGGAACACGATCATCGCGATCTCGCCGGTGCCCGGGATGTGCGGGTTGGTGAACTCGGTCACCGGCTCCGGCAGCTCGATCTCGCCCGACTGCACCTTGAGGTGGTACAGGTTGCGGAAGCTGAAGGTCGTGTAGTAGGTCATCAGCATCTTGACCATGTCGTCGACCAGCGGCGCCATGCCTGGCTTGAGCCAGAACACCCAGGCCACGCGCGGCATCGGCGAGCGCGCCGTCACCGGCACCATCAGCTCGCCCTTGCTGTTGGTCGACGTGTCGGGCTTGTTCTTCTGGAACACGAAGCCCGTGCGCGGCAAGAACGCCGGCCGCAGCTTCTCGATCAGGTCGCGCACGTCGTTGAGCGGCTTGCCCTGGTAGGTCGCGCGCCGCATGGCGTCGTTGAGGAACTCACGCTCACCGTCCTCCAGCGCGTCGATCATCGCGTGCAGGAACTCGCCGGCCGGCATACGCAGCGCGGCGGCGGCGCAGGCCGTCTCCGGCACCATGCGCAAGAACGGGTCGAGCCACTGTTCGCGGCGCTGCTGCTCGGCGCTGTAGAACGAGCCCTGGAACTGCGTGTGCTGCTTGCTGTTGAGCCCGACGTGCCCGGTCAGCGCCAGCACGTCGTCGGCGAACATGAGGCCGCCGGTCACCTGCATCCAGCCCTTCAGGTTGAGGAAGCTGGCGAGCACACGCTCGTTCATGCTGTCCTTGTTCTGCGCGTTCGGCCAGGTCGCGGCGTGGCGGCGGAAGCCGTCGAAGGCGTTGGGCTCGAACACGAACTCCGCCACGTTCGGCGTCGTCGTGTCGTTGGCCTCGGCCCAGCGAGCGATGCGCTTCTGCGCGCCCTCGGTGTAGGCGGCCATCTGGCCGATCGGCTCTTCGTCGCGGTTGCCGTCGATCAGGCGCTGCGCCTTCTCCAGCATCTGCTTGTTGTTGGCGACCATGACCACGTCGAGGTGGCGCCGCACGTAGAGCGGCAGGTTCATGCCCTGGCCCTTCACCACCAGGAGGTCGCCGTCGCTGGTGATGTCGAGGCCCTGCGCGCGCGCCTTGTCCTGGGCCATGCCGAACGCCATCACGCCGAGCGCCGCCTTCACGCGCCAGCTGACGCGCGCATAGGCGCAGAACCACGGCTCGGCCAGCGGCCGCGGCGGCTGCACCGAGTAGTCCTGCTGGTAGCCGGCGACGATCACCTCGCGGCCGAGCACGTCGCGCATCGGGTCGAGCAGGCCGCCGCTGTCGGCGCGCACCCTGGCGACGAGCTCGGCGAGCTGGTCGAGCTGCCGTTCCAGCCCCTGCTGCCTGAGGCTCTGGCCGATGCTGCCGTTCTCGAGTTCGGCGAAGCCGCGCGCGTCGGCCAGCCGCGACCAGAACTTCGGCTGGGGGAAGTCATCGAAGTCGTCGGCCAGTCTTTCCTTGCGAAGGAAGAAGTTGACGTCGCGCGGCACGATGTCGCGCAGCTCCGCCAGCGTGCCTTCGAACGGGTTGAAGATGAACGCGGCGATGAACAGCAGCAGGAAGACGACGAGACTGGCGCAGGCGATCGCCAGCGTGCGCCACAAGCGGCGTTTCGGTTTCGGTTTGGCCATCGGCGGGGCGCAGCGTAGCGAGCCGACCGGCCCGCTAGAACGGGGCTTCGACGGCGCTGCCGCGACAACCTTCCGCGGCACCTGCCGGGCGACCGGCCGGCGCGGTTTGCCTTCGTGCGCCAGCAACGGTCTACTTCGCCACCCCCTATGTCCGGCCTCGTCCCCAACGCCCGTTCCCGCCGCATCGAGGAATCGGCGACCCTCGCCATCACGGCCAAGGCCGCGCGCCTCTTCGCCGCCGGCCGCGACGTCGTCTCGCTCGGCGCCGGCGAACCGGACTTCCCGACGCCTTCGCCGATCGCCGCCGCCGGCGTGCGCGCGATCGAACAGGGCAATACGCGCTACACCGCCGCCGGTGGCGTGCCGCCGCTGCGGGCGGCCGGCGCGCGCTGGTTCGAACAGACCTTCGGCCTGCGCTACACCGCCGACGAGGTCATGGTCTGCGCCGGCGCCAAGGCGGCGCTGCACATGGCGCTCGAAGCCGTCGTCGAACCCGGCGACCGCGTGCTGATCCTCGCCCCCTACTGGGTCAGCTACCCATCGCTGGTGACGATGGCCGACGGCGAACCGGTGGTGCTCGCGGCCGACCCGCAGCGCGGCTTCGTCCACGCCGCCGCCGCGATCGAACAGGCCGTTCGCCAGCACGGCATCAAGGGCATCGTCACCAACTTCCCCAACAACCCGTCCGGCGCGGTGCCGGAACGCGCCGACGTGCAGGCCCTGGTCGACATCGCCGCGCGGCACGGGCTGTGGATCGTCTCCGACGAGATCTACTCGACCCTGCTCTACGACGGCGCCAGGCACGTGTCGCCGGCGTCGCTGCCAGGCGGCCACGAACGCACGGTGGTCGTCAACGGCTTCACCAAGAGCCATACGCTGACCGGCTGGCGCACGAGCTTCCTGGCCGGGCCGCGGCCGGTGGTCGAGGCCTGCTGCCGCATCCAGAGCCAGGTGCTCGGCAACCCGTGCACGATCAGCCAGGCGGCGATGCTGACCGCCTGTGAACAGCCGCTGGGCGAGGAGATGGCGCGCCGCATGCAGGCGTTCGACGAACGCCGCCGCTTCCTGGTCGAGCACGTCAACCGCATGCCGGGCCTGACGCTGACGCCGCCGCGCGGCGCCTTCTACGCGCTGGTCGACGCCCGCGCCCTGTGCGCGCGGCGCGGCATCGACGCCGTGCAGATGTGCGAGCAGTTGCTCGATCGCCACCTGCTGGCGGCGGTGCCCGGCAGCGCCTTCGCGATCCCCGGCTTCGTGCGGCTCAGCTACGCCGCCTCGATGGCGCAGCTCGAGAAGGCGGTGCAGCGGCTCTGCGCGTTCGCGGAGGGGGCGTGAACGACGACGAGAACCGCAGCCGCATCGTGCTGGCGAGCAACCTCGCCGCCTTGCGGGTGGCCGAGCACGAGTGGGACGTCTACGCGACGCTGCGCAGCATCAAGGAGCTGCAGACGAAGGACGGCCGGCCGTTCCTCGTGCTCGAGCTCGCCGACGTGCACACCTGCCTCGAGGCCAAGGTGTGGGACGACGCCAAGGAGGCGATGGCGGCGGCCAAGGCGACGGCGGCGCAGGGGGTCGTCAAGGTGCGCGGCGCGGTCAAGGACTACCAGGGCAAGCCGCAGCTGATCGTGCGGCAGCTGCGTGCGCTGGCCGCCGGTGAGCGCCCCGACGGCTTCGATCCGAGCCAGCTCGTCGACCCGGCGATGGAGCTCGTCGAGGACCTGTGCTGCCGCACGCTCGTCTTCGACATCGAGACGGTGCCGGCGTTCGACCGCCGCGAGCTGCCACCGACGGTCGCCGAAGCGCTCAGCGACAACGCCACGCGCAAGGAGATGGAGCCGGCGGCGGTGATGGGCATGTCGCCGTTCTTCGGCAAGGTCGTCTCGCTGGCGATCGGCGACGGCGACGCCGATGCCGACGGCGGCGCCGACGAGGTCACCGTGCTGGCGGTGCCGCCCGGGGGTTTTTTGCTCGAGTCGTGCCCGCCGTGGCTGCGGCTGATGGACGAAGCCGACCTGCTGCGCGCATTCTGGGCGCTCGCCAGCCGCGCCGAGACGGTGGTGTCGTTCAACGGCCGCGGCTTCGACATCCCGTTCCTGGTCACGCGCAGCCTGATCCACGGCATCCCGGCGCGCGTCGACCTGATGTCGCAGCGGTTCGCGCTGCGGCCGCACCTGGACCTGTTCGAGCTGGTCTCGCAGCGTGGTCGCGGCCCGTCCAAGCTCGACGTCGTCTGCTGGGCGCTCGGCATCGAGAGCCCGAAGGAAGTGATGGACGGCTCGATGGTGGCGCCGGCCTACGCCGCCGGCGAGATCGTCAAGATCGCCGAGTACAACGCCCACGACGTGCGGGCGACGAGCGCCGTCTATCGCAAGTGCCGCGACCTGGTCCTGCGCTACCGCGCCGACTGGGCGCCGAGCCGGAGGTGAACGCATGAGCAAGGGCAAGCCGAAGGCGGCGCGCGGCAGCGGTCGCGAGGTTGGCGGCGGCGGCGACCTCGGCGCGCGCTGGCTCTTGGTCGGCTTCGTGCTGTTCCTGGTGTCGTGGTTCGTGCCGGTGGTGCGTGGCCAGGACCTGTTCGGCGCCCTGCCGGCGTGGGGCGAGAAGCTCGGCGTCGCCCCGGAGGCCGGCCTGCAGGCGGTCAGCGGCCCGGATTGGCTGCCCGGCTGGGGCGCCTGCCGCTTCGCCTGGCAACTGCTCGTCAGCGAGCACCAGGGCAACGAGTGGTTCGATCGCTCGAAGCTGCTGACGCTCGGCGCCACCTGTCTGACCAACCTCGTGATGGTGCTGGCGATGCTGCTCGCCGTGGCACGCCGTTGCCGGCTCGGCTGCGGTCTCGCGCTGCTCGGCTGCGCCGCCCTCGACGCGAGCTGGATCTACTACAACGACCAGAACCTGTTCGACCTGTTCCGCGTCGGCTACTTCCTGTGGCTCGGCTCGTTCGTGGTCGCCGGCGTCGGCGCCCTGCTCTCGACCCGCCGCGGCTGAAGGCACGGCGAACGGCACCTCGGTCCCTCTGTGGGCTACCATCGCCCGCATGGCCACCCGCAGGAAGCAACCCACCCGGACCGACCTGATCCACGAACTGCGCCAGCGCGGCCTCACCCGCTACCCCGGCGCGCACTTGAAGAGCCCCTGGCCGGGGCACCTGGACCTCGCCGTCCATGACAAGACGTTCGCCTACCTCAGCGCGCCGGGCGACCCGCCGGGCTTGTCGCTGAAGCTGCCGTTCTCGGGCCCGCTCGCGCTCACGCTCCCCGACGCCGAACCGACGCCCTACGGCCTCGGCAAGAGCGGCTGGGTGACGATCTCCTTCGCCGACCACGCGCCGCCACCGCCCGCCCAACTCGAAGCGTGGCTCGACGAGAGTTACCGCGCCCAGGCGCCGAAGAAGCTGTTGGCGCAGTTCGAAGCGAGCCTCGCCGCGGACGCGGCCAAGGCGCAGGGCAAAGCGAAGGCCGCGACCAAGAAGGGCAAGAAGGGCGCGGCCAGCGTTGCGCCGCGCCCGTTGCGGGCGTCGGCTCCGACCGGGCGGGCGAAGCCCGAGGTTCGCACGTCGCTCAGTAGTTCCCCATCGGCTTACCGCCGTCCCCGCGCGATGGAACAGCAGCTCGACCCAGCCTGTCGCCGTTGAGCCGCGCCCGTTGCGGGCGTCGGCTCCAACCGGGCGGGCGAAGCCCGTGGCCCGCACGTCGCTCAGTAGAGGTGGACGGCCGTCGGCTCGGTGATGTAGGTGCTGCTCAGGTTGCCATCGAGCAGGATCGCGGCGTGGTGCAGCATCGAGCCCTGCAGCGCCGTGATGCCCGGCGGCAGGTTGAAGCCCGCGGTCGCGTTGCCGTTCGCGTCGGTGAACCACAACGAGTTCGGGTAGACGATCGACCCGGCGAGATCGAGCGAGAGCTGGGTCCAGAAGTCCGGGTTCAGCGGCAGCAGCTGCGGGCCGAGCGGCGTGACGATGCCGGGGCGGGTGCCGCTGAGCGTGCCGAGGATGCCGTAGAGGCGGAAGGCCTGGCCCGGGCCGGCGTGGATGGTGAACGACTGCGAACCGCCGGCGACGACGTCGATCGAGCCCGGCTTGGCCTGCAGCACACCGACGTGGCCGCGGATGATCGCGCCCTGCAGGGCAGGCGTGCCCTGGAAGTTGAGCTTCGCCGTGAAGTCGCCGTTGTTGTTGACCCAGGCCGTGCCGGCGCCGTCCGAACCGCTGTAGGAGCCGAGGCTGCTGATGCCGAACGGCGTGCTGGTGCCGAGCGAAGTGGTGACCGGATCGGTCATGCCCATGAAGCACTGGAAGCCGTTGGCCTCGGTCCAGCCGAGCACGACGGTCTTTCCGGACAGGCCGCTGACGCCGTCCCAGATCGACGGCTGCCACAGCAGCATGCCGTTCTCGGTCAGGCGCGGGGTGGCGGTGCCGCCAGTGGCGATGCTGTCGTAGATCCAGCCGCTCGGCAGACCATCGGCGACCACCGACTGCCCCTCCTGGGCGAGCATCGTCAGCACGCCGTTCTTGCTGTAGAACAGCCCCGAGTCGTCGTTTGCGCCACCAGGAGTGCCGACCAGGGAAGCGAGGAACACGACGCCGCCCGAGTCATTGCAAGCGATGCTGCTGTCGTTGGCCGGGCCGAACGTCACGCCGGGCATGCCGGGCACCGGGTCGCCCTCCTGCATGATCACAGCCCAACCGTTGAGGCCGCCGTAGAAGATGGCCCGGTCGTTGAGCGTCGAGATGGTGGCGCCGCCATCGTAGAGAGCGGCGTTCAGCGTCGTGGTGCCCGACTTGGTGAACTGCGAGATGCCGGTGGCCGTCCAGCCGTTGGTCGCGTCGGCGAACAGCACGCCCGGCGCCAGACCCGGCGCCTGCTGGCCTTCGCGGGCGATGATGTTCTCGGTGCCGTTGATCCAGATCGACAAGGCGCGGTCGTTGGCCGTGGTCGCCGTGCCGCTCGTGGTCAGGAACTTGACCGTGTGCAGCACCATGCCGGGCTCATTGAGCAGGTGCGTGAAGCTCATCGTCGTGCCGCTCTCGACGGTCAACACCGAGCCGTCCGGCCAGACATCCCCTTCGCGGCAGACGATCTGCAGACTGCCCGGCGTGCCGGTCCAGGAGATGACGTCGTCATTGGCGGTGACGTTGCCGGTCAACTGGGTCTGCTGCAGCACGACGCCCGCCGAGTTGATCTGCGAATACTGGCCGCTCCAGCCGGTCGTGACCTGACCCCACAGGATGCCCGAGCCCGCAGGGTAGAACGGCACCTCCTCGCCTTCGCGCGCGATCGGCACGTAGGTGCCGACCGGGCCCCAGAACAGCGCCGTGTCCGAGGTCGTCGGCGTCGCCGTCGGGTTGGCGGCGTCGTAAATGCTGCTGGCGAAGAACAGGATCTTGTTGAATGGACTGATGCGCACCGTGCTGTTGAGGCCGCTGCTGCCGGTTGCCGCGCTGCTGCGCAGCGTGGCGCCCGGGATGCCGGGTGCCGGATCATCGCTGCGCACGACCACCTGCAGGTCCTGGTAGGTGCGGCCGAACAGGATGCCGCGGTCGTTCAGGGTGGTCAGGCCGCCGGTGCCACCGACGTCGGCGAAGCGGGCGCGGAAGACCGCGTTGCCGTTCTGGTCGATGCTGGGCGAATCGAGGCCGACCGAGGAAGCAGCGTAGATGGTCAACCCGGCCGGCAGGCCGGGCACCTGGTCACCGGCCGCGATGAGGATCTCGCCATGCTGCGAGAAGTAGCTCTGGGCGGCGGCAGTGCTGGACGCGATGGCGAGCGTCAGCAGCGAGAGGGAATGGCGGCAGACAGGGTGGTTCATGACGCGGTGTCGGTAGATGCCGAAGACAGGGAGCCGGCCCGATGCGCGGCAGGCGCATGAGGGCAGGGCCGGTGCGAGGCTACAGGCGACGTTCGGCGTCAATCGGCCAACGAATTCCGGCGCCCGCGTCGGCGCCTCGTTGGCATCGGCACCACACCCTGTTCGGTGAACACCGGGATCGGCGCCCCGAAGCGGCCGAACTGACGCCGCAGGGTGCGGCTGCAGCCGGCGTAGAAGCGGCGTTCGTCGTCGTCGAGCTCGAACAGACGCCGCCACATCGCGCCACACTCGGCCACGAACACCGGCAGGACGTCGTGCTCGCCCGCGATCAGGGGGCACAACGGCGCATACTCGAACGCGAAGACGAGGCCGGCGAAGCGATCGTCGTGGTCCAGGTACGGCTCGAACGGGAACGACCGGCACGCCAACGAACGGTTGTCCCGCTCGCAGCTCCGATGGCCCTTGCACACCGCGAAGACGTCGCACGGTCGGGCGCGGAGGCGGAGGCCGCCGTCGGCAGCCTGTGGCACGTGGCGCCGCCACAGGTCGCTGCGCTTCTGCAGCAGCGCCAGTTCGGCCACGTAGAGCACCGGCAGGACGGTCTCGGCGTGGCAACAGACCGGCACCCCGCCGTTCGTCGGCGCGCAGAGCGTGCCGCAGTCGAAGCCGGTCACCGGCGAACGCAGCATCGCCAGCAGCTCCGCGAGGTGGACTTCGGTGAGGGCCACGGCACCGAGGCTACGGGCGCGGTCGGGCGAAACCAGGGCGCAGCCCCGCCGGCGGGCTCCCCGAAAGATGGGAATGGCAGTGGACGGCGGCGAGCCGAACGGGGACGTTCCCGAGCTGCCGGCGTTCGCACCGGCGTTCCAACCCCTACTGTCGTGATGCGATGAGCAGCGAAGAAGCCATGCCCGAGAAGAAGACGCGCAAGCCCAACCCCGCCCTGATGAAGCCCGTGCAGCCTGACGACGTGCTGGCGGCGATCGTCGGCAAGGACGCGATGCCGCGCAGCGAGATCACCAAGCGCCTCTGGGACTACATCAAGAAGAACGGCCTGCAGGATGCCAAGGCCAAGACGAACATCAACGCCGACGCCGCCCTCAAGGCCGTGTTCGGTGGCAAGGAGAAGGTCACGATGTTCGAGATGACCAAGCTGGTGTCGGCCCACATCAAGGGCTGAGAGCGCCGCGCCACCACGTGGCTCTCTGCAGCGGGTGCGGTTCCCGCCCCGCATCTGCGATGCCCTGACCCGACGAGGCCCAAGATCGCCTGCCGACCGCGCTCCTGGTGGCCGCTGCTGTGGGCCCTGCTGGCGTTGTTCCTGTTGGCGCGCGCCACCAGCCGCCGCGAAGAACGCGGCGTTATCCTCGACCACGTCGAGTTCGGCCGTCGCCTCGTGCACGGTGAGGACCTCTACGCGCCGTGGACGACGGACCCGCGGCGCCCTGCCAAGGTGCTGCATCCGCCCTACCCGCCGTCGTTCGGCCTGTTGACGGCGCCGTTCGCCGCCGTCGCCGAGTTGTTCTCCATGCCCGCGGCCCGCGCCGCGTGGGCCGTGCTGCAGCTCGGCAGCCTCGCCGCGATCGCGCTGTTGCTGCGCCGGCAGGTGGCACCACGCGCGCCGCCCGCGCCCGCCGCGCCGGCCCGCAACTGGCATCTGCTGTGGTTCGGCACCACGCTGCTGGGCGCCCGCTTCGTGCTGCGGGACACCCACGGTGGCGGCGGCAACCTCGTCAACCTCGCCTTGTGCCTCGCCGCGTTCGACCTCGCCGAACGCCGCCGCGAAGGGCTGGCCGGGCTGCTGCTCGGCTTCTCGCTGGCGACCAAACCGACCCAGCTCTGGCTGCTGCCACTGTTCTTCGTGCTCGGCCGCCGGCGCACGGTCGCGTACACGCTGGCCGCCGGCCTCGGCTGTGTCGCGCTGACGCTGCCGCTGATGCACTTCGACCTGGCACCGTGGTGGCGCTGGCTCGAAGGCAGCTGGCGGCTCGGCACGCAGACCGATGCGTTCGCCGACCCGGCGCTCGACTTCCCGGCCTTCGAGTGGATGAACCAATCGCTGCGCTCCGGCCTCGCCCGCTGGTTCGGCGAGGTACCGGCCGAGTTCGCGGCGCGCGTGCCGTTCGGCTTCGTGCCCGGGCTCTGCTGGCCGCCCGAGCTGGTGGCGTGGCTGACGCGCCTGTCGTCGCTGCTGGGGCTGACGGCGCTGCTCGTGGTCGCCCACCGCACGCGCAGCTCGGCGTCGGCGCGTGCGTTCGTGTTCGCCGCCGCGTTGGTGCTCTCCGTGCTGTTGAGCCCGTTGAGCTGGAAGGCGCACCACGTGGCCCTGCTGCCGCTGCTGTTCCTGCTGCTGCTGCGGCTGCCGCACCGCCGCACGCTGCTGCTGCTGCTGGCGTGGGCGCTGTGTTGCCAACCGGGCCAGGAGCTCGTCGGCGACGCCGGCGACGAGTGGCTCAACAGCCTCTACGTGATCACCGCCTGGGACGCAGTGTTGCTGGTGGTCGCGCTGCGGCGGGCAGGTTCAGCGGCGCCAGAGCACGCGGATGCCGCGCGCCGCACAGGCGTCGGCTAGCGGCGGCGGCAGCACGAACGGCTCGCACTCGGCGGCCAGCGCCGCCGCCGCCTCGCGCGCCGAATCGCGCCGGCTGCCCGTGCTCAGCACCACGCAGCGCACGCCGGGCGCGCGCGCGAACGCCAGCAGCCGATCGGCGGCGAAGTGGCGCGGCGGCGGCGGCGGCTGGCCCGCGAACCAGACCACCCGCGGCAGGTCGCTGGCGATACGTTCGCCGGGCGCGAGCTGGCTGCCGAGATACTGGCCGAGTTCGCGTTCGACCCGACGATCGGCGTCGATGCCCGATCGCAGCGTGAAGGCGAGGCCGGTGGCGGCGATGGTGGCGACGAGCACGGTGCGCGCACGCCGCGGCAGCGTGGCGAGGCCGCGGCCGGCGAGCGCGGCGACCGGCACGGCACACGAGAGCAAGAAGCGCCGGCGCACGACGAAGGTGCAGACGACGGCGACCTGCAGCCCGATCTGCCACCACAGCGGCGCCCGCGCGACTGCGCCGACACCGCCGCGTTCGCCGCGCGGCGCCGACCGCAGCGCCAGCCAGACCACCGCGCCGAGACCGCCGAAGGCCTCGAACCACGCCGCCGGTACGGCGAGCAGGTTGCGCAGCACGTCGCCGCGACCGGCGAGGTCGTCCCGCTGCTCGTGGAAGGTGAGCATCGGCAGCGCATCGAAGCCGTGCCCGGCGAGCCCGCGCGAGAGCGCCAGCGCGGCGACACCGAGCCCGGCCGGCAGCAGCGCGCGCACGGCGCGGCGGTCGACCAGCACGAACGCCAAGGCCAGCAGCAGCCCTTCGGGGCGGATCCAGAACGCAGCGCCGGCGGCGGCCCCGCAGCGCCACCACGACCCGCGGCACCCCCACCAGGTGCCGAACGCCATCAGCAGCAGGAACGGTGGTTCGCTGTAGACCTCGGCGGCGACCCGCGGCAGCAGCGGCGCCGTGGCAAACAGCACGACCGCGGGCCAGCCGGCACCGGCGTGGTGGTGTTCGGCGAGCCGCCACAGCGGCAACAGGGTGAGGCCGAGGCAGACGGCGCCGCCGGTGATGGCCGCGCCCCACGGCGGTGCGCCGACGGCGACGAACGGCGCCAGCAGCAGCGGGAATCCCGGCGGGAACACCGCGCCGAAGCCCTCGTGCCAGCGCCCGGCCGCGAACGCCGCCGCCATGCTCAGGTAGCTGACGCCATCCTCGGACGGCACCGGTGTGCTCACGCCGAGCGTGGCCACGAACCCGGCCAGCACGGCGGCGACGAGCAGCACGGCGCGCGGCGCCTTGGCGGGTTCGCAGGCAGAGGTCGACACCCGCGCATCATCCGGAAGCGAGTGGCGACGGCGCCACCGGGCGTTCGTGGATCGTGCTCAGAAGGCGCCGGCGTTGCCGGCCCCGGCGCCGATCGACGCCAAGCGGGGCTGGCCGAGCCCCGGCAGCAGCACGACGAAGCCGGCGCCGCCGAGCGGCGAATCCTCACACCAGATCAAGCCGCCGAAGCGGGCGACGATGGCGCGGCTGGTGGCGAGGCCGAGGCCGGTGCCGGTCGGCTTGTCGGTCATGTGGTCGCGCAGCTGGTGGAACTTCTCGAACACCAGCTGGCGGTCGTCGACGGGCACCCCCGGTCCGGAGTCCTCGACACGCAGCTCGAACGCCTCGTCGCGCCAGGCCACCGTCAGCTGCACGCGCCCACCTTCGGGCGTGAACTTGATGGCGTTGTCGAGCAGGTTGCGGGCGATCTGCTCGAGCCGGCGGCCGTCGCCCATCAGCACCATCGCCTCGCCCGGGATGCGGCAGTCGAACACGATGCAGCGCCGCTGCAGCACGGTCGCGAACTCGGCGGCGACGGCGCGCACGATGCCGGCGCCGTCGATGCGGTCGTTGGCGAAGCGGGCCTCGCCACCTTCGAGCTGCAGGTAGTCGAACATGGCGTCGACGAGCCGGCTCAGCTGCAGCCCTTCTTCGTGGATCACGCGCACGAACTCGGGCCACTCATCGGCGTGGCCGGCGGCGTTGGCCTGCGGCGTCATGCCGTCGAGGATCTCGGCGTAGGCGCAGATGTTGGTCAGCGGCGTGCGCAGTTCGTGCGACACGCTCGACAAGAACCGGTCCTTCAGCCGCTGCAGCTCGTAGACGCGCGTCGTGTCGACGAGCAGGAACACGCTGCCGAAGTCCTGGCCGGTGCGCGACGAGGTCGCCTCCACGGCGGTGAGGTCGTAGACCGAGTCGCGGCACGGGATCGCCGAGTAGCGCACCAACGGCAGTTCGCTCGGGCTGCGGCTCGACTGCCGCAGCGCCTGCCAGGCGTCGCGCGCGCTCGCCGCGAGTTCGGGCGTCAGCGCCTCCCACAACAACCGGCCGACCGGATCGGCGAGCGGGGCCTGCATGGCGCGGCGCGCCGCCGGATTGGCGAGCACGATCTCGCCACCAGCGTCGACGACGACGACCCCTTCGCGCAGGGCCTCGAACACGGAACGGGACCTCTCGTAGGCGAGCTGCAGCGACATCACCTGCGCGATCGCGTCGCGCTGGCCTTCGGTGCGCGCCGAGTTGACGATCAAGGCGATGCGCTGGGTGGCCTCGGCGCGCATGCCGTTGCGTTCGATCAGCATCGCCAGCACGGCACCGGAGGTCGTCAGCCAGACCACGGGCCACGGCGCCTCGAAGACGAGGGCCACGGCGCAGATCGACGCGGCCAGGATCCATGTGCGCACGAACGCCCGCCGCTCGGCGAACTCGAGCCGCGCCGGCGGCGGTGCCGTTTCGGGCGTGAAGGACTCCTGGCGCATCCTCGACCCCTATCGAATCCTGCAGCACCCGCGCTTGACGAGGATCCGGATCCCGATTGCAGCCGCGGCCATCGGCTGGCCGATAGCGAGGCCGAGGTGTCCATGGGCTTCGCCGTACTCTGCCTGCTGCCGTTGCTGATCCCGCAAGAGCCCGCACCCGGGCTGCCGCCGACGCCGACGACGGTGCAACAACCACAACCGGTCGACGACGCCGCCGCCCTTTGTGTCGCCGAACGTGAGCCGGCGAAGGCCGACGTGGCGACGCTGCAGCGGCTCGCCATCGAGGGCGAAGCGGAGGTCGCGGCGCGCGCCGCGTTCTTGCTGGCCCGTGGCAAGGGCGAAGCGAACCTCGCTGCCTGCGGCGAGGTGTTGGCGAACAGCAGCAGCGCTCTGGCGCGCCAACAAGCGATGCAGGGCCTGCTGCAGAACGGCGACGCCAAGGCCACCAACGCGGCGATCCGGGCCCTCGACGACCCCGACCGCACCGTGCGCACGCTCGCCGTGCAGGCGCTCGGCAAGTGGCGCCGCCCCGCCGGCGTCGAGCCGCTGCTGGCCCTGATCGACGACCATCGCGACGACCTGGGCACCGCGGCCACCGAGGTCACGGCCGCGCTGCTGGCGCTGCACGACCTCGGCGCCCACGACCAACTGCTGCGCGCGGCGACGGCGATCGACGGCGGCAAGGTGCCGGGCACCGGCGAGGCGCTGGCCTACTGGCTGCAGAACGGCTCGTCGACGTTGCCCCAGGCCAAGGAACTGCCGCTGCTGCTGGCCGTGCTGGGCCACCGCGAGCTGCTCGTACGCCGCTTCGCCATCACCCGCCTGGCGCAGATCGACCAACCGGGCGCCAAGAAGGCGCTCGAAGGCCGCCTCGCTACCGAGGGCCCCGAGCTGCGACCGCTGATCGAGGTGGCGCTGGCTCAACTGCGCCGCGACCGCGAACCGCCGGTCGACGAGTTCGCTCGCATGCAGCAGAACTGGCAGGCCATCACCAGGCGCGCCGCGGCCTCGTGGCAGGAGATGCCGACCGAACGGCGCGCCATCGTGCTCAGCATCCCGGCCGTGCTGCTGTTGGCGATGTTCCTGCTGGTGCGCAGCCACCGCCAGAAGCAGCGCGCGGCGATGGCGGCGGCGACAGCCGCCCTGGTGCAGCCGTCGCCGGAGTATCTCGAAGAGCAGGCCGCCTACGAGGCCGAACTCGCCGCCGCGGCCGAGGCAGTCGACGC